>JAIFMF010000076.1 GCA_020048635.1 Desulfobacula sp. | reverse complement strand
CCAGCCGCACGGTCAACAGCATCATGGCAGGACAGTACAAATCCGTATTCCGGGGCTCCGGCATTGAGTTTGAGGAAGTCCGGGAGTATTCGCCTGGTGATGATGTCAAGGCCATAGACTGGAAGGTATCAGCAAGGCTTGGAAAGCCCTTTGTCAAACTTTACCGGGAAGAACGGGAAAGTATTGTTATGCTTCTCATCGACATGAGTTCTTCCCTGAAATTCGGAACATTCCATGGCCCGACCATCGAAAGGGCGGCCGAGATCGCATCGGTTCTGGCGTTTAATGCCATAAAAAACAATGACAAAGTCGGGGCCCTTTTTTTTACGGACCGGGTGGAGAAATATATTCCCCCTAAAAAAGGCAGCAGCCATATCTGGCGGGTGATAAAAGAAATTTTCACCTTTTCGCCAGAGGGTAGGGGAACCCATATTGCCGGAGCCCTGGATTATCTGGCGAAAATTTCAAAAAAAAGATCCTTTGTTTTTATCCTGTCCGATTTTCTGGACGACGGATATCTCAAAAGCCTCAGAACCGTGCGTAGGCGCCATGAACCCATTGGCGTGATGATTTATGATAAGGGCGGGTTTGAGCTTCCGTTTAAAGGCATTGTGACCTTATCTGATTTTGAAACTTTAAGACAAACGACTCTGGATGGATTCAGCAGCCGGACCAAAAAAGAATTTACAGCCTCAAGAGAAGCGGCCCACAAGAGGACCTTGAGTGTATTTTCAAAGGCCAGAAGTGATGTGATCGAACTTGAAACCGGGGCTTCGGTTTCCGATACCCTGCAAAAATATTTCAGGCAGAGGGAGAGGCGGATCAGATAAATGCAGGATATCCACGACATAAGACCACCGGTTACAGTCGGGCTTGATCCCTTGATGGTCAAAATGATCCTGATCATTCTGGGTGTCGTTCTATTGGCCGGGTTCTTGTTTTTTCTGATCAGAAAATGGTGGAAGAAAAGAAAAGGGACAAAAGATATCGAGGCCGTTGCCATTCCACTTTCACCCTTTGAAGAAGCTGTAAAAGAACTTGAGTCCCTTTCTCAAAGGCCCATGGATGATCCGAGATTGTTTTATTTTGATCTCACCTTTGTGTTACGGCAGTATATGGGCCGCTCCTTTGGTATCAATGCCGTGGAAATGACGTCTGAGGAATTTATCAGGGGAATCAGTCGACTGGATTTTGAAAAAGAGGTCAAAAAAGAGGTTTCACACTTCTGGTCCCTGTCCGATCCCTTTAAATATGCCGGTGTTCTTGCCGAAACAGCCATGGTGAAAAAAGATATTGATCTTGTCCGGGAAGTCATTTCAAAGATTGAAAAAGACCTGGAAAGAAAAAAGGAAGAACAAAAGAATGAAAAAAAGGAGGAATCCTGATGTTCAGGTTTGCCTCTCCTTTGTTTCTGCTCTTTTTTCTGGCCCCCTTTCTGATTCTTTTTTTCAGATTGAAAAAGCAACAGGATCATATCAAAGTGGCGACCCTTGAAGGGCTTGACAAGGTTTCTGTGTCTTTCATGGTCAGGGTATCCAAATTTCTGCCCTTTTTTAAGATAGCTGCTTTAATCCTCATCATCCTGGCCCTTGCAAGACCTCAGTGGGGAGATAGAAAAATCAACGTCACCACAGAAGGGGTAAATATCATCCTGGCCCTTGATCTTTCCGAATCCATGAGCGCCCTTGATTTTAAAAAAGACGACAAACTGGTCACCCGGCTTGAGGCAGTTAAATCTGTTGTGCGGGACTTTATTCTGAAGCGGGAGGGAGATCGGATCGGCATGGTGGTGTTCGGCTCCAACGCCTTTACCCAGTTGCCTCTGACACGGGATTACAATACCATTGCATTTATTCTGGAACGACTGAAAATAGGTGCCGCCGGTCCCAGAACCGCCATCGGCGATGCTATTGGTATTTCCCTGAAACGCCTGGAAGATATTGAAAGCAAATCCAATCTCATTATCCTTTTGACGGACGGTAAAAGCAATTCAGGAGCGCTTGCCTGGCAGGATGCCATAAAAATTGCCGCTGAACGCAAGGTTAAAATCCATACCATCGGGATCGGAACAAACGGTGAAGCCCCGTTTCTGGTGGACGGTTTTTTCGGTAAACGCTATGTGTACCAGAAAGTGGAAATGGATCTGGATGCCCTGAAAACCATAGCCAAAGAAACCAATGGTAGTTTTTTTGAAGCAGGAGATCTTGAATCCCTTGAAAAAATTTACGGCATGATCGACAGCCTTGAAAAAACAAAGGTGAATGTTGAAAAATGGGTGGAATATGAAGAAATGTATCCCGGAGTTCTGATTGCAGGGCTTGTTTTTCTGCTTTCTTATATTCTACTTTCCAGCACAAGATGTTTAAGGATACCTTGAGCATGAAATTCACCCACCCCTATCTATTGAATCTTTTATGGGGCCTGATTCCATTTTTCGGTACCATGGCCTATGGCATCCTGGAAAGAAAAAAAATACTGTCACGGTTTGCCGATGCGGGTATGTTTTCCTCCATTATACCGGGAGCCGATCCGAAACGCAGATGGATCAAGGCCATTCTCATCACGCTGGCTGCGGGATGTGCTGTTATTGCCCTTTGTGGCCCTCAATGGGGATACAAATGGGAAAAAATAAATGAAAAGGGGGTGGATATCGTGATCGCCCTCGACTGTTCAAAAAGCATGCTGGCAGAGGATATCAAACCCAACCGGCTGGAACGCGCCAAACGGGAAATCATTGATCTTCTGCACATGATGAAATCCGACAGGGCAGGGCTTGTGGCCTTTTCCGGGAAAGCCATCCTGCAATGCCCCCTGACCCTTGACCATGAAGCGTTCAACGTTTTTTTAAAAGTCCTGACACCGGGATTTCTCCCCATAGGCGGTACCAATGTCTCCGAGGCTTTGATTACGGCTTTCAATGGGTTTGAAAAAGAATCGGACACGGAAAAAGCCATCATCATCATCACAGATGGCGAAAATACAGTCGGCGATACTGAAGAGACGGCTAAAATGATGGCTAAGGAAGGCATTAAAATTTTCTGTATCGGCGTGGGTAATCTTGAGGGTGCTCCCATACCCGACGATAAAGGCGGTTTTAAAAAGGATGGGTCCGGCAATATTGTCCTCTCACGGGTGGATGAAAAAGGTCTTGAAAAATTGGCAGCGCTGACAGGCGGCGCCTATGTCCGATCCGTGGCCGGAGATATGGACCTGGACCTGATTTATAAAGATAAAATCCGAGGAGAAATGGAAGGGAAAACCCTGGCATCGGGAAAGCAGAAGGTTTGGGAAAACCGTTTTCAATGGTTTTTATTCCCAAGCCTGATCCTGCTCCTGGCAGAATTTATGATCTCACCCGGGAAAAAGACGTTAAGGACTTTTCTTCTCATCCCCATGTTGAGCCTTGCTCTTTCCGGCATTCCTCTGGGATCGGCCCATGCCGAATTTTTTTCTTCCAGTGTGGGAAAAGGGATCAAAGCCTATGAGGCAAAACAGTACGAAGAAGCAAAAAAACAGTTTATTGATGCTCAGCTTCAAAACCCGGATGACAAAAGACTCTATTATAATATTGGGACGGCAGCCTATATGAACAAGGAATATCAGGAAGCCCTTGGTCATTTTTCAAAGGCACTGGATGCAAAGGATGTTACCCTGCGACACAATGCCCGGTTCAATATTGCCAACACCCATTTCCGGATGGGGAATATGGATGAGGCCATCAAAGAATATGAAACAGTTTTAAAAGAATTTCCCGATGACAGGGAAGCAAAAGAAAATCTGGAGTTCGTAAAACAAAAGAAAGAGGAAAAGAAAGAAGAAAACAAAGAGAAACCCGAATCAGGGGAAAATAAGGACAAAGAGGAAAAGGAAAAGGATAAGGATAAGGAGAATAAAGATCAGAAAAATGATTCCGATAAAAACCAGGGGAAACCTGAACCCCCGCCTCCTGAACCCCAAGCTCCTGAACCGGGCAAGGAAAATCCTCAACCCAAAGAGGGATCTACCCCCCAAACCCCTGTAGATCAACAGCAGCAGGCAAAGGGAAGCCTTGAAAACATGCTGAACCGGCTTGAAGATAAGCCGGGCAGTGCCATGATCCCTTTTTTGCAGGAACATTATATTGAAAAAGACTGGTAGACATATGAAATTCCATACATTATTTTTTTGGGCAATGGTGTTGCTTTTGGTGGCAATCCCGGCCACCGGTTTTTCTTTCGACGTCACAGCAAGGGTGGATAAAAATGCCGTCACCCCGGGAGATTCTTTGCTCCTCCAGATTGAGATCAGTGGCGGCAAGGCTGAACTTGATCTTTCCATGATCACGGATTTCAAGGTGACGTCACGGGGAACCACGTCATCTTATAAATATATCAACGGCAAATCTGAAAGCACTTTTTCTTATCAGTTTGTGTTGATTCCCCTGACAAAAGGAGAACTTAAAATTCCTTCAATAAAAGCTGCAAGGGACGGGGAGATTGCTTTTACAAAGGAAATCATCATCACGGTATCTGAAGAGAAAGCCGCTCCGGAAGAGGCGAAAGCTCTATTTTCCCGGGCCGATATTTCGGCTGAAAAACTTTTCATGGGACAGTCCGGGGTGTATTCCCTGAAATTTTATACTTCAAAGCGCTTATCCGGCCTTGGGTTTGAAAAGCATCCCGAGTTTAAAGGGTTTTCAGCAAAGCCCATTGAAAAGGAAAATACGATTACAGAAACTCTGGGGGGTATCCTCTATCAGGTGACCCAGGTGGATTATGTCCTTTTTCCAACGCAGCCGGGAACCTTTACCATTGATCCATCCGTTCTTGTCGCCAATGTCATGGTCCAATCAAACCGGAATTCCGGAGCCCCATCCTTTTTCAATGATCCGTTTTTTTCATCCGACAGTTTTAAGCAGGTCAGAGTGGCCTCAAATCCGGTTACCATAGAAGTGCGGTCGCTTCCTCCATACAAGGGAACACACCCATTTTCAGGGCTTGTGGGCCGGTTCAGCATTGACGCCGCAATGGATAACACAAACCTGAAAGCGGGTGAATCCGCTACTCTGACCATTAAAATATCTGGATCAGGAAATATCATGGATGCAAATCTTCCTTCCATCGACATGGATCAAAATGCATTTAAAACCTATGACGATAATCCGGTTGAAACCATCAACCTTACGGAAAAAGGATATGAGGGTGAAAAAGTATTCAAAAAAGCGGTTGTTCCCATCAATCCTGGAAAATATGAGATTCCTCCAGTGGCGCTGGTTTATTTTGATGCAAAGGCGGAGGCTTACAAAGAAATTACAACCCTGAAAATTCCGTTTACCGTCACCCCGTCGGTTGAACTCCACGTGGCTGAAACACCTGAAAATGGAGCCCCTTTTGGAAACACTCCCGTGGTTAAAAAAGAGGTTGCCCTTGTCAATAAGGACATTTTCGAAATCAAAGAGGAAATTGAGGTTTTAAAATCCTACCCGGAAATAAGACCTTTCATGTTTGCCGTTTTGATGCTGATTCCGGCCTTTTTATGGTCCGGTGTCAAGCTCATTCTCCTTGTCCGGAAAAAAGAGGATTCCATTGGAAAAATCATGCTGGAAAAAGCAAGACTGCATTTGAAACAAGCCGGGAAAATGAATGTGGGAGACAAGGATTTTTCAGGTCGGCTTTATTCGTCTCTTGTTGCCGGTGTCCTGGCTAAGGCGCATAAAAAAGGTGAAACCCTGACCCTTACCGAGGCAAAGACCATTCTGACGGAAACCGGTGTTGACAAAGACCTTGTAGAAAACGTGACCGGCCTTCTGGAAAAAATAGAATCTGCAAGGTTCGGTGGAAGAATAATAGATGAGAATGAAGGGAAAACCCTTTTATCAGAGGTCGGCCGGGTCATCCGAATGCTTTGCCTTGTTCTTCTTTGCTTCGGGTTTTTTTATTTTTCGCCGCAAAAGGCCATGGCAGATTCTGCCGCCACATTCGTCAACGGAATTCAGCAGTACAAGGCAGGAAAGTTCAAAGAGGCTGCGACTGCTTTTGAGTCGCTTGCAGCAGGCCCTGCAAAAAATCCATATCTCTATTACAATACCGGGAATGCCTATCTGAAAGCCGGTGATCTGGGCCGGGCGATTTTATGGTATGAAAGGGCAAAGGGTCTTCTTCCCAGTGATCCGGATCTGGCTTTTAACCTTGATTATGCAATGGGCCTTGTGAAAGATAAAAACGAATCATCTCCGGAAATCCAGGACGTTCTGTTTTTCTGGGACAGGCTTTTTCCGGCAAGGGTCATTCAGGGATCAGCCATTCTTTTCTCCTTTGTCTTTT
>JAIFMF010000062.1 GCA_020048635.1 Desulfobacula sp. | reverse complement strand
CCTTTGCCCCCGTAGCTCAGTGGATAGAGCATAGGATTCCTAATCCTTGTGCGCAAGTTCGATTCTTGCCGGGGGCACCATGATCATGCCGAACACTTCAGAGAAAACCATTTCGAAACCTGAACTGCTGGCACCGGCAGGTAATTTTGAAAAGCTTGAGATTGCCATCCATTATGGGGCTGACGCCGTCTATCTGGCCGGAGATGACTTCAGCCTGAGAAATTTTTCGGGGAATTTTTCAGATACGGAACTTTTCAAAGCTGTTGCGCTCTCCCACCGGCATAAGGTTAAAGTATACCTGGCATGTAATATCTATTCACGAAATCACGAGCAAGAGAAGATCAAAGCTTTTTTTTCCCGAATTGGTAGAATCGGACCCGATGCCATTATTATTTCTGACCCAGGCATTATCCTCCTGGCAGGTGAAATCATCCCTCATATCCCTGTCCATCTCAGCACCCAAGCCAATACCACTAACCTCAATGCCGTAAAATTCTGGTATCGCCTCGGCGTTAAAAGAACAAACCTGGCAAGGGAACTGTCTTTAAGCGAAATCAGAGAAATTGCCGCCCATTCACCCATGGAAACAGAAACATTTATTCATGGCGCCATGTGCATTTCATATTCCGGACGCTGTCTTTTAAGCAGCTTTTTAAGCGGCCGGGACAGCAACAGAGGCCTTTGCAGCCACCCCTGCCGATGGAAATATGCTGTTGTGGAAGAACTTCGACCGGACCAATATCATCCGGTTTTCGAAGACACCCGAGGAACATATATCTTCAATTCAAAAGACCTGTGCATGATTGAGCATATCCCTGATCTCATCAATGCTGGCATCACCTCCCTCAAAATAGAAGGTCGGATGAAAGGTATCAACTATCTTGCATCTGTCGTTAAAACCTATAGAAATGCCATTGATAGTTATATCAGCTCTCCGGGAACTTACAGAACAGATCCGGAATGGCTTGATGAGCTTTATCGAGTGTTTCACAGGGAGTATTGTACGGGATTTTATTTTGACAAACCCGACGAACGTCTTCAAAACTACAACAATCATCATAAAGGGCAAATCCACAGTTTTATCGGAAAAATTATCGGCGTTAACCCGGATCAAAAATATATTGTAGAAATCCGAAACAAGCTCATCCTTGAGGATACTATTGAAATTCTGTCACCCAACGACCGCCCCAGACCTACAAAAATTTTAGAACTTACTGATACCCAAAACAATTCAATTGATAGTGCAAAACCAAATACCATTGTTCTGCTTAAGATTGAAGCAGACTGTCAGATCAATGATATTGTGCGTAAAATATGAAATAAAGCCTTTATATTTCAACATTCTTGGTTTGACTTTTTATTATATCTTTTGTAGATTGTTGCAGTAAGAGGTAATGGACCATTTTTTCCCATTTCAGTGTTAAAACCCTTTCAGGAGATTTGATATGTTTGAATTGGATGACGAAACCCTACAAATGTATATCGAAGAATCACTTGATCATTTAGGCGATATTGAAAGTGATCTTTTGACCATTGAGGAAGCGGGTGAGAACATAGACCTGGATCTTGTGAATAATGTTTTCAGAGCTGCCCATTCAGTTAAAGGCGGGGCCGGTTTCATGGGGTTGACAACCATTAAAGACCTTGCCCACCACCTGGAAAATGTTTTAGGCCTCATCCGGAACAGAGAGCTGATTCCTGATTCAGAAAGAATCAGTGTTTTATTGAAAGGCTTTGATCAACTTGAAAATCTGTTAAAAAATATTGAAACCAGCAATGACGTTGATGTCTCCCACCATATCAGTGCTCTTGAAAGCATTACAAAAGCCACGGTCCCTGAAGAAAGAAAAGAAATGATTTCCAAGATTGTGGATATTGTTCTTTCGGACGGAAGGATTTTCCCTCAGGTTTCGCTTTTTGAAATAGAACAATATAAATCAGAAGGAAAAAATCTTTTTCTTGTTGAATATGACCTGATTAACGATATTCAGAGAAAAGAAAAAAACCCCATTGAGGTTTTAAACAGCTTGCAGAAAACAGGCACCATTATTGACTCCAGGATCGATTTCGATTCCGTGGGGACACTCACTGAAAATGATGTGCCCAGCAGGATACCCTTTCAGGTCCTTTTCGCTTCCATCATTGAATATGATATGACGGAAACCCTGTTTGATATCAAAAAGCAATATATCCATGCCATCTCCGACAATATGATTGTCCCCACCAGCGTTAAAAACCCTGCTGAAGAACCTTCTATCATGAAACCGCTGAAGAAACAGCCAGCAGCCCAGGTAATGGTGGAAACCCAGAAACCGATAAAAACTGCATCGATTGAAAAACAAAAGCCGAAGCAGGTTGCTACACCTGCCGTGAAAGAGGTTAAAAAAATAGAGGAGAATGAGGAAGACAATCTGTCAACAGCAGAAAAAGATGCGACCGTCAATGCAAAAATGCAATCGTCTTTGCGGGTCAATGTCGGCCTCCTGGATACACTGATGAACCTTGCAGGAGAGCTTGTTTTAAGCCGAAATCAACTGCTTCAGGGTATCAATTCCTCAAATCAGAAAGCAACCGAATTATCAAGCCAGCGAATAGACATGATTACTTCCGAACTCCAGGAAGCGATCATGAGAACAAGAATGCAGCCCATTGCAAATATCCTCAACAAATTCACACGGATTGTCAGGGACCTGTCCCATCAGCTGGGAAAAACAATAGATCTTATTATTGAAGGAAAAGACGTCGAACTTGATAAAACCATTCTGGAATCTATCAATGATCCCTTGACCCATCTTATCCGGAATTCCATCGATCATGGCATCGAAACCCCCATGGAAAGAGAACAGATGGGAAAACACCCAACGGGAAAAATCATATTAAAAGCCTTCCACGATGCCGGGCAGGTAAATCTTGTGATCTCCGATGATGGAAAAGGGCTTAATCCCGCTAAAATCGCCAATGCTGCTGTGGAAAAAAATCTTATTTCCGAACAGCAGCTCACCGAGATGTCGGATAAACAAAAAATGGAACTCATTTTCCTGCCTGGTTTTTCAACGGCAGAAGCGGTTACGGACGTATCCGGCCGTGGTGTCGGCATGGATGTTGTTGTTACGAATATCAGCAATCTTGGCGGTATTATCGAACTCGATTCCGTAACCGGAGCGGGGACCACTATTCAAATCAAGCTGCCCTTGACCCTTGCCATTATTCCAAGTCAGATCACATCGGTGGGCAACGAAAGATATGCAGTCCCCCAGGTGAATCTAAATGAACTGCTCAGAATTCCGGCCGCTCAAGTCAAGGAAAAAATTGAAAAAGTCGGAGATGCTGCGGTTGTAAGACTCAGAGGAGAGCTCCTGCCCCTGCTCAACCTTGCAGACATGCTTGGCATAAAAAAGACCTATAGTGATCCGGTCATCACTGAAGATTTGCCTGAAAGAAGACAGAATATTGCAGACAGAAGATCCAAACACCACATCCTCTCTGAAGACGGCATTATTATGGACAGTTCGGACAACGAGGCTGAATTTCCGCAAAGGGGCCAAGAAGACAGGCGGTATCATGCATCAAGTGCCATCAATATTGCCGTTGTTTCTGCCGGTGCTTTCAAATATGGTCTGGTAGTGGACAAATTGCATGATTCTGAAGAAATTGTAGTTAAACCTGTGGGCAGACACCTGAAAAAGTGTACTGCCTATGCCGGAGCGACAATCATGGGCGATGGCAAAGTGGCACTAATTCTTGACATTTCAAACCTTGCCCAGATGGCTGAACTGTCCGCCGTCTCTGAGGCAAGTCAAATGGTTAGGGAAGCGGAAGCAGCGGCAGAAGCAGCAAAAGACAAGGCAGCATTGCTGACATTTAAAAATTCCGAATCTGAATATTTTGCTGCACCCCTTAATATTGTTGAACGGATCGAACGAATTGAATCATCAACCATTGAGCAGATCGGCAACAATAGGGTCGTTCAGTACAGAGGCGGATCATTGCCGCTCTATGAACTGTCTCAGGTTGCTGAATTTAAACCCCTTGCCCCGAAGGATCAGCACGAAGTCATTGTATTCAAAATCAAGGACAGAGAACTAGGCTTGCTGGTAACAACGCCCATCGATGCCCTGGAAGTGACCCTTGATATTGATGAAAGCACACTCAAGCAGCCTGCTATCAGCGGTTCAATGATTATTAATAAGCATACCACCCTTCTGGTTGATATCTTTGAAATGGTAAAAATTCTGAACCCCGGATGGTTTAAGGAAGAAGCAAAAGTGGCTGCTGAAATGGCTGAATCCGGAGAAAAAATAATTTTATTTGCCGAGGATTCCGCCTTTTTCAGGAACCAGGTTAAAACCTTTATGGAAGACGATGGATTCAAAGTTATTGAAGCAGAAGACGGACTGATTGCCTGGGAACTCCTGAAAGAACGGGTTGATGAAATCGATATTGTGATAACCGACCTTGAAATGCCCAATATGGATGGATTTGAGTTGACAAAGCGAATCAAAAGCGACCCTAAATACTCTCATCTTACGGTTATTGCCCTCACATCTCTGGCCAGCGAAGCTCATATTGAAAAAGGCAGAAAAGTCGGTATTGATGAATATGAGATTAAACTCGACAGGGAAAAACTGATGAAAGTGATCCGGCAGAAATTGAATTTGAGCACATAACCCTATTCTGTTAATACAAGGAGAAAAAGATGGCAAAACAAAACATAGATGCTTTTTCTGAAGATTTAGAATTTTCCACTTTCTATGTTGGTGGTGCCCTTTGCGGTATCAATATCCTAAATATACAGGAAATCAACAAACACTTTGAAATCACCAAAGTTCCCCAGGCTTCTGAGTATATTGAAGGCATTTTGAATCTGAGAGGCAGGATTGTTACGATTATTGATCTTGGGAAAAAACTGGGTCTTGCCCCTGTCACTAAAAACAAAGATAACAGAAATATCATTGTCAATTCAGAAGATGAGCATATCGGCCTTCTGATTGATTCCATAAGCGATGTGGTCTCTGCCAAAAAAGACAGCATTGAATCTTCCCCATCCAATATCGGCGGTGCCAAAGGAAAATATTTCAAGGGCGTATTGAAAACTGAAAAACATTTGATCGGAATACTGGATATTGATGAGGTACTGAAGGAATAATGGAGAAAATCAGAGCACTTGTTATCGATGATACAATCGTCTACAGAAAGATTGTTGGGGATGTCTTAAAAGAGATTCCTTTTGTTGAAGTTGTAGGAACGGCAAATAACGGAAAAATAGCTTTATCCAAAATCGATACACTGAAACCCGATTTTATTACCCTTGATATTGAAATGCCTGAGATGAATGGCATTGAAGTGCTTCAAGCTCTGAAAAATAAACTCCATGCCCCTGTTGTCATTATGCTGTCCACCCTGACCCAGCATGGCAGCGAAATGACCATTAAAGCCCTGGAACTGGGTGCCTTTGACTTTGTACCCAAACCGGATCAGGGGAAAATGGCTGAAAACATGGAAAAAGTGCGTGAGACACTTTTACCCATTGTCAATATGCTGAAAAGACAGAAAGAAACAAGATTTAAAATCCATGAAAAGATTCAACCACGGTCATCAAGTGTAACTGTAGACAAAGCCAAAACGGCACCTTTGATATTTCAGAAGCCGATCATCCGGTCTAAATCGGAAATCATCGGCATCGGAATTTCAACCGGAGGTCCCAATGCCCTGACGCGGATGATCCCGATGCTCCCGGGCAACCTGAAGGTACCTGTGTTGATTGTGCAGCATATGCCGCCTTTATTTACGGCTTCCCTTGCAAATAGCCTGAACAATAAATCTCCTCTTCACATCAAGGAAGCTGAAAACGGAGATACGATTGAACCCGGAAAAATTTATATTGCGCCGGGCGGAAAGCAGATGAAAATCGTTGCCGGTGCAGACGGTATTTCAAGAAAGATCAAAATTACCGACGATCCTCCTGAAAACAGTTGCAAACCTTCGGTTGACTATTTGTTCCGATCCATTGCACAATATTATGTGGGCCGATCCACCGGTGTCATCATGACTGGAATGGGCTCTGACGGTTCAAAAGGCCTTTTGCAGATGAAAAACAATGGGGCCTTTGTGATTGCCCAGAATGAAGAGACCTGCACCGTTTATGGGATGCCCAAAGAACCGGTCGAATCAGGTATTGCAGATATTGTGGTCCCATTGGAAAAGATTGCTGAAGAGATTGTAAAAACAGTAATCTGATAAAATGTCAAATTTATTATCAACTGCATCTATGGCAAAAATTAAAATAAGCTCTGAAGAATTTAAAATTTTCACAAAGTATATTCTTGATATCTCCGGAATAGCCCTTGACACTGGTAAGGAATATCTACTTGAAACGAGACTGACTGCGCTGTTTACCAAATATAATGCTTCGACCTTTGCTGAATTGCTGCACAAAGCGAAAACGGATTTGAAAAAAGAAATTGAAAACGAAATTATTGATGCCATCTCCACAAATGAAACCTATTTTTTCAGAGATAAATCCCCATTTGAATTATTGCAGCATAAAATTTTACCGGATCTGATTGATAAACGGACTCAACGACATTCTTCCGTCAAACCCACCATCAGGCTGTGGAGTGCCGCCAATTCAACGGGCCAGGAAATTTATAGCATTGCCATGACCCTTCTTGAGATGGGGGTGACAATGGATAAATATAATATCAAACTCTTTGGAACGGATATATCGGATGCAGCCATTGCTTATGCCAGCTATGGTTTATACAATAAATTTGAGGTGGCACGAGGTCTGGATCCACGCCGTCTGACCCGATACTTTGACAAAAAGGAAGACCGGTTCAAGATAAGGGATGAAGTCAGGGTCATGGCCCAGTTTCAAAAAATGAATCTGATGAAACCGTTTATCGGGCTTGGAAAATTTGATATTATTCTTTGCAGAAACGTAATGATCTATTTTACAACGGAAGATCGCAAGAGAATCTATCAGAGCATCTCAAAAGTTCTTGAGCCTGATGGATACCTCTTGATCGGATCAACAGAATCTCTTACAAACGATACCGATCTTTTTGCTTCAAAAAAATATCTGAACTCAGTATTTTATCAATTTAAAAATTAAATAAGGGTACGCCATGGGTGGAATTAATGCAAAAGAATTTATTGATGAACTCATTTTCTGCTTAAAGGAAGAGGATGTTATCAAGGCCAAGGCCCTGCTTCAATTTGCTTCAGATTCGGACGTGGATGCGGATATCCAGCGAAAAGCCTTGGTCGAACTTGCCAAAGGTCCTGAAAATATTGTTTTCCCTCTGCTTGAATACTTGACCAAGATTGAAATTTCAAACCCAAAAATCCAGGATGCCCTTTACGAGCTGATTCTTGATAAGGCCTATGGAAATACAGATCTGGTTATCAAATATATTACGGAGAATGAGAAAAAAGCCAGACTTTTATTCTTAAAGGCTGCTGGCGAACTGCTCTTAAAAGACACTGCCCCTGCCCTTAAAAAAAATATTGTTGAAAGCAAGGATGCCGATATTCTCATCGCAGCCATTACTGCTCTCGGAAAATTAAGGTTTCTCGATTCTTTGCCAATTTTTTCGGAAATGGCAAATCAGCCGGATAAAAGCGTCAGACAGGCCGCCATTTCTGCTATTTCAGAACAAGGCAGCAATGCTGCAGTCGATCAATTGATAGGGTTCATTGGTAAGGATGAGGAGACCAATAAATTAGCGGTTGAAGCTATGTCGGAAATGCAGGATCTGTATGCCCTTGATAAATTAACCGCTCTTTTAACTTCACCCATTACCAATGTCAGGGATACGGCCATTGATCAGTTAATGAAACTGGGTAACAAGGCCACGCCGATTCTGACCAAAGCCTTTCAGAATGCTGATGCGGATTATCTGGTACATCTTGTCACAACCCTTGGATATATCGGTGATCCAGCCGCCATAACCCCCATCCTTGATATTATCAATACCCAGCCAGCGGATGCGAATATCCGGCAGGCCGCTTACGAAGCCATGGAACGTATCCCTTCTCCAAAAACTGCCATCAGTCTTGTTCAGGGGTTGCAGGACCCTGTTGAATCCGTCCGGATGAGCGCGGCCAGAGCCATTGACCGAAACCTGTCCAAGGCTCTGGTAGCTGGTCTGAAAAATGTCGTCAGAGAGGGGTCAGAAGATTCAAAAAATGCCGTTGCAGCCTTAATTGACTCGGAAGCCAGCAATATTTTTAATTTTCTTGTGGAAGAAGAATCTTTCCTCGAAATCGCCAAAACCCATGTTGCCGTCAAGGCTGATCCTTCAACAAGAAAAGCCTTTTTAAAACAGATGGGGATTATTGGCCGAAAAGAATTTGCAGAAACTATTGAAAAAGCAGTAGTAGGAAAGGGAGAGCCTGAGAACAAGGTTAATCAGATCTTTGTGGTCGATGACTCAAAAATGATGCTTAAGCTCTATCAGAACAAACTCACAGCCCTCGGCTTTACGCCCGTCACCTTTGATCGCCCCGAAGATGCCATTCCCCAGATTCTACAAAAAAAACCCAATCTGGTCATTACAGACCTGAATATGCCCAATATCAGCGGTCTTGAACTGACACGCGAAATAAGGAAAAAATTTTCAAGACAAGAAATTCCCATCCTCATGATCACCACCCAGAGTGATTTTGTTGAAGAAAAAGATGGCGATATCAAGGTCAACGACACAGTTCTGACAAAATCCGGCATTAATAAAATCCTTCATAAACCCTTTACAGATGATGAATTTTGTAAGGCCATCAAGAGCTTTATCAAATTCTGATGGTTACCCGGAATACACCATCTTGTATGGGATAGGGGGGTGGTTAATCACAGAGGGTTTGGGCAGAATCTGTTCTTCTGATACCGTCAACCAGTTGCTATCCGCTTTTAACTCCCTCAGTCTACCCCCTTCCGAGGGGAGAGCTTGAGGCGTATGGTCATATTTGACATTGAAAATGCAGATATAGTTTTTTCTCTGGCGGTCAAGAACATAGTTCTTTGAAAGGCTGTTGATGGTTATCCCGGCAGCATCTCCCAGCTTTTTCATGTCATCTTCCTCAAGTTTTACAAGGACGGATTTGGATACCCCCCTTTCATCAATCCTCAAAAGTGTCCTGGATTCACTTGAAGAGACATAAATCGTCGCGATCCCGGGAAATCCCCTGAAATACTGAGCTGCAACAATAGCTGCCGTTCTTCTTCCCCCGGCCAGTACCGGAACCCCATAATACTCAAAAAATTTCTTTTGAAAATCCTCAGCGTACTCATCCCCTTTTTCATAAAGATCTTTAGAAATATACCTTAAATCCCCGGCAAGGTCCTCTGCCGCTTCGGTAATGGGCCAGTCTATCCTCACATGGAAATGGGTCAGGGCATATCTTATCTTGGCATTATTGTTTTTCTGAATCAACAGTGCATAATCAATGGGAAGCACTGATCTCAGAAGAGAAAAAAAATCATTGGTTTCAAAAAATTTCAGGTCCCGATTAAAATTTCCCACATCCGGAAAAGATTTATATCTCAACAAATTATTCTTAGTTGTCTTATTGGCATCAAAATACCGAATATATTTTTTATGCTTTTTTTCAATAGTATCTTCGGTAAAAATAATTAGAAACGGATTCTGGGCATGAAATTCAACAGTCGGAATCCTTGCTCTGGGTTTGAGTTCCCGTAATTCCACAAACGGATAGGGAGAGCGCATCTTTAAAAAATTCTGATAAGAATCCACCAGGGAATAATCCAGGGTAAACTGGTCGAGCTCGTCTCGAAGCACCTCATAATAAGACCTTCTAAGCTTTTCTTCACGGCTCAGACAATCTCTGTGTTTGCAGGATATCATGTTTCCCCCTTCCGTCATGTTTATTTCAAGGCGGCGACACCGGGCAGTATCTTTCCTTCCATCATGTGCAAAAAGGCCCCGCCTCCGGTTGAGATGTAACTCACCTTATCCTCGATATGACATTTTTTAGCCGCAAGACCTGTATCTCCGCCGCCGATCACTGAAAAGGCTTTTGACGAGGCAATGGCATTGGCAATGGCCTTTGTTCCGGACATGAACGGGTCCATTTCAAAAACCCCCATGGGGCCGTTCCAAACAATGGTTCCCGCTTCTTCAATAGCTTTCGTATATCGTAAAGCAGTTTTCGGCCCGATGTCCAGGGCCATCCAGTTATCCGGGATCTCATGGGTCAAAACCGTTTTTGATTTAGAATCCTTATCAAATTTTTCAGCACAGATCAGATCTTCGGGTAAAAGAAGGTCTACTCCTTTTTCTGCTGCTTTTTGAATAATCTGCCGGGCTGTTTCTAAAAGATCCCTTTCTATCATAGATCCTTTGGTATCAATCCCCTGGCTTTTTAAAAAAGTATTGGCCATGGCGCCACCAATGATGAGTTTGTCAACGAATTTTAGCATATTCATCAGCGCATCCAGTTTGGAAGATACTTTTGAACCGCCGATCACCGCCACAAGGGGTTTTCTGGGCTTCTCAACAGAATCGTAATAAGACTTAACTTCTTTTTCAAGCAGAAAACCTGCACCGGATTCTCCTGCAAATTTCGGTATCCCGGTAACCGATGCCTGGTCGCGATGTGAAACGGAAAAGGCTTCATTAATATAGATATCACAGAGTCGGGCAAGGGTTTTTGCAAATTCATCATCATTTTTTTCTTCTTCCAAATGGAATCTTAAATTCTCAAGAAGCAGAACCTCGCCTTCTTTAAGGCGGCTAACGCTTTGCATGACTGCCTCACCAATGCAATCTTCTGCAAAAGAGATTTCTTTTTTCAACAATTCAGACAACCGTTTGGCAACCGGGGCAAGGCTGTATTTCATATCGCGCTTTCCCTTGGGCCTTCCGAGGTGCGAGGCCAGAATAATTTTTGCCTTCTTTTCCATCAGGTATTCAATGAGATGGAGCGTTTCTTTTATCCTGTTATCATCGGTGATATTGAATTGATCGTCAAGGGGTACATTATAATCTACCCTGACAAAAACTCTTTTTGACGTCACATTGATATCTTTAACTGATTTCATCGGTTCCTCCAAAATTTTGTTTTGATTTCCTGTGAACCTGTTTTTTGCGGGACCAGCGTTCAAAAAAACTGATGACCCCTGCGCTAACTCCCCTGTCAATAATTTCTTCTTCAACCTTGATGCCGTCTTTTGTGGCCATGGCTGTCTGGAGGCATTTTGTCTTAACCGTACAATAGTAAAAACAGTCGTCCGGAGTTTGTCGCAAGCCATGATCCGTCATAGGGAACACTTTTTCAAGATTGCCGAAGCACTCTTTTATTTCATCTTCGCTGTTCATTTCTGCTCTTCAAATTCTTTAATAAATTGTGATATCAGTCCCTGGGCAGCAAAACTGAAAAAGCCTTCGCTGCTGATGATCATATGCTCATGTAAAATGATTCCAACATATTTTAACGCGAAAAACAATTTTTTTGTGATCTCCACGTCACTTTTTGATGGCGTTGCATCTCCCGAAGGATGATTGTGGGCAACAATCATTGCGGCTGCATTGTGCTGAAGTGCATTGATAATCACTTCTCTCGGATATACGGAACTCATGGTTAAGGTTCCGGTAAAAAGAATTTTTGATGTCAGGACCCGGTTCTTCGCATCGAGAAAAATCCCGGCAAAGACTTCTTTTGTTTTATGCCCGATGGCTTGATTCAAATATTCCAGAAGATCTTTTTGATTTTGAACCACATCTCTCTGAATGATCCTTGTTTCCAGATACCGGTCGGCCACTTCTTTAATCAGCTTTATACCAAGGCTGTTGGCCTGTCCTACCCCTTCGATCTCACAGAGTAATTCATGGCTTGCCTCCAGAACTGCCGGAAAAGTTTTAAACCGTTCCAAAAGCAGTTTTGCACTTTCCTTACAGTCTTTTCGAGGGGTATTCAGGGAAAGCAACAGCTCTATGACTTCATAATCCTGAAACCCCTGAAGGCCACTTTTCAGAAACCTGTCCCGAAGCCTTTGTCGGTGTCCTTCTCCCTTATGAATCGGTGTCGTCGGTCTCGTCAATACTCTCCTCATCTTCCGGAAAATCTTCCGGGTCAATGATGCTGTCCTCATCTGTCTTTTCTTCTTCAGGAAGCCTTGCTATCCCGATGAGGGTCTCCCCGGCAGACAGATTGATCAGTCTGACACCCTGGGTATTTCTGCTGATGACATTGATCCCTTTGATGGAGGTCCGGATCAGTTTTCCTTTGTCCGTTACCATCATGAGTTCATCATTGTCGTCCACTAACAGGAGGGACACCATTGTACCATTTCGCTTGGAGGTCTTAATGGAAAAAACGCCTTTGCCGCCGCGGGTTTGAGATCTGTATTCATCAGTGAGAGACCGTTTTCCAAACCCGTTTTCCGTTACGGTTAAAAGGGTGTTTTGCGATCCAAGAACCTCCATGCCCACAACCTTTGCACCTGGGGCGATCCTCATTCCCCGGACGCCCATGGAGCTTCGGGCTGTATCCCGGACATCGTCCTCATGGAACCGGATGACTTTGCCACCATCAGACCCAAGAAAGACATCCATGTTCCCATCCGTGATCCTTGCGGCAATCAATTCATCCCCTTCGGCCAGTTTCACCCCAATCAAGCCTCCGGATCTGGGTCTGGAATAATCCATAAGGTCTGTTTTCTTGACTCTTCCGAGTTTTGTGGCCATGACCACATATTTGTTTTCAACGAATTCATTGACAGTCAAGACGGTGGCAAGCTTTTCGCCTTCATCAAAATTCAGAAGATTCACGATGGCCTTTCCAAGACTGGAACGACCGGCCATGGGCAGTTCATAAACCTTTGACTGATAAACCTTGCCGAAATTGGTGATGAAGAGGAAGGTGGCATGGGTGGATGCGACAAAAAGGTGTTCCACAAAATCATCGGTCTTGGTTCCCATGGCGGTTTTACCTTTTCCGCCCCTGTGCTGGCTGACATAGAGGGTAACAGGATTCCGCTTGATATATCCGCTTCTGCTCACGGTTACCACCATGTCTTCTTCTGTAATCAGATCTTCGATACTGATTTCAGCCGAACTTTCAACAATCTGCGTCCGCCTTGAATCCCCGAATTCCTCATCCAGTTCTTTCAACTCATCCTTGATCAAACCCCGGACCACATCATCGCTGGAAAGTATCTTTTTAAACCATTCTATATCCTTTAACAGCGCCTCATATTCACTGACAATCTTTTCCCTTTCAAGTCCGGTCAGTCTTTGAAGTCTCATATCCAGTATGGCCTGAGCCTGGATGGCCGTCAGCGTAAATATGGACATAAGGCCGCTTTTGGCTTCCTCAGGGGAATGGGCCGCCCGGATCAGGGCCACCACTTCATCCAGATGGTCCAGGGCAATTTTAAGTCCTTCCAGGATATGGGCTTTTTCTTCAGCCCTTTTCAGATCAAACCGGGTTCGGCGGACAATGACGGTTCTTCGATGGCTGATAAAATGATTCAAAATCTCTTTTAATGTCAAAAGCTGGGGTCTGTTATTAACAACGGCAAGAAAAATAATGCCGAAACTGGTCTGTAGATTGGTATGCTTATAAAGCTGGTTGATAACGACCTCAGCCATCTGATCTTTTTTCAGCCCGACGACCATGCGCATTCCGTCCCGGTCGGATTCATCCCGAACAAAGGATGCGCCGGTGATGACCTTGTCCCGCATGAGCTCAGCGATTTTTTCAACCACCTTTGCCTTGTTGACCTGGTAAGGCAATTCCGTCACAACAATACTTTCCTGGCCGGTCTTTTTATTTTCTTCAACTTCAACCTTGGCCCGAAGGGTAATGATCCCCCGCCCTGTACTGTAAGCCTCATGAATTCCCTTGGTCCCATAAATATGGCCATAGGTGGGGAAATCAGGTCCGGGTATAAATTCCATCAGATCGCTGATATCCATGGATGGATTGTCGATAAGCTGGATAAGGGCTCCGATGACTTCCCTGACGTTATGGGGAGGAATATTGGTGGTCATACCCACGGCAATACCGGAAGAGCCGTTTACCAGCAAGGCCGGGAATTTTGTGGGCAGCACCGAAGGTTCTTCAAGAGTTTCATCATAATTGGGGACAAAGTCAACCGTTTCCTTTTCAAGATCAGCCAGCATCTGATGGGCAATCTTTCGCATCCGGATTTCCGTATACCTCATGGCAGCAGGGGAATCGCCATCCACTGACCCGAAATTTCCCTGGCCGTCCACCAGGGGGTATCTTAAGGAAAAATCCTGGGCCATACGGACGATGGTGTCATAAATGGCAGAGTCGCCGTGGGGATGATATTTACCCATGACATCACCGACAATACGGGCGGATTTTTTATAAGGTTTATTCCAGTCGTTTCTGACCTGCTGCATGGCATACAGGGACCGCCTGTGTACCGGTTTCAGTCCGTCCCGGACATCGGGCAGGGCTCTTCCGATAATAACGCTCATGGCATATTCGAGATAAGATTGTTTCATCTCCTTCTCAATACTGGTCACATTGATGTCTTTGTTCTCTGTCAAAATTAGTGCTCCAATTATTTTTCTTTATAATGCTTCCGCTTTATTGTTCTTTCCGGGTTCAACCATAAATTGAAAACTTGAGAAATATATATCTGCAAGGGTTAAAAAAAAGGTAGCGATCAAAGGTCCATAAATAATCCCGAGAATTCCATAGGCTTTCAATCCGCCGATAATGGAAAAAAACACAATCAGAGGATGCATGCTGACACGGTTACCCACCATTTTGGGTTTAAATATATAGTCAATCCCCCAGGACAGCACGGCATAAAAAATAATAACAAAAATCCCGGTAAGAATTTTATTTTTCAGCATCAGGATAGCTGCTGCAGGGATCATGACGACGCCGACGCCCACAATGGGCAAAAAAGCAACAAAGGCCATGACAACTCCCCAGAGGAAAGGAGAATTCAGGCCTAAAAACCAGAACAAAAGTCCGCCTGAAAGCCCCTGGATGAATCCGCCAATCCCATTCCCGATCAATACAGCACCGGCCATCCCGGTAAATTTCTCAAAAAGTTTGGCATCATGCTCATCCGACAGCGGGGACAGATCATAGAGATATTTAATGAATTTGTCCCCATCTATGAGCATGTAGAACACCACCATCAGCATGAGACAGAAATACAATACCAGGCTGAACACATTGGAGGTGATGAGTCCGGCCTGCTCAAACAGGGAAAACCCGACAATCTTGGCCAGATTCGAGACGGGACTGATGAGTTCATCCCAGGTAACGGTCTTGTAAACTCCCGTACTGGCAAGAAATTCATTGACCCTTTCCAGGATATGGGTATTTTCAAGAAGGTCTTTCAGATGGTTTGAAACCACTGCATCTCTGGCCATGACATAAAGATTAAAGGCTTCGTTGGAAAGGATACCCAAAAAAAAGACAACCGGAATGAAGATAACAAAAAAGATCAGGGTGCAGGTGAAAGCAGATGCTGCATTGGGGGGCAGTTTTTTTAAAAATAATCTAAAAACAGGGCTGAAAATTCCTGTGGATACAATCCCGAGAATGATAACAGCAAAAAAAGGGGCTATGAGTTGGCCTGCAAGAAAAATTGCAATGCAGAACAAAACAATAAAAAAGATAAAAACCGCTTTTTGATAAATATGCTGTTCCACGGGTCCACCAATCTGTTCGTCAAAGGCCTGGGAAATGAAAAGGGAAAATAACCGTGTAAAGCCGTACTATGCAATAAGGATTGCATAAATACGGCTTTACATCTATCTGACAGTCATCTTTTTTTTAGTTTCTGATCAAACCAAGGGTTGCCAGAACAAGAAGAGACTCAAATATGATAACGTGAACAAAACTTCCAAAAAAATGGTATACGATTCCGCCGCCGACAATGGCTGGAACCGCTGTATAAATCAGTATGCCTAATTTCCTGGGAATATCCATGATTAAAACACCCCTTTATTCATTTTATTTCAAATATTTAAAGCCTGTTAAAATTATAGATTTCTTACCATTTTAATGCATCCAAGTAAAGGGCAAATCTTATCTTTCGATGATCATTGCCATACCCATACCGCCACCGATACACATGGAGATAAGGCCCGTTGAATAGCCTTTTCTTTTCATCTGGTGGATGGCCGTAACCACCTGTCTGGCCCCTGTGCAGCCGATGGGATGGCCAATGGAAACTCCTGATCCGAGTTCATTGGGTTTTTCGACATCAATCTTCAGTTCCCGCATGCACCCGATGGCCTGGGCGGCAAAAGCTTCGTTGAGTTCAATCAGATCAATGTCGCCGATACCCATGCCGGTCTGTTTCAGGACTTTTCTGATAGCCGGGACAGGCCCGAGACCCATATAGGCAGGATCAAGACCGCCGGAGGCAAACGCCTTAATTTTTGCAAGTTTTTCAAGACCCAGAGCATCTGCCTTTTCTTCAGACATCAGAAGAACCGCAGCCGCCGCGTCATTAATGCCGGATGCATTGCCTGCGGTAACGCTTCCGCCTTTTTTAAAGGCCGGGGCCAATTTTCCGAGTTTTTCCATACTGGTCTGCATGGGGCGCTCGTCTTTATCCACAATGATATCCCCTTTTCTGGACTTGATCACCACTGGAATGATTTCTTTGGCAAAAGTGCCATCATTGACGGCGGCAAAGGCTCTGGTGTGGCTGAGCAGAGCGAGTTGATCCTGCTCTTCTCTTGAAATTCCGTATTTTTCAACAATATTTTCAGCCGTAAGACCCATGTGGTATCCATAAAAAATCTCGTACAATCCGTCAAATACCATGAGATCATGAACCGGCCCGATACCGGTCAGTTCCATCCTGTGTCCCCATCTGGCTTTGGTCAAGGCCATGGGCGCATTGCTCATACTTTCCTGCCCGCCGGCAATGATGACATCGGCCTGGCCTGCCATAATGGCCTGGGCGCCAAGGGCAATGGCTTTGAGTCCGGAACCGCAGATTTTGTTGATGGTGAAGGCAGCGCTTTGTCTTGATATTCCGGCAGCGATCATGGCCTGGCGGGCGGTATTCTGTCCCTGTCCTGCCTGGAGAACATTGCCCATGATGACTTCATCAACAAATACAGGGGCCAAAGAGTCATCATAATCATATCCTTTTTTCTCAAGGTCAATCATGCCCTGAGCTCTTAAAGTATCGGGTGAAAATTCGTCCTGGGCTGTATCAACCGCGGGTTTTAATCCGGCTCTTTTCAGGACGTCTTTCATGACATAGGTTCCGAGTTCAACCACAGGCACATCTTTTAATACGCCGCCAAAGGACCCCACAGGTGTTCTGACACCACTGACAATGACTACATTCTTCATTTAAAGCCTCCATCAATATTGATTTTTTCATTATTAACAGTTACATTTTAACTACAATATAAGATCAATAACAAAGAGACAGATAAAAAACAAGGAATTATCCATGTGTTTGATTGTGTTTGGATATAAAGTGTCGGAAGAATATCCCCTGGTTCTTGCGGCCAACAGAGATGAATTTTACCGGCGCCCCACGTTGCCCATGCAGTTCTGGGAAGACTCTCCTGATCTTCTTGCAGGAAAAGACCTTGAACAGGGCGGCACGTGGCTCGGCATTCACAGAAATGGAATGTTTGCCGCACTTACCAATTATCGAAACCCGGCCGCCTTAAAACCGAATGCGCCTACGAGGGGTGAAATTATCATCGATTTTCTCAACTCAAAAAAATCCCCGGAAGAATTTATTCATGATTTCAGATCAAACGCCATGTCATATAATGGGTTCAACCTGATTTTCGGAAATGTGGATCATCTTTTCTGGTTCACAAGCCTTACCAATAAGATTGAAAAAATCACACCCGGCATCCACGGCCTTTCCAACCGGTTTCTCAACACCCCCTGGCCCAAGGTGGAATCAGGCAAAAAAGCAATGAAAAATGCAATGACCGACACCCTCACACCGGATCATCTTTTTTCATTTTTAAAAGATTCATCCGTCCCCGATGATGACAGGCTTCCTGAAACAGGCGTGGGGCTTGAATGGGAAAGAATTCTATCCCCCCTGTTCATTGAGAGCGAAACTTACGGCACAAGGTCTTCCACAACAATGATGGTCGATCAAAAGGGATCTATGAAAATAACAGAAAGAACCTATTTTCATGGACAAGGGCTTGAATACAGAGACTGCAATTTTTTCATACCGGTCTAAACCTGTGAAAGGACCGAGATCGAAACGGGTTGAAAGCAAAAAGACCGAAAATGCCCGGGTTGACAAAAAAAGATTTTTACGAGACACTTTTAAAAAACTGGAGCTGAAAAAGGATTTCTGATCATATGGAACCAAATGTTGTTGTTGCAGGATGGGGTCAGGTTGTTCAACCCAAAAACCTGAAAAAAGAACCACAGGATCCCATGGGCCTTATGCATCAAGCCTCTCTGGAAGCTGCCCGGAAAGTGGGATCGGAAAAAATTCTCAACCGGCTTGACGGCATTATGGTGGTCAGAACCCTGAGCCGGAATTATCCTGCCCCGGACAAACAGCTTGCAGCCGACCTTGGTGCCACGCCGAAATTCACCCATGTTTCCGGGATCGGTGGGAATTCCCCCCAGACACTCATCAACATGGCAGCCGGGATGATTGCGGATAATAAGCTTGATTCCATCCTCATCGCCGGTGCTGAAACATATATCCAGCGAGGCCCGCATGCAGAGAAAGTTGAGAGTGCCCTTTTCCGGGGTATACCGGAAAATTATCCGGGAGATGACAGGATCGGGTCTACTCCTCTTGAAAATCAGCATGGCATGGAACACCCCATGCAGGGATTCCCTCTTTTTGAAACCGCCCTCTGGGCTGATTCCGGCCTTGATCTGAACTCCTATCTCATGAAAATCGGAACAATGTGGTCTTCCTTCAGCAAAACAGCAGCGGAACACCCCTTTGCCTGGACAAGGGATATAAAAACACCAAAAGACATCATCACTCCCGGACCTTTCAACAGACCCATTGCTTTTCCTTATACCAAACTCATGAATTCCTTTGTCACCGTGGATCAGGGAGCGGCCATCATTCTGATGTCTGAGACGGCAGCCAAAAAATATGAAATGAAAAACCGGCAAAAGGTTTATTTTCTGGGCGGCGGTTATGCGGAAGACCGCCAGCGGTTTATGATCGAAAAATCCGATTTCACCTCAAGCCCGCCGCTTCAGGCTGCCGTTAAAAAAGCCCTGATACGATCGTCCCTTCCTTTGGAAAAGCTGGACTGTTTTGACCTTTATTCCTGCTTTCCCTGTGCCGTCTCCATTGCCAAAAAAATGATCGGAATTAGAGACGACGACCCACGATCCCTCACCCTTACCGGAGGACTCGGATTTTTCGGCGGCCCCGGCAACAATTACAATCTTCATGCGGTTGCAACGCTTGCAGAAAAAATTTCCAATGGCGCCCAGTCAAACGGTCTTGTCACCGCCCTGGGTTGGTTCATGCACAAACATGCAGCCGGCGTTTACGGATCAGAGCCCAATCCCCGGGAAATCAAAGAAGATCACATCGAAGACCAAAAAAATCCCCTGACAGGGAATCCCCCGATGAACATCAAAGAAGAGATGATCGGCACCGGCATCATCGAAACCTATACCGTCATTTTTTCCATCGAACAGACCCCTTCCTATGCCTTGATCTATGGAAAAAACGAGGACAACCACCGGTTTGTCGCCCGGACCCGGCATGATCCCGATATTTTCAAATATCTGATGCAGAAAAGCCGGGTGGGAGAAAGGGTGAAGTTAAGATTCGATCAGGCCGCGCATATCAATCTGGCTGAACCGGAATAACGGATTTTTTGCCGGTGAGTCGGTATTTCTGCAGGCGGCTGTTAGGCTTTTCGGGGATGGTCATTTCAATCAGGCCGTCGGCCAGGGCCGGGTTGAGGTAGCGCTCACGGAAGGATTTACGATCCGACAGGCCAAGGGCGGATTGCAGGGACTCACGGCTCATCTCTCCACGGATGACCGCCAGAAGCTCCCTGACTTGGGGGGTGACTTGGGGGGTGACTTGGGGGGCGGAAGTGGCCACGGCATCCAGAATCATCTGCAGTATGAAAGTGATAAAAGGCGCGGAGTCAGTCTTTCGGGTGCTTTCCTGCAAAGCTTGATAATACTCGGCCTGATTTTCGAAGATCATGCTTTCCACCGGAATATCGGCAAACAGGGGGTTCCATCGAGCCAGAATCAGGCTCTGCCACAATCGCCCCATGCGTCCATTGCCGTCTGCAAAGGGGTGGATGAATTCAAACTCATAATGAAAAACCGAGCCGGCAATGAGCGGATGGGATTCGGTTACGGCCAGCCAGCCGAAAAGATCGCCCATCAATTTCGGCACCCGGTCCGCCTGCG
>JAIFMF010000109.1 GCA_020048635.1 Desulfobacula sp. | reverse complement strand
CGCAGCATTTTCAACACGCAATGCCATGTCAACATAGGTAAATTGCTGGCCCGGTTCGGAGGCGGTGGTCATGCCGGGGCAGGCGGCTGCACCCTCAGCTCCGGGACGGCAGACAAAAAGATCGAACAGATCCTGGAGGTCCTGTTTCAAAATCTTCCGGCTTTTTAATATCACTCAAAAAGTTTAAAAAATTAAAAATGTCAAACTCCTCAGGAATGAAATATTATGAAAACAGAAAAAGTAATTGGTCATATTGTTCAGTGGCTTTTAGACTATCTTGACCAGTCCGGGTTAAAAGGGTTTGCCATAGGGGTTTCAGGAGGGATTGATTCTGCGGTTACATCAACCCTGTGCGCAAAAACCGGAAAGCCGGTCCTGGCATTGAACATGCCCATTCACCAGGCAAAAGACCAGGTCTCCCGGTCATCGGCCCATATTGCATGGCTTAAAAAACACTTTCCCGCCGTCAAAGGCATTGATATTGAATTGACCCCGGTGTTTGAACAGATCAAAACCTGCTTTCCCGAGGATATCCAGGATGGCCTGACCATGGCCAACACCCGTTCACGCCTGCGCATGCTCTCCCTGTATGCCTTTGCATCCAGCCATAAACTTCTGGTAGTCGGAACCGGGTTTTTTTACCAAATACGGCGACGGCTGGGTGGATATCTCCCCCATTGCCGATCTCTCAAAATCGGAAGTTTATGCTCTGGGAAAAGATCTGGGTATTATTGAAGACATTCTGACCGCCCCACCCACAGACGGGCTCTGGGAAGATAACCGCACCGATGAAAGCCAGATCGGCGCCACCTATGCCGAACTGGAATGGGCAATGCAGCATCTTGCATCATCTGGAAAAAAAGTTTTGAGTGACCGGCAGAAAGAGATAGTAGCCATTTATAAGAAATTCAATACCGCCAACCACCATAAAATGATCCCCATCCCCGTATGTCTTATTCCAGGGAAGTTATGGACATGACCACCGATCATTTAAAGGCTTCAAGAACGCTTCTTGCCCCTTTCACGGTTGTCTCTGCCAGCATTCTTTTTGCATATTCTACGGCATCGGCCATGGAAAGATTCATGACGGTCTTTTGAACCATGGGCAGAAACTGGGGATCCACACTCAGGGTATGGATACCCACGCCCAGAAGAAACGGGATATACTCTTTTTCATGGGCCATTTCGCCGCACACGGATATCTCGATACCACCCGCAATGGCAGCCTCGGCAATTCTTGCAATGCCCCTGTTCACTGCCGGATGGCAGGGAATATAATGGTCTGCCACCATCTTGTTGGACCGGTCGGCAGCCAGAAGATACTGGATAAAATCATTGGTGCCAATGGAAAAGAAATCCGCCTCCTTTGCAAATTCATCAATGGTGGCCAGCACCGAGGGCAGTTCCACCATCATCCCCAGGGCCACATCCCTGTTGAATTCAAGGTCTTCCCTGGACAAGGCTTCCATGCAGTCATACACCACCTGTTTTGCTTCCAGAAATTCATCAATGGATGAAATCAAAGGGAAAATGATCCGGATCTCTTTTTTTCCAGCCGCCGCCCTGAGCATGGCCCGGATCTGAAATTCAAAGATATCCCTGTGTTTCAGAGAGAATCGTATGGACCGCAGCCCCAATTCCGGATTGGTTTCTTTGGGAGAATCACTGTAGGCAAGGGTTTTTTCACCTCCTGCATCCAAAGTCCGGATGGAGATAGGACAATTTTTCATTCCATCAAAGAGCTTTTTATAAATCACATACTGTTCTGCCTCGGAGGGGAAGGTGGACCGGATCAGAAAGGGAAATTCAGTTCGGTAGAGACCGATGCCTTCTGCCTTCAATACCTTGGCAAGAGGAACTTCACTGAGCAGATTGATATTGGCAAGCAATATGACCCGCTTCCTATCCTTTGTCCATGTGGTTTTTTCCATGGACACGACATGGGCCTCTTTTTCAACCCGGGCTTTTGTTTCAAAGAGCGCAATGGTTTCTTTTTTAGGATTGATATAAATATTGCCAAGATCTCCATCCATCAGAATGGTGGTGTTTACCGGCAGGTCCAGAAGCCCGGATTCTTCGGCAATGATGAGCGGGATCTGAAGAGACCGGGCAAGGATGGTCACATGGGAGGTGACGCCGCCGCTGGCAAGGATGATGCCTTGTACCCCGGCCGACACATATTTGAGGATATCCGAGGGGAACACCTGCCTTGCAATGGCAATACTTCCATTTTCATAATCTGTTTTTTCTTCGCGGGATCTGAAATTATTCAAAATCCGGACGCTCAGATCCTCAACATCCTGGGCCTTTTCCCTCATATAAGCATGGGGGCTTGCTGAAAAAATTCCCATGTATTTGGCCGCAATTTTCCGAACCGCATCTGCAGGACTCAGGCCTTCATCAATAAGGTCCCCCATTTTCCCGATAAAATTTTTATCCTTTAATATCATAAAATGGGCGGTAAAGATAAGAGATGCGCTTTCCGGCAGTTTCTGCTCAAATCTTTTTTGAAGATCTTTCAGTTCCAGGGTGGTCTTTTCAATGGCAAGGCTGAAATCCTGCTTTGTAAACTGATCCTCTCCCGGAACCGGATCATAAAGAATGGATTTCTGCTGTTCATTCAATACAACTGCTTTCCCCAGGGCATACCCGGCTGCGGCTGCGCTTCCCTTTACAAAAACAAGGGATTCTGTGACTTCTGAATCTTCTCCGGCTTGAGAAAACGCGATCAACAGCCTTGCATTTTCTATGGCTCCTGCAAGCTGGTTGACCACTGTCCAGATGGCTCTTTCATCCGACATTTCAAAATGATTCAGATCCCTGTGCTGGACCACCAGTACCCCGATCTTCTCAACTCCCCGTTTAATGGGAACACAAAGAAATGAATTAAAGGGCTCTTCGCCTGCTTCTTTAAAATATTTATATCCCGGATTTTTTCCGGCATTGCCTTCTCTTACAATGGAAAGAGTCTCAAAGGATCTCCCCACCAGCCCTTCGCCGGGCTTCATATGAATTTTATTGACTGCCTCGGGTTTCAATCCCTTTGTGGCTTTTAGGGTCAGCCGGTTTGATTTTTCATTGTAAAGATAGATGGAACAGACCGGGGCATTGAAATGCCGGGCCACCCGATCCACGACAAGCTCAAGAAAGCTTTCCAGATCCGAACTTCCCGTAACCAGATCGGCCAGTTCGCCGATATCGAACAAAAGATTGAGATAATCAGATGCTTTTTTCTGCATAACTTAAATCCATTTCCTTTTTAATTTCAGGTGTCGGAATGCCAAGGCTGCACGGAACCAGAACCTGGCATTTTCCGCACACATGGGAAGTGGGTTGCAGGCCTGAAAGCTCTTGAGTTTCATGAAGATTTGATTTCAGTCTTGCCCAGCATTTTTCCCGGTCTATGCCTTTTTTGGCGGATACAGCCCCGACCGGACAGCGTCGGACGCAGACAAGACATTTTTGGCCGTTCTTGTGAAGACAGAGCTCCTTTTCACTGACCAACGGATGATCCCCCAGCTCTGCTTCGGTCACAAGACTCCCCAATCTTCCGGCGCAGCCGGAGGGTGTGATAAACTGGGCGTTCACCCCAAACCGACCGAGCCCTGCGATATACCCGAGATGTTTATGGGACCAGCGGGCCATGAGTTTTACGGGATCAAAATTATGGGTTGCCGGAACCAGGGCAGACTCATATCCGGCTTCTTTGAAAAAATCCCGGATTTCTCCACACAGGCTGTTAATCAATGCATTGGTGGCTTCGTAAGCCAAACCCCAGTTTCGGCACGGAATTTTCCCTTCATGATTTTCCAGGGCCAGATCTTTGATAAATGGAACAAAAAATACGACCACGGATTTGCCCGTCGGCAGAAGATCTTTTGGAAGAGAATGATCCGGGGCAGCGATTTTCGGCAGGACATTAAACCGCTCATCCGCCCTTGCTGTTGCAAAAAGAGGCGTCCGCCAGAGGTTTTTCCCTTTGGAAGCCATGGAATAATCTTGTACATAGGTTTCGATCAGGGCTTTTAAATCACCATGGGTAATGGGTGTTGGTGTCATCATTTTAAGATTCTCATTTTGTTAAAGAATCATAAATTAACACGGATTTGAGATTAAAAATAGCGGAAATTAAAGCAGATAAAAGATTCTACCCCTAGCTTGGATGCCTGTTCCGGCGATATGACAAAAAGAGAACGCCTGCCATGACCAGTGCGGTTCCCCATAATTGAACCACAGACATCCGTTCATCCAGGAAAATCCGTGCACATACCCCGGCAAAAAAGATCTCGGACATGACCAGGATACTGGCAATGCCTGCGGACAGGTGATTCAGCCCCACCAGATAAAGGGAAAAGGCGCCAAAGGTGGAGATGACCATCAACCCCAGAAAGGCCAGGGCCATGGTCATATTTATCGGCAGCGGGGCTTGGGTAAACGGCTGGAACGGCAGCAGCATCAAAGCGGCAACGCCAAAGGCAACGGCAAGACAGGCCGGGGTTCCGTATGTGGATACGAGATTCTTGCCGCAGAGGCTCCACCCTGCATAGAAAAAAGGCACTCCGAATCCGGCAACAAGCCCTGCCATATTGACCGGCCCAATGGCAAAAACATCCACACCCGAGGCAAAAACGGTACCGATAAAAATCAGAATCATGGACAGGATTTTTTTCCCAGTCACTTCCTCTTTCCATAGATAAAAGGCGGTTATGGTCACAACGGCGGGCATGGCAGCTTGGAGTACAGTTGTGACGGCAGCCCCGTTCTGCATGATGCTTTGGTTGTAAAAGACATGGAATCCGCCCAAAAAAATCCCCATGCCCACGAGCCAGGGCAGGTCTTTCTTTTTTATTTTCAGTTTTTGAGGGCAGGTGAGCAGAGTAAAGGAAAAAAGACCGGCAAAGGCTGTTAAATCCCGCCAAAACGCCAGGGAGACCGGAGTGCCGTTGCAATTGGCCAGAAAGGTATGCACAAAAATACCGGCCATGCCCCAGGCCGAAGCAGCGCCGATGACCATAACGATGCCGACAACGGGCCTGTTTATGTCACGCATGCGCTTTTTTCCAGTAATTTTGTCAGCTCCGGCACCACCTCCAGGGCATCCGCCACAGCATAATAATCGCAATTGGACATGATGGGGGCGGCTGTATCCAGGTTTATGGCAATCACCATGCCCGAGGTCTTCATCCCTGCAAAATGCTGGATTGATCCGGATATGCCGCAGGCGATATATACTTTGGGGCTGACCTTCTCACCGGTCTGGCCCACCTGCAGGGCATAGGGGACCCAGCCCGAATCCACGGCCACCCTTGAAGCGCCGACTGCGGCATTAAGCTTTTCTGCGCACTGGAAAAGCTGGGTAAAATTCTCTCCGTTTTTCATGCCCCGACCACCTGAGATGATTATTTCAGCTTCAGCCAGGCTTATTTTTGATCCTTTCCCGGTTTCCCCCGTTTTAACCACCCTCAACTGCGTTGATGCAATGGCCCCGGCATCAAATTGGATGATTTTTGCCGATACCGGTTCCCGGACCGGTTCTTTTGCATTGGGCCGGATGCCGAAGATGGGGACCGGTCCTGTTACCTTGATTTTGGCCAGGGTTTTGCCGGAATACCGGGAGGTCTCAGCAATATTGGCTTCAAGGTCCACGTTAAAACAGTCCATGACCAGGGGGGATTCAAGAAGGGCGGCGATTCGCGGCAAAAGATCCTTTCCTCTGGCCGTTGAAAGGCCAAAGACAGCAGATATGCCGAATTTTTTAACAGCCCCGATCACTGCTTTGGCCCGGACCTCCGGGTTATGCTGAAGGTCTCCGGCCAGCCGGATATCAACAAGGGTTGAAACACCATAGGATGACAGTTTTTCTTTCAGAGTTTCGTCAGAACCATCCAGGACAAGGGCAAAAAGATGGGTATCCTTTTGTCTTGCAAGGGTGATCATGCCCATATCGGCTTCTTTAAGACCTCTGCCATCCAGTTCCGGGATCACACCCACATGCTTTGTCATAGGACCTTTGCCTCGTTTTTTAATATCTCAACTATTTTTTGGGCGATTTCAGAAGGGCTGCCGGTGATTTCCTTTGGCTGTCTTTTCTGAATATAGGGAATCAGTTCAATCACCTCCATCCGGGCCTTTGGCGTCTCCATATTCAGATCGGAAAATTCAAAGGCTTGGATCGGGCTTTTCCTGGATCTCATCACATCGCGAACAGTGGGATATTTAGGAGTATTCAACCTTTTTCCCGCACCAATAACACAGGGCAGGCTCATTTCATAGGTGCTGACAACGCCGCCGGAAAATTCAGTATCCGTCACTGCCTTGCCGGAAACGATATCCAGCCGGACCACATTGGTAGCTGCGGGGAAATCAAACAAAGCCCCCAAGCGGAACAGGGTCTGCATGCCCTGATCATCAATGGATTCTTTTCCGGTAAAAATCAGTGCAGGCGATCCGTCCTGCTCAATGGCCGTCTTAAGCGCCAGGGCAGTTTCAATGCTGTCATGGCGCTTATCGGTTTTGATCAGGATGCCTCTGTCTGCGCCCATGGCCATGGCCGAGCGAAGGGTTTTTTCCGCGTCTGCTTTCCCGAGACAGACGGCAATCACTTCAGAGCCCGGATTCATTTCCCTGATCCGGACGGCTTCGGTAAGGGCATGCTCATCATAGGGATTTAATAGAAAACTGATATTTTCATCAATCCGGATATGGTCGATAATGGCAATATGCGCCGCCGAATCAGGGACATGTTTGACACAGACAAAGAGCTTCATCCATCAACATCCTACCCGTTTACGGAAAAGGAGCTGTTACGGTTAATCTGACGTTTACGTGAGAAAAACCCCACATTCGTTGACCGGGTGATATATTTAAATTTATACTGGAACGGCTCTTTATCATGATCCAGGCCCTTTTCACAGGCGTCGATCAACTCCGCCATCATACGGCCTACCACTGGTGCATTCTTGTATTGGTTCCCGCTGGTGCCGACGGCCATATAGAATCCCGGCAGATCGGATTTGTCATAAACCGGAATCCAGTCATCGGAACAATCATAGAGATCCACTACCCCTTTGGGCTGGTTTGGAACCGGGAGGTCCGGAACCCGTTTGCCGAATCTGAAGCATTGCGCCTGCCACTGGGCTTCGGTCAGAACATTATCCCTGCCAAGACCCCCCTTACCCGCATAAAAATCATCCGGGTCCACCCATTCCTTGGGATCACACGCCGGATCTTCGCTGCCGATCAGAAAGGTATTGCCCACTTCGGGGCGGACATAGCAGCCGACATCTCCGTCAGACATATGATACCCGTCGTTGAGATAATCATACCCATCCGGAGAGGGACAGTACATGACCTCATGACGGAGGGATTTGGTTTTGATATTGCAGCCTTCCCAGACGCCGGGAGCCATCTTATTGATCTTGAAGGAGTGCGGCCCGCCCACATTGACCACAATGGGAGCATCAATCTGGGTGCCGTCTTTTAACGTAATGCCTGCGGTCCTGCCGTCCTTTGTCCGGATATCCACCACTTCTGCATTGAACATAAAGGTTGCGCCTTTGGCTTCGGCAGCCCTCATGATATTATGGGCAGACAGGGTGGGGTCGTTGACATACCCGCCCTCAGGGCAGAAAATGGCCCCTTCCAGCATTTTTGTGGGCTCATCATAAAATGTCGGGTCTTCCGGACGTCTGACCGGCCAGAATTCATGGAGGTCTGCCACCGGTACCATTGTTTTTATCTCTTCAACGGTCAATTCTTTATATTTGACCCCTATTTCATTATAATTTTTTTTCACCTTTTTCCAGTCATGCCCCTGGGATTTGAGCAGGAGCGACCCTGTGTTCATGTACCTGGCCAGGCCTTTTTCATCCTTTACATGATCCAGGTAATTTTCCCAGTCGAGCCAGTATTTAAAGCCTTCATAGGCCATGGCCACACCGTCTGCCGTCGAATAATGAGCCCTTACAATAGCACAGGAACCGGCTGTTGATCCTTCTCCGGCATCTGCAAGCTTATCCACGGTCAGGGTTTTATACCCCATTTTTGAAAGCTCATAAGCAATGGGTGCTCCAATGACACCGGCGCCAATGATGATTGCATCGTATTTTCTGGTCATGTTTTCTCTCCTTTTATGAATAATATAATGGCTGACGCCAAATTCTATAAGCTTTTTATCCATTTCGTAAACCGGTTCTCTCCGGCAGGTTTCAGGTTGAATTCTTCTCCTGCATTTATAACGGCATGGATCATGTCTCTTCCATATCCTCTGGAACAGGTTAACACGATACCTGAACTATCTCCATCCCGGCTCAATGTCACCATCTGACACGGCACATGGGAAAAGGGTCCCTGGAAAAGAAAGGGTGTCTTTCTCTGTGGGTCCAAAAAATCAAGGGCTGTCAGTTTTTCGCAGATTGAAAAAACCTCTTTTCCGATTAAGGCAACAAACATCGTTGATTCTGTCACATCTGTAAATCCCGGTTCATCCGGAATCACGGTATTGTCCTGGCCGTCAATACAGTATAAGGATACCTGGGTCCGGTTCATGCGATTGGCAAGTACCCCGTTTTCAAGAGCTGAGCCGCCATAAATTTCCGGAATCCGAATACCAAACGGTTTTCTTGCTGCAAGGTCGGCATCCTGAAAATCAAACCGGGGCTTGTGGCTTAAATCCACGAGATATGGCCCCTCTCCTTCACCACTATATTCCATCACCACTTCCCAGTTATTTCTTTTTTCCGTTTTTAAAGGGGTGGCTTTAAAAACAACCGGGGAAACTCTTTGTATGTCTTTCATGATTTTTCCCTTACATTTTCATCCGTTTGCCATCAGGATCATAAAACGGCATTTGTGTTACCATACCATAAATCCGGTTATTACCGCACTCATCTTCAAAAATCTCCAGCCGGGTTCCAATTTTGGAAAGGGGGGCTTCAACAAGCGCCATGCCCACAGCCTCTTTTAAGGAAAAACTGTCTCTGGCAGTACAGACATATCCCCTGACTTTTGTATCGACAATCAAAGAACCATCTCTCGGCGCCCGTGTATTGTTTTCCATCTTAAATCCCACAAGCTTGAGACGGGTCTGATCTTTTTCCGCCTGGCGCAGGGCCACCGCACCCACTGTCTTTGCTTCGGGTTTGTTGCGATCCCACAGGAACCCGAGACCCACATCCAGAAGATTGGTTCTCTGTTCGGATTCCGAGCCCAGGATGATATGGCATTTTTCCATACGCAGCACGTTCTGGGCCTCAACACCGAAATTCTGAATATTAAATTCCCTGCCGGCTTCCTTTATCATGAGCCAGACAGACTTCATATAGGAAGAGGGCACATGCAGTTCATAGGACAGCTCTCCCATGAAACCGAGGCGCATGGCCTTGACCGGAACCGTATCCTGAATTTTGAATTCCTTATATTCCGAAAATCCAAAGGCTTCATTGGAAAGGTCGATATCTAAAACTTTCTGAAGAACCTTTCTGGCATTGGGACCGGAAATATTGATCACACCCATGGCGTCCGTCAGGTTCACTATGGCAAAATTCCATCCATCATACCGGGTGTGGTACCGTATCCACTCTGCTGTCTGTCCTGCACGGGCCGTGGAGGTGGTGAAATAAAAATCGTTTTCTCCCTGTTTGACCACAACGCCGTCGTCGATCACGCACCCGTCATCCGTACACATGGCGGAATATTTGATGCGCCCTTCTTTAACCTTGGACATATCCGACACATAGACCCTCTGAAGCGCTTTGACCGCATCGGGTCCGAAAATCCTGAATTTTCCCAGAGTAGATCCGTCCAGCATGCCCACATTGGTTCTGACGTTTTCAATCTCATTTTTGCATGAAAAATCATTGGAGAAATAGCGGGCCCGCTGCCAAACCCCGATGTTTCTGAAAACGCCACCATCTTTTCTCTGCATCTCATCCATGGGGGTGATTTTCAGCATCTGGTGGCCTGCACCGGCATAGGTGGAGATCAAAGTTGGAACCAGGGGCGGCCTCACATTGGTGGGCTTGATGGAAATATCGGGCAGAGCCTGGTATTTGGCCACATAAAGCGGCAGGTTATGCCCCGGAATGCCGCCCTGTCCCGGCCCTAATCCTGTTGCGGTGAACCGCTTGATCAGTTCCGGCACATCAAATCCTTTAGCGATGGCCTGTTTGATATTTTTAAGGGTAGCATCTTCATCAAAACAGATAAAACTTTTCCGGCCTTTTACCGGCGCTGTGACAAGCTTTGTTCCCCGGACAGGTCCGGGAAGATTTTCCAGATCCTTTTTGGCCTGCCCGATTTCCTGGATAGAGCCGTTTTCGCAATCAAAAGCGGCTTTTAATCCTGCAAGTTTTCCCGATGCCTCAATGGATAAAGGATCATCAAGGCCTATGATGCGTCCGGCGGCATGCATTTTTTCAGGCATGGCATCCGGCAGAAAAAACCCGGTATGATTATCATATTTCAGTTTTCCCTGAGCTACAGTGATGGGCCCTGTCACAGGCGTCATGCCCGCGGATGCCACCAGGAGATCGCAGGAAAATTTGCGCGTGACCGATCCGTCAATGGTGGAAAGGCTGACCTGTTTGACGACTTTTCTTCCATGGGCTTTAACCGCCACCCATCCCTTTAACAGGAGAATATTCTTGTCAGCAATCTTTTTTAAAAGAGCCGGGTCCTGTCCGTCATCCCTGATGTCGGCAATGCAGGCAATGGAAAGCCCGAGGTCATGGAGTTCCAAGGCGGTTTCAAGACCAAAATCATGACCGATGCTGAACACTGCTTTTTTCCCGGGCAATTGCCCATAGGTTTTGGCAAGACGCAGAGCACATCCTGCCTGCATGACACCCGGTCTTTCATTATTGTCAAAGATCAGGGGTCTTTCAGTACAGCCCGTGGCCACCACCACGCTTTTGGCCCGGAGTTCAATATACCGCTCATCAAAGGCATCTTTTTCCTTTCCGATTTGAAATCCCGTAACCAGGTTATTGTTATAGGTCCCGACCACGGAGGCATGGGTAAACACCCGGATATTTTTCAGGGATTCCACCTCTTTTGAAAGCTGCGCCGCCCTTTCATGAAGGGAAAGGCGGTTTTGATGCTCTTTCGACCGAAATTCAAAACAGCCCCCGAGCCAGGGACGCGATTCCATGAGGATGACCCTCAGTCCTTTTTTAGCCGCCGAAACCGCCGCCATCATACCGGCAGGGCCGCCACCAATAACGCAGACATCTGTGTTCAGAAAAATCTCATCGAATTTCCCCGGCATTTTAAATTCCGGACTGATTTCACCGAGCCCCGCAGCTTTCCGGATCTGTTTCATGGCAATGGGCCAGAGTTTTGCCGGTTTATGCATGACAGTGTAATAAAATCCTGCCGGCATCATCCAGTCAAGTTTATCCAGAAATCCCAGTATATCGTTTTCGGCAGAGCCTTTGACATTCTGCTCTTTTATGACCATGCCTTCTTTTAGTAGCGTGTTTTCACACCTGACATTGGGGATACCGTCCACTTCCATCAGGGTGTTGCTGGATTCCCCATCCAGACTGTATAAGCCTCTGGGCCGATGATATTTCAAGCTTCTGCCGAATATCCGGATGCCGTTTGAAAAGAGGGCCGTTGCTATGGTATCACCCTTGACGCCATAAATTTTTTTTCTTTTATGGATAAAAGAAATTTTTTGGGTTGTATCGATTTTTAATGTCGGCAAATGATTAAACCTGTTCATTATTTTTCTGCCTCCTGATGATCTGCCTTCTGGACTTGCCTTTCCAGGTTCGTGGTGGTATCCCGGTAAATGGTAAACCATGAGCCGCAACCGTCTTTGTGACACCACCATTCCTTTTGAACGCCTGCAACACAGTGATTCATGTGGACATAGTCACACCAGGCTTTGGGAGTCAGATCCGTTTCATCGGGCCTTGGGCCTTTTTCTTCTCCGCCGAATTTAAATTCATATCCGTTTCTTTTCCCGCAAACCGGACATGTGATGATTAATGCCATTATCTTTTCTCCTTCAAGTCTAATTGTCCGGGGTGTAATTGACAACTACTGCGGTTTCGCCCATGAGCCTGTGTTCTTCATATCGTTTGAGAGCAAAGGGTTTTAAGATATCCGGGCATTCATTTTTGGCCATGAACTCACTCATGTATTTTCCCACTGCAGAGCAGGATTTAAACCCGAAATATCCCCAGCCGCAATCCATGAAAAAGCCCTCGATCTGGTTATTGCCGTCCATGATGGGCGCCATATCCGGTGTCATATCGGCAAGCCCGCCCCAGATTCTCATGAAACGGAGCCCCCTGAGACAGGGTAAAAATTCGGAAAGCGCTTCAGCCTGGTGCTTGATATAATGCGCTGTGGTCAAAGTGGTATAGTTCGGCCAGGGATCCATGTGAGCGCCGGTGGCAATTTCACCTTTCAGGGTCTGATTGGCATAGGCGTGGTAAGCACCCGATGAAACCACATGATTCAAAAGCGGTTTTACGGGTTGGGTCACCATGGCCTGGATGGTCAGAACACTGATGGGCAGCTTGATTCCCAGCATACCGTGAATCAGGGAGGCTGAATACCCTCCGGCTGAAATCAATACTTGTTTGCAGTTAATGGTTCCGCGGCTGGTGGTTACGGACGTCACCTTACCGTTTTGTATGCCGATACCTAATGCTTCGGTCTCCTGATGGATCTCAACCCCTCTTTTCGCTGCCCCTCTGGCAAGCCCCCAGACAACGGCATCATGCCGGACCACGCCGCCCGGAGGATGAAACATGGCCCCATGAATGGGAAAAGTAATATCTTCCGAGATATTCAATGCCGGAACCATTTCCTTTGCCTGTTTTGCATCAATCAAATGACTTTCCACCCCATGGAACTGGGCCGTGGCAATGGTCATGCGGGCCGCCGTCATGGCGGCTTCGGAATGCATGAGGTTCAGGTTCCCGCAATTGTTGAACATTAAATTGTAATCCAGATCCTTAGTCAGGATCGGCCAGAGGTCAAGGGCTTCCTTATAGAGCGGGACATTATACTGGGTCCGCTGGTTGGCGCGGACAATGGCCGTATTCCGTCCTGCCCCGCCAAACCCGATATAATTTTTCTCTAGGACTGCGACATCGGTAATGCCGTGGTCTTTTGCCAGGAAATAAGCCGTTGCCAGGCTGTGAAGCCCGCCGCCGATGATCACCACATCATAGCTTGATTTCAGTTTTTTCTTTTTTCCCCACATGGGTTTTCTTTTAAAAAACATTTGCCTTCTCATAAATTATGGATTTTTAGTGAATGCTTCTTTTTTTTATTTTATCTTTACGCCTTGAAATAAATAACGTCAAGAAAATTATTTTAAATGATAGTTTTTCTTTCACGATATCTTGACATTTTTTTTTATATTTTGTAAAAGCAAATAAAATTAGATAATTATATAAAAATGATAAATTTTTATTTTGACACAAAAACCATTCATTATCCGGAGCAACCATGACAGATCCAGAATCCCATCCGGTCATCAGCGATATCTCAAATAAGCTGGATTCACTCACCCCCAAGGCCCAGACCCTTGGCACCTATATCATGCAGAACCCTTCCAAGGCCGTTTTCATGACCACCAAAGAGCTGGCCGAGGCCTGTGAGACCAGCGAAGCCACCGTGGTCCGGTTTGTCAGCACCCTGGGATATAAAGGATATTCAGAATTCCAGGATGCGTTAAAGGATTTTGTCAACACAGGACTTTCCCTGCCTGAAAGAGCAGCCATCAAAGGCATCAAGGAACCGGGCGTAGACCGTCTCCACCGGGGCATCCTGGAAGAATTGAACAATCTCAAATATCTGTATGAAAACATCAATGTCGAAATCATGAACGCCTTTGTGGACCACCTGGATAAAAGTCATACGGTTTATGTGGTCGGATCGAGACTGTCCTATACCTTTGCCTATTATCTTGGCTGGTCCCTGACAAAAGTCAGAAAAGGGGTGCATATCCTGAAAGGAAGCGACACCACCACCTTTGACATGCTCACCAATGCCAACCCCGAAAGCCTTGTCATCCTTGCCACCTGCACCCGGTATCCCAATGAACTGATAAAGCTCAGCAAAATGATCCGCCGCAGCAGCCACACCTTGTTAACCCTGACCGACAGCACCATCTGCCCGGTGATCCAGTTTGCCAACCTCTCCCTTGTGGTGCCGTCACGGTCGATCCCGTTTATCGGAAACGTATCCGGAATGTTGGCCGTTATCCAGTACATGGTCCAGGAACTGGCCAACCGCAGGGGAGAAGAACTGGTGACCTACCAGAAACAACTGGAACAGGTCTATCTGGAAAACGATATCCTGTTTAATCTTGAACCCAAATAAACCAAAATAGAGAGGACTATATGTTACAAACCCAGGAAGAGCTTCTGAGCGTGCTCGATAAAATCGGTATTGATTACATCAACCATGAACACCCGGCCGTATTTACGGTTGAAGAGGCAGATCTTCACCACGACGGCATAGACGGCGTCCACAGCAAAAACCTGTTTTTTAAAGACCGGAAAAAGAATTTGATTCTCATCGTCACCCTTTCCGACAAGCCCATTAAAATAAAGGAAGTCGAAAAGAAAATTGACACCAAAGGACTGACCTTTGGAAAACCGGAACTTCTGGCAGAAGTCCTGGGCGTCATTCCCGGCGCCGTCACCCCCCTTGCCGTGATCAATGCAAAGAATCATGATTTAAGGGTCATCCTGGACGAAGAAATGATGGAACATAACCTTCTCAATTTTCACCCCATCGTCAATACCGCCACCACCACCATCACATCAAAGAATCTCTTAAAATTCATGGCGCACTGCAATCAGAGGGTCGAAATCATCCGGTTGTAAAAGCAGTGCCCCGGATTCTTGATGGCCAGTCTTTTCTTCAGATTTTATCCTTTACAAAATCTTTACATTTATATTGACATTTGATTTAAAGGTTTTTACACTGGGAAAAAACCGATAGAAAAGGCAGGCATTCTCCATGAGGCAACAACTGACCCAAAACCAGCAAAAGGTGCTGGACTACCTGAAGCAGCAGGTCAAAGACACCGGCATCCCTCCGAGCCTTCGTACGGCAGCAGCCGAGCTGGACATCAGCCATGCGGCCGTGGCCCAGACTCTGAAATCCCTTGAAGACAAATCCTATATCCGGCGGGAAGGTCGGTACAGCCGGACCCTTTACATTCTGGAGGATACCGGGGAAATTGACGCAGCTCAGCGGCAGAAACAGATTCCCGTCATCGGCCGCATCACGGCAGGACTCCCCATGTATGCCCAGCAGGAATGGGGAGGCAGCCTGGTCCTGGATGCCTCCGTCTATCCCGGCCAGAACCTGTTTGCCCTGAAGATCCAGGGTCATTCCATGAAAAATGCCGGGATACTGGACCAGGATCTGGCCATCTGCGAACCCCGGCAATATGCCCGGGACAGGGAAATTGTGGTGGCCCTGATCCATCATGAAGAAGCCACGGTCAAGCGTTTTTTCCTTCTGCCGGACGGCATTGAGCTCCGGCCTGAAAACCCGGATTTCACCCCGCAGATATACGGGTTTGACGAAGTCCTGATCCAGGGCAAGGTCATCGGCATTGTCCGGGGCCCTCAGGGAATGGAGGGGTAAATGGCGGACAGCACGGCTTGCCGTCTTTATATCGGCACCAGCGGGTATTCCTACGGGGAATGGATCGATTCGGGTTTCTACCCGGACGGCACCCATTCTTCTAATATGCTGGACTGCTATATTAAAACCTTTCACACCACCGAGCTGAATTATACCTGGTATCAGATGCCCAAGGCCCCGGCCATGGAGCGGATGTGCGAAAAAGTGCCCGCGCATTTTAAATTTGCCGCCAAGCTCACCCGGACCCTGACCCATGAGGTCAAAAAAAATCTGTGGCAAAAAGAGGTCCTGGCTTTTCGCCAAGGCATGGAACCCCTGATCCGCGCAAAAAAGCTGTTGTGTATCCTGATTCAACTGCCGCCCTATTTTGAGCGGTCCGTGGATTTCAGAAATTATCTGGCCGCCCTTCTGGATGAACTTTCCGGGCTCCACCTGGCCGTGGAATTCCGGCATGACTCCTGGGTAAATGACAAGGTCTTTTCAGAACTTCAGCGCCGCAAAATCACCCTGGTCAACGTGGATGAGCCGGATCTGCCCGGTCTTTTCCCAAGGCTTTGTGTGGTCACCAACCCAGATCTCTTCTATGTCCGTTTCCATGGTAGAAATGCCAAGGGCTGGCGGTCCGGCAGCATGCAAAAACAATTTGACTATGATTATAGAGATGAGGAGCTTAAAATCTGGGCCGCCCGGATTGAGAACGAGTTGATGCCGGAAGCGGCAACAGGCGGGATTTTTTTCAACAACCATGTCAGGGGACAGGCCCCAAAAAACGCATTGCGGCTCATTGATCTCCTGCTCAGGAAAGGCAATAAAAAAACGCCATGGAACGAGCCGTCATCCATTTAAATATTGCGGATTTTGCCGTTGCCGTGGAGGCCAATCTTGCGCCCACCCTGAAAGGGCGGCCCCTCATCATCGCGCCTGAAGGCGCACCCCGGGCCGTTGTCTATGACATGAGCGATGAAGCTTATAAAGAAGGTGTCCGCAAAGGCATGCCGCTCTCCCGTGCCAAACGGCTCAATCAAAAAATCCCCATCCTTGCCCCCAGTTTCAACCGATATGAACAGGCCATGAAAGCCCTTTTAAAAGAAACCTTTGCTTTTACCCCCCTGATTGAATACGGGCAGGCCGATGGGCACATTTTCATGGATGTTACAGCCTCAAAGCGGCTTTTCGGCCCGTCCGTGGATATGGCCTTCCGCCTGAAAAAAATTTTTAAAAAAGCCTTTAACCTGGACCCCATCTGGTCCGTGGCAACCAGCAAGCTTGTGGCCAAGGTGGCCACGCGGCTCGTGAAACCCCTGGGTGAATATATTGTGGCACCGGGGGATGAAGAGGCCTTTCTTGGCCCCTTGCCCCTTTCTCTGATCCCTGGGCTTGAAAAACCGGAGTTAAAGCGACTCAAAGAATTCAACCTCTTTTTTGTATCCGAGGCCCGGACCCTCACCCTGGAACAGCTCAAAATTCCTTTTCTTCAAAAGGCCCCCCTGATCTATGACCGGATCAGGGGGATTGATCCCGCACCGGTCAGGGCTTTCAGTGAAACTGCGTCGACTCTTTCGGCCGACCATGAATTTTCCGATGACACCAATACTGCCGGGAGTTTGCGATCCGCCCTATATCTCATGATCGAACAGATCTGCCGCGTCTTGCGGACCCGGAATCTCCACGGTGCTGGTACAAAACTGATCCTCTCCTATTCTGACGGGGTTCAAAACACTTCAACCTCAAGGCTTTCACCCTCCACATCCAATGACATGGCCATGTTTAAAGCCTCTGCCCTTCTCCTGGACAAGGCCTGGACCCGGCGGGTCCGCATCCGACACATGCGCCTGATCTGTGAAAAGCTCTGCCCGCCCATGGTGCAGACCGAACTTTTTACCCCTGAAACCAGAGAAACAAAGCAGGCATGCCTGATTGAGGCCATGGACAAGATCCGCAAGCGGTTCGGCAAACATGCCATACGGGCCGGGCTGACCCTGACAGAAAACAGGATAGGATCATGATCCCCTTAAACACCCGGTCCCATTATTCCTTCATGTGGGGCACGGCCTCTGTAAAAGCACTCTGCAAGCAGGCAAAGGCCCTTGGCTATAACAAACTTGCCCTCACCGACACAGATAATCTGTGCGGGCTCTGGCCATTTATTCGGGCCTGCCGCCTTCAGGGCCTGACTCCCATCGTCGGCGCTGAAGTGACAGACCCCCACACCTCCCACCGGGCGGTCTGCCTGGTAAAAGATGACGTTGGCTACAGCAATCTCACCCGGTTGATCACCCAACGCCACAGGAATACGGATTTTTCCCTTAAAACCGTTCTGTCCCAGTTTTCAGAAGGGCTTGTCGTCCTGACCCGGAACCCGGATCTTCTCCTCTTGTGGAAAGACAACAACGTGGACCTGGCCATCAACCTGGCCCGGCGCCCGTTGTCTCAAACCCACCCCCTGGTTGAGGCTGCCAAAAAGCTGAACATTCCCCTGGTGGCCACACCCGGCAGTTTTTTTCTCAACCGGAACGATGCGGACATCCATCGCATGTTAAGAGCCATTGATCTCAACACCTGTGAGAGCCGCCTCACACAGACGGATGCAGCCCCGAACACGGCTTTCCTGGAATCCCCGGCCGTGTACCGGGAAAGGTTCGCTATCCTTCCCGAGGCCATAAAAAATACCCATGCCCTGGCGGAAAAAATCTCCTTTACCGGGCCAAATTTCGGAACGGTCATGCCGCCCTTAAAGGAAAAGACAGATCTTTCTGCGGACCGGCTCCTGTATGAAAAAACCCTCCGGGGCGCAAGACTTCGGTATGGAGAAAACCTTCCCTCCCCTGTTCTCCAGCGCATCGAGTATGAACTCTCCATTATCCGTCAAAAAAATTTCTGCGAATATTTTCTCGTTGTCGAAAGCATTGTCAAAAGAGCCTCCCGCATCTGCGGCCGGGGCTCCGGAGCCGCATCCATCGTGGCTTACTGTCTTGGCATCACCAATGTCTGCCCCATGAAATACAATCTTTATTTTGAGCGGTTCCTGAATCTTGAAAGAACCGACCCGCCTGATATCGACATTGATTTTGCCTGGGATGAACGGGATGATATTTTAAATTATGTGCTGGAGGAATTTAAGGGCCATGCCGCCATGGTGGCCAGCCACATCCTGTTTCAGCCCAGGATGGCGGTTCGTGAAGTGGCCAAGGTCTTTGGCCTGCCCGATGCGGAAATCGGCAAAGTCTCCAAACGCCTTCCCTGGTTCTGGAAATTGAATGAAGCAGAAGCAGACCTCCTTAACCGGATCAAAGAGAGGCCCGAATTCCGGTTCATGGATTTCCCCGAGCCCTGGCCCAAAATCATGACCTATGCTGAGGCCATCATCGGGGTCCCGAGATATCTTTCCGTGCACCCGGGCGGCATTGTCATCACCCCCAATCCCATCGATACCTATGTGCCGGTTCAGACTGCTCCCAAAGGCGTGCCGCTCATCCAGTGGGAAAAGGATGCCACGGAAGAAGCGGGTCTCGTCAAAATAGATCTCCTGGGCAACCGGAGTCTCGGTGTGATCCGGGACACCATCGCCAGCATTCAAACCGCATCCGGCAAATTTGAGGATTTCGCCCGCCTGGACCCGGAAGACGATATGGAAACCCAGGAGAATGTTGCCCAGGGCCATACCATGGGGTGCTTTTATATTGAAAGCCCGGCCATGCGGCTGTTACAGAAAAAAACAAAAGTCGGGGATTTTGAACATGTGGTGATCCATTCCTCCATTATCCGGCCGGCAGCCAATGAATTTATCCAGGAATATATCAAACGGCTTCATACCGGGGTCTGGGAACCCATCCATCCCATCTTGGAAGATGTGTTGAACGAAACCTTCGGTATCATGGTCTACCAGGAAGATGTGTCCAGGGTGGCGGTCAAAATGGCCGGGTTCACCCATGCCGAGGGTGACGGCTTAAGAAAAATCATTTCCAAAAAAGACAAGGAGCTGGAACTGGCTGATTTTTATGCCCGGTTCAAAACCGGTGCCACGGCAAAAGGGGTGTCAGGAGAGGATATTGAAAAAGTCTGGAGCATGATCAAAAGTTTTTCCGGGTATTCTTTCTGCAAGCCCCATTCCGCCTCCTATGCAAGGGTATCTTTTCAGGCTGCCTATCTTAAAACCCATTACCCGGCAGAGTTCATGGCGGCTGTTATCAGTAACCAGGGCGGATTTTATTCCACCTTTGCCTATGTGTCCGAAGCAAGACGGCTGGGCGTGACCGTCCTTTGCCCGGATGTGAACAAAAGCGATATTCCCTGGAAAGGAAATCGGCACGCCCTCAGGGTCGGGCTCATGGCCATCAAAGATCTTTCGTCCAAAACCATGAACACCATTATGGCGGAGCAAAAAAAACGCCCCTTTTCAAACGTGGAAGATTTTTTCAACCGGGTCCGTCCCAGGGAAGACGAGATCCGGGCTCTCGTCCACAGCGGCAGCCTGGATTCCCTGGATGAAAAAGGCAACCGGGCAGCCCTTTTGTGGGCCTTTGCCGCCCGGCAGAAACAAAACCACGGAATAGATCAGGAACCGTCTCTTTTTCAGAAGTCTTTTTTTCTTGAACCCGGCAGTATGAACAAAGTAGCTCCGCCCTCACCCGACCTGCCAAAGGAAAACCCCATTGAAAGGCTGCGGCGGGAATTTTCCGTACTCGGATTTTTATGCGCCTGCCATCCCATTGTCCTCTACCAGAACATTCTCCGGGATCACCATACCGTCAAAGCCAGGGATCTTCCAAAATTCACCGGCAAAACCGTCACCTTCGCCGGATGGCTCATCACCGGAAAAGTCGTAAAAACCAAACATGGAGACCCCATGAAATTTTTGACCTTTGAAGATGAAACCGGCGTGGTTGAAACGATTTTTTTCCCAAAACCCTATGCCCTGTTCTGTCATGCGCTGGATTATGGAAAACCCTATCTGCTTTTCGGAAAACTCGACACCAACTGGGGAGCACTTACTCTGACCATTGAAAAAACCCAGCCTATGGTATTTAACCCATTCTTTTTTGCTACAAAATTGTCATTCCCTATCAAAGCCTTTTAATATCTGCCTTTTCATAACCAAGTCACAACAAATTCAATATGTAATATATGATTTATCACATTTTTGTTTTCTAAACGATTTTTTTAAATTACAAAAATGAGATTTAAAATTTTATTTAAAATAATATTTACACTATATTTATTGTCATTAAAAATATTTACACTATATTTTCAGACTGTTACAATAAAATTCGCCTAATATTTATTTTCGGCATGCGTCTTGCTATAACAGGTTCAGATATAAACCATTAAATAGTAAAGGACTTTGACCATGCTGATCAAAAAGATTTTTTTCCTGATTATCTCAATATTTTCAACCGCGGTTCCGGCATTTGCTGCAGACGGAGCCATTGATTCAGGCGACACGGCCTGGGTCACCATGTCGACGGCCCTTGTCATGATGATGACGCCGGCGGGTCTGGCCCTTTTCTACGGCGGGATGTCCCGGTACAAAAACATTCTGAACACCTTTGCCATGACCCTGGTGGCATACTGCCTGGCCAGCAT
>JAIFMF010000139.1 GCA_020048635.1 Desulfobacula sp. | reverse complement strand
CAAATATTAAATTGAACACCTTCAAAATTGCCAACGGCCAAGTGTCCGGCAACCATGCCTTTGATAATCGCTTAAGGAAACAGCTGGAAACACAACCGGCTGTTTTCGATCAGCTCGATGCCTGGTGGCCTGAAGATATGTTGCGGGTCAAGTACTCCAAAGATCCGTCCTCGGGCAAATTTGATGATCTGGAGAAAGGGTCTGCCGGCCAGAAAGCAGCGGCAATTCTGGCTTTCTTACTGAGTCATGGCAACGAGCCATTGATTATTGACCAGCCGGAAGACGATCTGGACAACGCGCTGATCTATGACCTCATCGTTGCGCAGATTCACGAGAACAAGAATAGACGCCAGCTTATCATTGTGACCCACAATCCCAATATTGTTGTTAACGGTGATTCAGAGCTGGTGCATGTCCTGAAATTTGAAAACGGCCAAGTGCAGATTGATCGGCAAGGCGGACTTGAGGAATCGAGTATCCGTGAGTCGATCTGCACCATCATGGAAGGCGGGCGACAAGCCTTTGACAAACGCTACAAGCGAATCACGCTGGAGGTTTAAGCATGTTTGAAACCACAGATGAACTGTTGAAGCAAATCCGGCTGGGCGAGGATTCCTCTCTTGAACTGAAGGACATGAGATACAAAGGGAATCAAGTGAATGACCCCCATCGCAACAGCATGGCCGATGAGTTGGCTGCCATGGCGAATACGGCAAATGGAGTGTTTGTATTAGGGGTTGATGACAGCTCTCGAACGGTTGTCGGCATCCCCGAGGACAAATTGGGCGTGGTTGAAACCTGGATGCGGGGCATTTGCAACGATCTCATCACACCTCCGCTTTTTTGCCGGATTCGAATCGTGCCGGTCATGACGGATGTCAATGTAGAGCGGTTTATCATTCGTGTCGATGTGCCAAGGAGTCTTTATGTTCATAAAAGCCCGGGGGGTTATTTCCATAGAATCGGCAGTTCAAAACGGGAGATGTCCCCTGAGGTTTTATTCCGGCTGGCACAACAGCGCAGCCAGGCCAGGATCATCCATTATGATGAACAATCGGTGACTGCCGCACATCGAGATAGCCTGGATAAATCCTTATGGGAGAAATTTAAGACGCCGCTGTCACCTGAAGAGGATGAGGAATTTTTGTTAAAACTGAAACTCCTGACCCAGGATGAAGATGGGAATATCTGCCCCAGTGTAAGCGGTGTTTTGATGGCTACCCATCAACCACAGGAAATTATCTCGAATGCGTTTATCCAGGCCGTCGCATATCGAGGCGTAGAACGGAATGCTGCTTATCAGCTTGATGCAAGAGATATTTTTGGGCCGTTGGATATCCAGGTTGCGGATGCCTACGATTTTGTTAAAAAAAATATGAGGGTTTACGCGGTAAAAGAACCGGCTCGCCGTGATATCCCTCAATACGCCATGCAGGCGGTATTTGAAGCATTAGTGAATGCGGTGGCCCACAGAGACTATTCCATTTATGGCTCAAAAATTCGACTGCATCTGTTTTCCGATCGATTGGAGCTCAATTCCCCGGGATCTATTCCCAATACGATGACACTGGATTCACTTTCACTTCGCCAGTCTGCCCGTAATGAACTTCTTACAAGCCTGCTGGCACGTTGTCCTGTTTTACTCCCGGATTATACGGGTGAACGTCAGTTTCTCATGGACAAACGCGGTGAGGGCGTGCCGATCATCATAACGGAAAGTGAGAAACTATCAGGAAGAAAACCGGAATACAGTCTGATTGATGATGCGGAACTCAAATTGACCATTTTTGCTGCGCAACAGCCATTGGACCGAGCTGGAACCGACGCATGACATCTTTCATGAAACTGGATGAGGCGGTCAGAAAATATCTTGCCTGGGAATCCATCCTCTCTGAAATCAAACCGCTGAATCTTGATCCCCAACAGGTAAAACAGGCGGAAACCCAGAAATCAGTGCAGAAATTCCTGCCGGTGTGCCGGACCCGGTGGTCCGCATTGTGACGGAAAACAGCCGGACTTTGAAATTCACCAGCCAGGGATTTGAAAAAGAATAACTTGTTTTCTTATGTTTTCAGCAGTATTTTAGAAGAATAAAAGAGAAGAAAATTTTATGGATCAAAAGAGAATATATCATATCATTCAATACTCCCTGTTGGTTGCTGGTCTGGAAGATGATCCATTTGACAGGGATCTTGGCCCTATTCACCTGATCAAATATGTCTATCTGGCAGATCTGGCTCATGCCGAATATCATAATGGGGAAACATACACAGGGGTTGACTGGAAATTTCATAATTTTGGTCCCTGGGATAACAGCGTAAATGATTGCATTGACCCGGCGCTGAATGAAATCGGAGCTATGAAAAAGGTTATCGAAAGCCGGTATGAGGGCAAAGAGGATTTCAAAAGATATTCTCTGGCAGATTATGATCTATTTGAAAAAAAAGGCAATACGCTGCCATTGGTTATCAGTGCCAGACTTCAGAATGATATCCACAAATACAAAAAAGATACATCAGGTCTTCTCGGCCATGTGTATCGAACTCCACCTATGCTGTCAGCCGCACCAGGAGAGTCACTTGATTTTTCTCTTGCTGTAAAAAAGAAAAAAGAAAAACCGGCAGGCGAGATCAAATGGGATCAATTGACAATCAAGAAAAAGAAAAAATTCAAAGAAGCGATGAAGATGATCCGGGAGAGCAAAAAGACCCGGCAGGGAATAAAAGACAGGGGTTTTGTCCGGTCTCCAATCAAACCACTATATGATGATATTTATTTTAACGGTCTGGAGTGGTTGGACAGCCTTGCGGGAGATCCTATCCCTGAACAGGAATTTGAAGCCCATTTCTCTGAGGATATCTGGCATTCACAATCCAGAAAAGAGAATTTCCCGGATTAAATCAGATGACTTTCCCTGACGATTCTCTTCAATCTCTAGTTGCATCCTCCTCCTGGTGGGAGAAGACGGATTCTCTCACAACTGAAAGGGGTTTTCTTGTCAAGGCATTTCTCCCCCATGTTGATCAGGTGCCGATTACGATTGTTCCTGTCGGAAGACAGGAAGCAAGAATCCATGAAAAAGCTGTTGTTAAAATTTCACCCCTGAATATCAAAGCTCCCAGAACAAGGGAAGATCTTCCGGTGGCAGCCATGACCTTGAATGACAAGGAAGTCTGGGCAGCCTACAAGGCAAAATTTAGGCCTTGCCTGATTATTGGTAAAACCAGACAACTTGTGGAATCGGAGATCAGGAGAGGGCAACCCAAAAGGAATACGGCTCAAACATTTTTAGTGGCTCCGTATTACGGGGTTGACCAGGACGGCACAAGAGCCGGATACAATCCCGAGTTCATTGAAAGAGTCCGTCATCTGAGATATCCTCAATTTGTGTGGGATATGCTGCCCATGGGGGGTGTAAAAGAATCATTGCTCCGGCTGGATCATCTTCAACCCATTGGACGAGATTATAATTCCTTTGAAAAAACAGGGTATAAACTGAGTGCGGATGCTTTGGAAATCCTGGACGATGTTCTCAACCTGTATCTTTTTGATAAGATAAGAGAAGAAAGCGATCTTTTGGAATACTTGAATCTGATGGATACTTATTTCTATCGTTCAGGTTCTTAAGTTGCTCCTCAACATTAAACATTCTTGGTGTGATTGCCGAACTTTTTAAATCCTGACCCGGCCCTCAAACACCAGGGTAGCCGGGCCGGTCTTGAATACATGGTTGGTGGCCTTGTCCCAGTGAATCTCCAGATCGCCGCCGGTCAGGTGGATCAGTGCCCGGTCTTCGGTCCGGCCCGTGAGATGGGCCGCCACAAGAACGGCGCAGGCGCCGGTGCCGCAGGCAAGGGTGATCCCGGCCCCGCGTTCCCAGACCTTCATCTTTAATTCGGTTTTGCTGACAACCTCGATAAATTCCACATTGGTTTTCTCTGGGAACCGTTCATGGGTTTCAATGGAGCGGCCGATTGTTTCCACATCCACGCTTTCCAGATCCTCCACAAAGATGACGGCGTGGGGGTTGCCCATGGATACGGTCGTAATCCGGTATTCCTTGCCACCTACAATCAACGGTTCATCAAGGGCTCTTTCATTGGGGCTTTTAAAAGGGATATCCCGGCACAACAGAATGGGTTCCCCCATGTCCACCCGGACGGACCGGACAAGGCCCCCGTCATCCGTGATCACTTCCGGGACAACCGTCCCGGCCTTTGTATCCACCGTAAATATTTTTTTGGAAATGATCTTTTTTTCATACAGCAGCTTTGCAAAACACCGCATGCCGTTGCCGCACATCTGGGCCTCAGACCCGTCGGAATTGTATATCCTGAATCTGATATCATGGTCCTGTGACTTCAGGATCAGGATAATGCCGTCGGCGCCGATGCCGAAATGCCTGGAACATAGCCTTTGTGCCAATTCGGGATAAGGTCGATAAGATTCTATTTTCCCTGCCCGGTCATCAATAAAAATAAAATCATTGCCAATGCCTTCCATTTTTGCAAATTCAATTTCCATAGGATGCTGTCCTCATGCTCTGCTATATTTAAGGGTGGAAAGGATATGATCGCCCATGGCCTCAACCTGCCAGCGCCGGATGGTGTCTATTTTCAAGAGTTCGTCACCGGTTGCGGGGTTTTTCACTGCAATGCCTTCAATGGCGGCATTGTTCAATAAAAGTCCGGGCTCCATGTCCATGGAGAGACTTAAGGTTTCCCTCATCTTTTTCAGGCGCTCTATTCTTTGTTCCGCCCTCTCATCTCTTTTGGGCCGTCTCATTTTCGGATAGGACGGCAAATCCTTGTGCGCCAGGCTCAGGGCCCGGACAATGGCGTCCACACAGAAACTGCCATACATGCCGGCCTGTTTCGGGCTTAGGGCCCTCATCTGGAGCATCCGGTCGGCGGTGACGGGTTTTTCATGGGCCATGATCATGATGGAGTCGTTGGAGATCACTTTAAACAGGGGCAAATCCTTTTTTTCTGCAATGGACAGGCGCATTTTCAAAAGATTTTCAAGCACGGCCAGGGTCCGGTTGTCCATTTTCCCGGCCCCTTTGAATTTGATAAACAAGGGAAGGCTGTGATTGCTCTCGTACCGGACGCCAGCCTGAATCTCAAATTCTTCCTCTGCCCAGGCGAGCCGCCCTTTTTCCATGAGCTGACGCATCAGGATGTCCTGAAGCTCTATCAGATGGGTTACATCCCCCACAGAATATTCGATCATTTCAGGACTGAGGGGTCTTTTGGACCAGTCTTCCTTTTGAAATTTCTTATTGGCATCCACATTGAAATGCTTTTTTAAAAGCGCGCCCAAACCCCTTTCCCGGACCCCCAGGAACCGGCAGGCAATTTCCGTATCAAAGAGATTTTTCACCCTGGCCTGATATTCCCGGTCAAGGGTCCGGATATCAAAATCCGCACCATGGAAAACCGTCATGACATCACTGTTCTCCAGCACCCGGATGAAAAACGGAGCAGCCTTTATTTCAAAGGGGTCAATCAGATAGGCCTGTTTTTCAGTGGCTATCTGGAGCAGACAGATTTTTTCCTTGAAACAGTGCATGGAATCGGCTTCCAGGTCCACCCCGATGATTTTTTCCTTTAAGAGATCCTCACAGACCCATTGCAATTCCGTTTCCGACTCAATAAACTTGTAATTCACTGTTTTTCCCCTTGATTGTTTACCCTACTTCTTCTAAAATTCGAGCTTTACTTTTAACAGATAACCGAACACAATGGAAACAAAATGATTCATATCACATTTCCGGACAACCGGATCAAGCCCTTTGAAACCGCCCCCACCGGCATGGATGTTGCCAGAAGCATTTCAGACGGATTTTCAAGAAATTGCGTTGCCATGAAGCTCAACAACAGCCTTAAGGATCTGAGCACCGTCATTACTGAAGATAGCGCCATCAGCTTTATTACCCTGAATGATGAAGAAGGGCTGGACATTTTGCGCCATTCCTCAGCCCATGTCATGGCCGAAGCCGTGCTGAATATATATAAAGATGCAAAACTGACCATCGGTCCTGTGGTGGAAGACGGGTTCTATTACGACATTGACATGGCACCCATTTCAGAAGAAGATTTTGGTCCCATTGAAGCGGAGATGAACAAAATCATCACTGCCAAAGCCACCTTTGAGCGCAAAGTGGTGACAAAACAGCAGGCCCTGGACATCTTTAAAGACAATCCCTTTAAACTGGAACTTATCCGGGAGCTGGATGAAAATCAGGAAATCTCCCTGTATCAGAATGGCCAATTCATTGATCTTTGCCGCGGGCCCCATATTCCCCACACCGGCATGATCAAGGGATTTAAACTGTTGAAAATATCCGGGGCCTACTGGCGGGCCGACCAGGCCAGGGAACAGCTTCAACGCCTTTACGGCATTTCGTTCTTTGATAAAA
>JAIFMF010000115.1 GCA_020048635.1 Desulfobacula sp. | reverse complement strand
TGCGGAAATTTTTTCTCCGGGGGATACCCCTCACAAAGAGATACTTCTTCCGGGACATGAAATGCAGGGAATTGCCGTCAGCGTGGAAAATCTTTCACGGGTATTCGGCAGCTTTGTTGCCGTGGATGCCTTAAGTTTTGACGTGCCCAAAGGCGAAATCTTCGGGTTCCTGGGGCCCAACGGCGCGGGAAAAAGCACGACCATCCGTATGCTCTGCGGACTTTTAACCCCCAGTTCCGGGAAAGGGAAAGTGGCAGGCTTTGATATTTTTAAAAAGGCGGAACAGATCAAGCAGCACATCGGGTATATGAGTCAGAAATTCTCCTTATATGATGATCTGACTGTTGAAGAAAACATTCATTTTTATGGCGGCATCTATGGACTCAAAGGCGATGCCATGAAAAAAAGAAAAGCCTGGGCCATGGAAATGGCAGGCCTTGTCGATCACGGAAAATCCATGACCCGGATTTTAAGCGCCGGGTGGAAGCAGCGTCTCGCTCTTGCCTGCGCCATCCTCCATGAACCCCCCATCATTTTTCTGGATGAACCCACCAGCGGGGTTGATCCCTTAAGCCGACGCCGGTTCTGGGATATGATTTACAGCATGGCAGATAAGGGTATCACCGTTTTTGTAACCACCCATTATATGGAAGAGGCTGAATACTGCGACCGCATCGCCCTGATCTACAGAGGCCGGATGATTGCAATGGGGACGCCCATGGAACTCAAAACCCGGCACATGCAGGAAGAAATCCTGGACATCCGGTGCGACCGGCCCCAGACCATTTCCCAGGAACTCATGCGTCTGCCGGGGATACGGGATGTGTCTCTTTTCGGGGCCGGGCTCCATGTGGTCACCCCGGATGCGGATCAGGCAAAAAAGACCATTCAACAGAAATTTGAAGCCATGGGCCTGACAGATTTTTCCATTGAAAAAATCCTGCCCGGCATGGAAGATGTCTTTATCTCCCTGATTGAGCAGGATGATAAAAACAATGGGGCCGGGAACGCGGAAAAGGATATGAGATGAAATTCCAGCGACTTTTTGCCATTGTGAAAAAAGAATTTCTCCATGTACTCAGGGACTGGCGAAGTCTTTATCTTTCCCTTTGCATTCCCATCATCCTCATCATGCTCTTCGGATATGCCCTGACCCTGGATTTAAGAAAAGTGCCCACGGTGGTCCTGGACCAGTCCAGGTCCTCCCAGAGCCGGGAACTGATAAAGCTTTTCGCCGGGTCCCCCTATTTTTCCATCATCGGATACCCTGATGCCTATCCGGACCTGCAGCTCGCCCTGGACAGGGGCACCGCCATGATCGCCATTGTGGTGCCCTCGGACTTTGCCGAAAAAATTGTCGGCGACAAAAACACCCAGATCCAGATTCTTGCCGACGGCAGCGATGCCAATACTTCCCGGCTGGCCATGGGCTACGCCTCCACCATCGGCATGATTTATTCCTCCCGGGTGACGGCCCAAAAAATGCAGTCTCTGGGCAGAACTCCACCGGCCCAGCCCGTGGAGATGGTTTCCCGATCCTGGTATAATGCGGATCTGCGAAGCCAGAATGTCATCATCCCCGGCATCATCGCCATTGTCATGGTGGTTATTGCCGCCATGCTGACCAGCGTCACCATTGCCAGGGAATGGGAAACCGGGACCATGGAGCAATTGATCAGCACCCCGCTGAAAGGCCCGGAACTCATCTTTGGAAAAGTCATTCCCTATTTTGTCATCGGCATGACCGATGTGGCCATTGCCGTCACTCTGGGTAAATGGCTCTTTCATGTTCCCATTGTGGGAAACGCTGGCCTTTTGTTTGCCATGGCCTCGGTTTTTCTGACCGGCGCCCTTTTCTGGGGGATGACCCTCAGCATTGTGCTGAAATCCCAGGTCCTCGCGAGCCAGATCGCCATTGTATCGGGCTATCTTCCCACCCTGATACTGAGCGGGTTTGTTTTTGCCATTGAGAACATGCCCCTGCCTATTCAGATCATTACCTATATAGTCCCGGCCCGGTATTTCATCGCCACCCTGAGAGGGATTTATCTGAAGGGCATCGGGCTTGAAATTCTCTTTATCGATGCATTTCTTCTGGCTGTTTATGCTGCGCTCATGATCCTTATCGCCAATAAAAAATTTAAATTCAAACTGGAATAGCCATGATTCAACGTATCAAACAAATGCTGATTAAAGAATTTTTACAGATGCTGAGGGACAGAAGAATGCGGGGTATTGTTTTCGGCATGCCCGTGATCCAGCTCGTGGTCATGTCCTTTGCCCTGACCACCGATGTCATGAACATCCGCACGGCAGTTCTGGATATGGACAAAACTCCGTCCTCCAGGGAACTCATCACTGAATTTACCGGCGGCGGTTATTTTAAAATAATCGAAACAATCCAATCCCAGGCAGACATCAAAGCTCTCCTGGACCATGCCGATGTACGGGCCGTGATCCATATCCCCTCCGGATTTGAAGCAACCCTGAAAGGGGGTTCGACGGCTTCGGTGCAGGTCCTTACAGACGGAACGGACAGCAATTCCACAGCCATTGTCCAGGGCTATGCCGGCCAAATTGTCCAGGGCTATGCCAACCGGAAACTTATGCAGCAGATTCAGCAAAGCGGCCTGTCTGACATGAAAACCCCTGTGGAAACGGTGGAGCGGGCCTTCTTCAATGAAAACCAGGAAAGCCGGTTTTATTTTGTTCCTTCCCTGATTGCCGTCATGCTCTTTATTTTCAGCTTGCTTCTCACCAGTATCAGCATTGTCCGGGAAAAGGAAATCGGCACCATTGAACAGGTCATGGTCACCCCTATCCGGAAATTCGAATTCATCCTGGGAAAAACCATCCCTTTTATGATCACGGGTTATATTTCCATGACCATCATGCTCGTTGTGGCGTTTTTCGTCTTTGACATTGTGGTCAAGGGGAATATTTTTCTTTTTTATTTCCTCTCCGGTCTATACCTCTTCGGAAACATGGGCATTGCTCTTATTATCAGCGCCAGTGCTTCCACCCAGCAGCAGGCCATGCTGACCAGCTTTCTATTTCTCATGCCCTGCGTCATGCTGTCCGGATTTATGTTTCCCATCAAAAATATGCCCGATATCGTCCAGTATGCCACCTGGCTCAACCCCATGCGCTGGTTCCTGGAAATTCTGCGCGGCATTGTCATGAAAGATGTGGGGATAAAGGTTCTCTGGCCCGCCATCGCAGCCCAGGCAACCTTGGCCGTAGCCTTCATCAGCATCGCCTGGGTGAGATTCAGTAAGACCTTGTCATGAGATGCCGGTGCCCATCAAAAAAAAATTATCTGATGGGCATTTGAATCAATTTTTAGCCTGCCGATCCATTCCAAATGCAACTAATTTTGCCAGAAGGTGCCAGAACATAATGGTTATTGCCAAAGGAACCGCCATGCTGACCCAGAGGGTTGAAACACCAAGCGCTTCAGTGGTCCTGTGCAGGGTGCGAGTGAGAAACCCGGGGCTGTAATAAAGGACGGGCCCCAGGAATATCGTTACGGCTATGGCTCTGATCAAAAGCGCAAAGCCGGCTCGGACCCGATGGTGTTTTGGCGGCGGTTCGATAATTCTGGGTTCGGCTTCTGCCTTGAACGCAACGGTTGCTCCCAGAAGGCCGCCCCAGACCATGCAATAGCGGGATAGTTCCGCAGTCCAGGCCGGGGCTGCCTGAAAAATATAACGGGCAGCCACTTGAAACAGAACCAGGATGAGCATGGCTGCAAAAAACAATGCCGAACTGACTTGACAGACCCGGTCAAGGGTATCGCTGATGTATATAATGACCCGGTGCATGATGATCATCGTTTGGCTTTTGCTGCATTAAGGAACAGATCGACAATTTCAACCGGAACAATTTTGCTGTATTCTTTTCTGGACAACTCTGCAAACTGAGCGATTTCTTCGGGTGTATTCTTATAAAAATTGACGCCTGAGGCTTTTAATGAATCTTCGTCCGTCTTTTCCATTTTAGCCAGCCAGGCCCGATTGGCCATATCGGCTTTATTGACGGCATCAGCAACAACAGCCTTCTCTTTTTCGTTTAATCCCCGGTACCATTGTTCCGAACAGATGGAAACCCTTAACGGTGCATTGACCTTGATATCGGAAAAATATTTCAGCACCTCGGTGTGTTTGAACATGACCGGTACAATGGCCGGGTTCAGATAGCCATTGGCAACACCGGTCTGAAGGGCATTATATATTTCAGCCCAGGTGACGATAACCGTACTCGCGCCCCAGGCATTGATATATTGGGCCTGAGCTTTATCCAGCGCGCGGATGCTGAGACCTTTGACATCCAGGGGGGTTTTGACCTGGCGTTTGGTATTGGCCAAACCTGAAAAGGTTCCGACCGGGATCAAGGACAACACACGAATGCCTTTTTTGCCAAGGCCGGTATTCACCTTCTCCATGATATCGGTTCCGGCAATGACACGATCCAGATGAGCCATGTTATCAAACAGGAAAGGCAGGCTGAAACCCTGTATCGTTGCTTCAAGTTGCCCTGCTTTGGCAAGATCGGAGCAGGAGATCTCCAGTAGTCCCTGGGAGACCTGATCCAGTTTTTCTTCTTCATTCCCCAGGGATTCACGGGGAAATAACTCGACTTTCATGCCTTTTGATAAAAGATCATCGGAAAAGGTCTTTGCCCAAACATAGGTACCGCTTTTTTCCATATCCGGCGGGGAATCCAGAGCAATCTTGATATTTCCGGCCTGTGAAAAACCGGTCAAGGTTAAGACAAGACATAAACAGACGACAACCACCAAATTCTTTTTTTTCATTTCTCTCTCCTTTTAAGGGTTAAATATTATAATAAATTCATAAACCTGGGCAGATACAGGGATATTTCCGGAAACAGAATGAGAAGGACAAGAACTGTGATTTCAACCAGGGCAAAAGGCAATATCTCCCGTGACAGTTTCCAGTAGTTTTCACCGGTGATGCTGGAAACGATGATCAAACAGGCCCCAATAGGCGGGGTGATCAGACCGATGGTAATATTAAGACAGATGATGATACCGAGGTGAGTGGGGTCAATCCCCATGACCAGGCAGGGGGGTCCCAGGAGGGGCACCAGGAGAAACAGGGCCATGGGCGCATCCATGAACATTCCGGCAATCAGAAAAATAAAATTAACGGCAAAAAGGAATTTAAGACCGGTCAGACCCGAGTCATTGGCCATGGTCGCAATGCGCTGGGGCCATTGCTCCAGAGCCCCGACATAGGCCGTACACGCACTTGCCGCCGTAACAATAAAGATCATACCGCTCACCGAAGAGGTGAGTTTCAGGCAGTCATAAAAAACCGAACCGTTTAATTTACCATAGACCCATCCGGCCCAGAGGGCGGCGATCACGGCTATGGCGCCAGCTTCAGTGGGCGTAACAATACCGAAAACGATCCCGCCCAGGATGATAACCGGCATCATTAAGGCTGGTGCCGCATTTTTCACACTGGGGAAAAAACGCGGCACATTAAAGTCCTTGCCGCCGGGATGATTCTTTCGATGGGCAATGATGCCGTTATAAACGATCAGAGAACCGCCCAGCAGCAAGCCGGGAATCACTCCGGCCGCAAAAAGAGCGCCCACGGAAGTCTGCATCAGGGACCCGTAAAAGATCATGATGATGCTGGGGGGAATGATGGGGCCGATAACCGAGGACGCAGCCGTGATGGCGGCGGCATACCGGTTCGTGTATCCCTGCTGTTGCATGGCCGGAACCAGCGTACTGGCCAGGGCGGCAGCATCTGCCACGGCTGAGCCTGACACACCGGCAAAAAAGATACTGCTGACCACGCTGACGTGACCCAGACCGCCTTTGAACCGACCCACCAGCGACATGGAAAAATTTACCAGGGCTTTTGTCACATCCATCCGGTTCATGATTTCTCCGGCCAGAATAAAGAAGGGCATGGCCATCAAAGAAAAAACATCGATCTGGCTGAATATTCTCTGGGGTAGAATGGCTAAATACTTGAGGTTATCCGTTGACCAGAAGGCAAAAATGCCGAGAGCGCCGACAACATAGGCCAGTGCAGTACCGGATATAATAAATAAAAGGGTGGATAATACAAAAACTAAAGACATGGAGGGGCCTCCTTGACCAGGGTCCCTGCCTGCATGACCCATACAATGTTGATTGGATCGGTGATCAGATCAATATCCGTCAGAGGATTGCCCCTGACCACCACAAGATCGGCCAGCTTGCCTTCTTCCAGGGTACCCAGATCCTTCTCCATCCCGATAATTTTCGATGCCGTCTGCGTGGCAGCCCTCAAGGCCTGTTCCGAAGAAAATCCGATCTCGGTCATATATTTGATTTCATTTAAATTTTCACCATGATGGTTTAGCGGCGTACCAGCGTCGGTCCCCATGGCAATGGTAATG
>JAIFMF010000039.1 GCA_020048635.1 Desulfobacula sp. | reverse complement strand
ATTCCTGGCTTTTTCCTAAAATGTCAGCCGTTGTCCACCATGGCGGAGCCGGGACCACAGGAGCTGCTGTCAGAGCGGGTGTTCCCTCGATCATTATTCCGTTCTTCTTTGATCAATGCTTCTGGGCGAATCGATTGGTAGATCTTGGCGCAGGATTGCCCCCGATCCTTAAAAAAAATCTGAATCAGAACAGGGTAACTTCAGCAGTCCGCAATATCCTGGAAAATGGGATGATCCTTGAAACGCTGAAACGATTAAGCCGTAAGGTGAACAGTGAGCAGGGGGTTAAAAATGCAATCCATCTGGTGCTAAAAGAAATGTAAATATCCGCACCCATAGGGTGCGGCTTTGAATAATCCCCCCATAGGGGGGACAAGGCCCTGCCCCCTGAGGGGGCGGGCCATTTGAGTTCCGCCGCGTTATGATTATTAATCAAACATTTGCATTTGGTCCAACTGCTTTTCCTTTTTTTCCTGATACCGGACATACTTGCGTATCATGTCCGCATCCAAACCAACAGTATCCACACAATACCCTTTGGCTCAAAAATGATTCCCCCAATAAGGCTTTTTCTTCAAATTCCAGAATTGATGGAATAACCGCATTGATGTTTGCCCTTTCAGCCGCCCCAATAAGTTCGATACCGATACTTTCGGTGGAATCATCACTACCAGATGCACATGATCCGGCTGTAAATTCAATTCAACAACTTCACAACCTGCAAAACCACATATTGCATTTATAGATCCTTCACAGGCCTCTTTCACTGCTCCTGTCAATATCCGGTACCGGTATTTCGGCACCCATACAATATGATACTGACAATGCCATATCGAATGTGATAACTTTCGAAATCTGCTCACTGCTCCCTCCTTATGCTTCGATGTTGCGGCAACAACTCGATATAAGGATAGCAGTGGGCGGCCTACTCGGCCATACCCATCCGGGACCGGCTTAGCCAGTCCCCATTACCCCACCCTTAGGGTGGGGGTTTCTCATTCGATCTAAAATTTTATTAGGCATTACCCCCGCTCGTTGAAAAAAATCCCCAAAATGAACTTCAGAGGGGTCTGTAAAAATTAGGCGGTGGATTTTGGCTGTAAAAAGCGGTTGACCCTTTAATCACAGATTTGATATATTTAACGATTTGTAAATGATCGAACAACAATTTTTTATTGTGAAGGGAATAATGATGCAGACATCAAAGTCAGAAATTCTATTTTTGGAAGCCCAGAAATTAATTCCGGGGGGTGTAAATTCTCCTGTTCGAGCTTGCGGTGCTGTCGGAGGGCAACCTGTATTTATTAGAAATGGAGACAAAAGTAAGATTTATGATGTTGATGGGAACCAATACATTGATTATGTATTGTCCTGGGGGCCCTTAATTCTTGGTCACAGACCATCATGTGTGATTGATGCTCTGAACAAAGTTTTAGAAATAGGCACCAGCTTTGGGGCTCCAACGGAACTTGAAACTCAGCTTGCCCGCCTAGTGATTGATATGGTGCCTTCAGTGGAAAAAATTAGAATGGTGAATTCCGGTACGGAAGCCACCATGAGTGCCATCCGCCTTGCACGGGGATATACCGGCAGAGATATTGTCATCAAATTTGATGGTTGTTACCATGGCCACGCCGACACGCTTCTTGTTGCTGCCGGATCAGGAGTGGCGACCTTGGGTATTCCGGGGAGTTCAGGGGTCCCTGATTCGGTTATTTCAAAAACATTATCGCTTAAGTTTAATGATATTGAAGAGTTTATAATGGTAATGGAAAAAATCGGGGACAAAGTTGCCGGTGTTATCCTTGAGCCGGTGGCTGGGAATATGGGGTTTGTTCCTCCTATAAATGGTTTTCTTCAGACATTGAGACATGTTACTTCCAGATACGGAGCAATTTTAATTTTTGATGAAGTGATGACCGGATTCAGAGTATCTAAAGGATCTGCTCAGGGATTGTTTGGTATTATACCGGATCTGACTTGTTTCGGTAAAGTAATTGGAGGCGGGTTGCCGGTGGGTGCGTATGGCGGCAAAAAAGAGATCATGGATCATATTGCCCCTGTCGGAAAAGTTTATCAGGCAGGCACACTTTCCGGAAATCCTTTGGCAATGGCAGCCGGTATCGCAACGCTGAAGGAACTTCAGAAAAAAGATGTGTATGAAACTCTTGAAAATAGAACTGAAAAACTGATGAAAGGATTTCAGTCAGCGGCAGATGCCGCAGGTATAAGTTTGAATACTGGTCATGTGGGCTCCATGGCAGGTTTCTTTTTTTCCAGCGAAGATATCCATAATTTTGACGATGCAAAAAAATGTAATCTGGAACAATTTGCAAAATTTTATCGGCTGATGCTCAAAAAAGGAGTATATCTTGCGCCGTCGCAATTTGAGGCCTGTTTTGTTTCACTTGCCCATTCTGATGATGATATTGATCAGACAATCCTTGCAGCAAGAGAAGCAATGGCGGAAATTTAACATATAATGATAAGAAAAATACATCTGATTGCTGCCTGTGGTACAGGAATGGGAACGCTTGCCTGCACCCTCAAGGAGATGGGATATAACATATCAGGGTCGGATCAGAATGTGTACCCGCCTATGAGTGATTTTTTAAAAGAAAAAGGGATTGAACTTTTTCAGGGTTTTGATCCATCTCACTTGGACCACTCGCCGGATCTCGTTATTATTGGTAACGCAGTCACTCGACAGAATATTGAAGCTCAGGCTGTTTTAACATCCTGCATTCCCTATGTTTCAATGCCCCAGGCAGTCAATGAATTCATTGCAAAAGATAAAAAAATTATCCTTGTTACCGGCACCCATGGAAAGACAACCACTTCTTCCATTATGGCGCATATCCTGTATTCGGCAGGAATGGACCCCTCTTTTCTGATCGGAGGTATTTTAAGGGATTTCAATTCCAGTTTCAGAATTGGACGAGGTGAGTATATGGTGATTGAAGGAGATGAATATGATACGGCTTTTTTTGATAAAGGCCCAAAATTCATGCATTATAACCCTGAGATCATCATCATGACCGGAATTGAGTTCGATCATGCGGATATTTTTACTGATATTGAACATGTCAAACGAGCGTTTTCAGCGCTTGTCCAAAAAAATGAAAAGGCCAGTCATATCATTGCTTTTGATGACAGTTTGCATTTAAAAAAGGTTCTTTTCGGATCTGCCGTATCCATAGAAACCTATGGAGAAAAAGCCCAGTGGGCATTTTCAAATCATCGCCAACAGGGATCAAGAACATATTTTGATGTACAAGGTCCAAGTCAAACTATTTCAATAGAAACCGGTCTTGTGGGACGACACAACCTTTTTAATGCCATTGCCTGTATAGCTACAGCCAAAAGAATCGGAATCAGTAATAAGATTATAAAATCTGCTTTAAACAGCTTTTCTGGTGTAAAAAGAAGGCAGGAAGTTCGCGGTGTTAAAAAAGGCATCACTATAATGGATGATTTTGCCCATCATCCCACAGCAGTGAGAGAGACAATCAGGGCATTAAGACCTTTTTACAAAGACGGAAGAATTATAGCCGTTTTCGAACCTAGAACCAACACAAGTATGAGAAAGATTTTTCAGGATACATATCCAGATGCTTTTCTTGATGCAGATATGGTATGCATTTGTGAGCCATCTGTAAAAAAAAACATACTTGATCAGGATCGGTTATCTATTCAAAAGCTGATAGCCGATATTGAAAAAAAAGGGGTTCGGGCTTTATATTTTGGAAATACGGACAGGCTCCTCAGTTTTCTAATTTCAGAATTAAAAAATAAGGATCTTGCTTTGATAATGTCCAATGGTGGGTTTGATAATATCCATGAGAAGCTGCTGAAGGCAATCTGAATGAAAAAAAAATCCTCCTAAGGATTCTATTTATCGGCAGCCTTCATATGGTTTTATATTTGTATATGGTTCCTTTTATTATATATCCAAAATTCGGGAAAAATGGAATAATATTTGTGGTGGCTTTGGCTATACTGATTTCCGTGGTTTTTCTCGGAACAATATTTTTTGAAAGAAAAAATAAGGGAGATAAAAATGGCAAATATCGAAAAAATTGAATGGGAAAAAAAATACAGTGTCGATGTCGAAGAAATTGATATACATCAGAAAAAGATGTTTGAGCTCTTCAATCAATTAATTGATATGAAAAAATCAAAAACAGATATCAAAGATTGCATCAACATGATTACCGAGGTCAATGAATATAGCAGATTGTATTTCAGCACTGAAGAAAAATACTTAAAAAAAAAGGGATATCCGGATTTCCACACCCATGCCAAAGCACATCGTCAGTTTGCTAAAATATCCATCAGTTTACGCCGTGAGATTTCAGAAAATGAGGAATCTTTAACATATGATGTCATTGAGGAAATGAGAAATTGGATTATAAATCATATCCTTACACTTGATACCCTCTATATTCCATTTTTGCGAATCAATCAATATATTGAAGATTCAAAGAAGAAACATTAAAGTCTCCTATCTAAATTGACGATGCTTATGAACAGGAAAATGTTTATTTAATATTTATGATGTTAAGAGAAGTTATGACATTTGATTACAAAATAATACCTGTTCGAACCGAAACAATTGATTCTTCGCATGAAATACATGGATTTTCAGAAAGAAGAAAGACCGTCAGCAGAAGATTTAAGAGGGATAGGAGAAAACAGGGTAGAGATAGAAGAAGCTCTATAAGGGATGGCATCATTGTGAGCCTCTCATTCAAAGCCAATCACCGAAAGGGTACGGACAGACGAAAGTCTCAGCTTGCAAGGTTTCTGAAGGCTTGAATCATTTCGAACTGATGCCATATTTTTTTATTTTGTTAATGATGGCTGTATGAGAAATCTTTAAAGCCCGGGCACTTTTCCGGATACTGGGATATTTTTTCAAAGCTGATTTGAGGATCCCTTTTTCATAGACACCCACGATTTCCTTTAGTGAATGAATTTGAAGATCATTAAAAGAAGCCGCCTTAAGGCCTTTAATCGTCCTTTCAATATCATATCCGAAAAGAATCCAATTTTCATCGATCATATCTTTGTCGGAAATTATGGAAGCTCGTTCAATGACATTTTTCAATTCACGGATATTGCCCGGCCAGTCATGGCTGAATAATTTAGTCAATGCTGAATCGGATAATTTTTTTGGCTGAACGCCTACCTGGCTTGCTGCTCTTGATAGAAAATGGTCAGCCAGTAGAGGGATATCTTCATATCTTTCTTTCAATGGAGGCACATGAATGGGTATTACATTGATTCTGTAATAAAGATCCTGTCTGAACGTATTGTCTTTGATCATCTGTTCAATGAGTTTGCTGGTTGCGGTGATAATCCTTGTATTCACAGGGATTTCTTTAATTCCGCCGATTCTTCGAACGCTTTTTTCCTGTATGACTCTTAAAATTTTGGCTTGCGACCCGATTGGCATATCGGCAATTTCATCTAAAAAAAGAGTTCCATTATCTGCAATTTCGAACAAGCCCTGTTTGCCTTTTTTTTCAGCTCCGGTAAAAGAGCCCTTTTCATAGCCAAACAGTTCGCTCTCCAATAAAGATTCAGGCAAGGCCGCACAATTGACAGCCACAAATTCACCTTTTGCGCCGCTTTCCGTATGAATTGCTCGGGCAAATAACTCTTTTCCGGTACCGCTGTCTCCCCGGATTGAAACGATTGCGGGGGTTACGGCAATTTTCTGGGCAAAGGATATGGCATCCATGATGGCAGCGCTTTTTCCGATAATATCACTGAAAGAATATTGAGTGGGATATGTTACCTCATTGGCAAGGTCTCTGATTTCTTTCATATCCCGCATGATTTCAATGGCGCCGGTAATTTCTCCGGTAATATCCCTGATTGGAACACCTGCTGAAAAAAACTGGAAACGTCCATTTGATGTGATAAGGTTTCTTTTTTTATTTTGAAAAGTTCGGCCTTTGAGGCAATCTATTAAATCATGATTTTCAATTGGCAAAGAGGATAGATGCTTTCCGAAAACATTGAATTGATCCCAGCCCAACATTTTCTTGGCGACCCTGTTAATAGTGGTCACATATCCGAACTTATCAATTGAAATAATGCCGTCACTGATGCTGTCCAGAACTATTTTCAATCGTTTTTCCCGGATTTCCTGGGGCATTGAGTTGATCTCGGTAATTTCTATCAGATCCGGTATTTTGGTCAGGCTGGTGATAATCGTTTTATGCGATGGCGAAAACCGGAAGCTTTTTGTTTCGATATAAATCAGGGTTTTTTTTTCTTTATTTTCAACTTCCATTGAAATGATATTCAGATCATTTGCACTTACAATCCTGGTAATATCTTCCACAATTTGTTTTCGATCTGTAAACAGGAGTTCTAATTTCAGGGTGGCATTATCCATTCTGAGGCTGCTTTGATTCTTCGGGTTT
>JAIFMF010000195.1 GCA_020048635.1 Desulfobacula sp. | reverse complement strand
GCTTTCAGAAAGGCAAGCGAAGTCATTATTGCCTGCAATCCCGCTGATTTTGAAAAAAACCTCAAAGGCATGCTGAGTGTTTCCGAACAACCCCTTAACGTATTGATCTCGACCCGCGGTTTTATCCCGGAAAAGGGCACCCTTCCTTATCTTGCAGCCATGGACATGCTCAAAAAATCCAAAAGAAACGATGTAAAATTATTTACCTTAACCGGCCCGGTGGATCCCCACAGCCTTGTCCTGGGAAGCCAGATCAAAGGGGTTCTCGCAGGAACCGGCAAAGGAATGGACGAAATTTCCGATCTCTTTGACACCCCGCTCGTGGAAACTTTTATTTCGACCGATCCGGTGGGCGTGGAGATTGCCGATATCCTGGCCAGGGTTTATGCTGTGTGGCTGAATTATGCACAAAGCTCGGGATTGATTCAAAGCAGTATTGAAACCGGGTATCTCATGGCACAGGCGGCTGATGAGGCCTCCGCTCTAGCAGTCCATCTCGGGGGCAGCCCAAAGACCTTTGACGCGGGCAGCATTCCCTGGACCGCGACCTTCACATCCCTCTACCTTGAAGGGTTATGGAAGGAATTCGGGCAGAAGGCCGGAGCTGAAGGCAAAAAAGGCAGATCACCCCAAAAGATGCTCTCAAGAATTCAAAAGCAGTATGGAAATGACGGGATAGAGCTCCAGTCTATCTTTGATATGGAAGCGGCGTTAAGGTGTGCCGGGCAATTCAATCTTGAAATGCCGGTCCTTGCCAAAGCGGACCGGACTTTTAAAAATCAGCCATAGCTAAAATAACGCTGTACTTAAACCGACTATCTCTGAATCAGAGAAACAAAACCAACACACCATGAAGGGCATGAAGACCATGAAGCTGCCAAACCTTGCGTCCTTCATGGTCTTCATGCCCTTCATGGTAAAAATATATTAAATATTAAACCCCAAGCTCCTTTCTCAGCCAGTCCCTGACTTTTCCTTCAACCGCATAAACACCCTTGTAACGGCCGATACCTTCCATGAATTCTGTTTCAAGGTTTTTCGGGAGTTCAAAATTCCCGACATCTTCGGAATCAAACCCTTTTCTTCTGACCAGGGTCAGGATGGGCGGGTTTTTCCAGGTGTTGATGACAAAATACACGGTCTCATTGGTGTTGTCCCTTGAATTATAATAGGCCTGGGATCTTAACGGGCCCCATTCCAGGTGAAGCGCTATGGCTTCCTCAGGTGTCATTTCCCAGTCCACGGAATTGATAAGATTAAAATTTTTCTTGATATCTTTAAGACTGCTCATAAATGCCTCCGGTATTGATGTAAAAAACAAACCTCTGGAACTTAATTCAGCAAATACCGTGCCTGAGTTTTGGGAGCCCTGGAGACAGCCTTAAAATATGGAGATAGAAATGGTTTGGAAAAAATAGCGGCGGGAATGAGACAGGAGGATCGATACAGATATGTCTCGATCCTCCTGTCAGCAGGATTTTACCAGTTTTTATACAGCAATTCAAAATACCCATGGGGTTTTACACAGGCAGGACACTTGGAAGGAGCGGCCTTCCCTGTATGCAGATAACCGCAGCTCAAGCATCGCCATACCTTTTCCTCATCTTTCTGAAATACCCGGTCCTTTGCAATGTTTTCTGCCAGCTCAAGATAAAGTTTCTCATGATGTGCTTCCGCCACAATAATCTTGTTAAATGTGTCGGCGGCCCTTTCAAAGCCTTCTTCTTCCGCAATCTTTGCAAATTTGGCGTACATGTCTTCGCTGACATATTTTTCCAGAGCTGCGGCTGACAGCAGATTGCTCCTTGTATCCAGGATCACGCCCGTAGGAAATGTCCATTGAATTTCAAGCTCCCCGCCGTTAAAGAATTTAAAAAACCGCAATGCATGTTCAAATTCCTGATTGGCAGTTTCATTAAATATCTTTGCAATCTGGATATACCCGTCCTCCCTTGCTTTATCGGCAAAAAAATCATACCGGGTCCTGGCCTGGGTTTCAGCGGCAAATGAGGTATGAAGATTTTTTGCCGTACGGCTTTCCCTGAATGCTGCCATAATCCGCCCCTTTTTATTCTTGAATCGTAATGGCTTCTGCACCGCATTCTCGCGCCGCCCGGCGGACCATATCTTTGAGATGATCTGGTATCTTTTTGACTTTAATCGTTGATTTCAACTGATCTTCGTCATATTCAAATACCTCAGGACAAAGTTTGTTGCAGTTTCTGTCGCCCATGCACTGTGATGTAACGGTTACTTTCATTTTCAGTCTCCTTTTATGAATGATTAAATTTATCTTTTTTCTTTCCGCATGAAGGTATGGTATTTTTTAACCCATGCCAGAAGCTTCTCCGGCGCATGCGCTCTTTTCCATACCCCTGCGGCGTATTTGTTGGCCTCGGCCATTGTGGGATAAATATGGATCGTTCCCAGGATCTTATTCAACCCTATTCTGTGCTTCATTGCAAGCACAAACTCGGCAATGATGTCTGCTGCATGATGCCCCACAATGGTAACCCCCAGAATCCTGTCCTTGCCCGGCACTGTCAAAACCTTTACAAACCCGTGATCTTCGGAATCTGCAATGGCCCGGTCAAGATCATCCAGGCCGTATTGGGTCACTTCATATTTCGTGCCAAGCCGGATCGCATCGGTTTCATTCAGACCTACCCTTGCCACCTCAGGATCGGTATAGGTAGCCCAGGGGATGACCCGGTAATCCACGGAAAACTTTTTAAATAAGCCAAACAGGGCATTGACGGACGCATACCAGGATTCATGGGCTGCGGTATGGGTGAACTGATATCGGCCATGGACATCCCCGCTGCAAAAAATATTGGGGAAATTGGTCTGCAAAAAATCATTGGTTTCGATATTGGCATTTTTATCCAGCTCCACGCCGATCTCCTCAAGGCCGAATCCTTTGACATTGGGCACCCTGCCAAGGGCGATCAGAATCTCATCAAACGCAATGCAAATATCCTTGCCCTGATGATCACAGAAGAGCTGCTTTTCTTCCCCTGTAATTCTGATTTCCTTTGCTGCATGATTTAAAAGAACGGCTATGCCTTCGTTTTGAAATCTTTTCAATATGATAGCCGCTGCATCCGGATCTTCCTTTTTCATGATCCCATCGCCTCTCTGGACAAGGGTCACTTTTGACCCCAGCCTTGAAAAGCATTGAGACAGTTCACACCCGATGGGCCCGGCGCCCAGTACCACCAGCCGTTTCGGAAGGGTCCGGATATTCCAGATGGTATCCGATGTGAGATAATTGATTTTCTCCAAGCCGAGAAGCTTTGGCACAAGCGGTTTAGCCCCGGTTGCCACGATGATGTTCCGGGTGGTCAAAATTTTTCCGTTCACTTCCACTTCAAAGGGGGAAATTATCTTTGCCCTGCCCTGAATGCAGTCCACACCCAGTCCCTTATACCGCTCAATCGAATCATGGGGCTCTACCTTTTTAATAATGGCCTGAACCCGATCCATGGCTTTTGCAACATCAACATCTGCCGAAGCATTGACAAGCCCATATTCTCCGGCCCTTTGAATGTGGGAAATCAGTTTTGATGTGGCAATCAGGGCTTTACTGGGAACGCAACCGGTATTCAGGCAGTCACCCCCCATCCGATCCGCTTCGATAAGGGCAACCTTGGCCTTGACCGCGGCCGCGATATAGGAGGCCACAAGCCCGGCTGATCCTGCCCCGATCACGATCATGTTATAGTCAAACCGCTTTGGCTTTATAAATTTTGAATAAACCTTTTTCCGACGGATAAAACCGGTAACCCCTTTGGCAGCGAACGGGAAGATGCCCAGGAGAAAGAAAGAGAACATAAGCCCGGGTGACAGTATCCCGGAGGCGGACTCAATTTTCGCAAGCTCGGTTCCGGCGTTGATATACACAATTGTGCCCGGCAGCATCCCGACCTGGGAAACCAGATAAAAAATCCGGGTTTTGATAGGGGTCAGGCCCATGACCAGATTGATCAGAAAAAAAGGAAACGCAGGAACAAGCCGCAAGGTAAAAAGATAAAACCCGCCTTCCTTTTCAACTCCTTTGTTTATGGCAAAAAGCGTTGCACCGAATTTTTCCCGGACCCAGTCCCTGAACAGATACCGCGAAAAAAGAAAGGCAAGGGTAGCACCGATAGTGCTGGCAAAAGACACGAGGACGGTTCCGTAAAAAAGTCCGAACACAGCCCCTCCGGCCAGGGACATGATCACTGCGCCCGGAAGGGAAAGCCCGGTTACTAAAATATAAGCGCCCGCATAAGCCGCCATGGTCAGAATTCTATGCTGCCCATAATACCCTCTAAACTCATCCAAACTATTTTTAAGATATTGGATAGAAAAATACTGATCCAGACCCGCCATGAAAAAAACTGTTATCAGCAACAGGATAACAACGACCAGTACCAGCCTGAACCCTGTCTTTTTTTTCATGGAGATTGTTTCCTTTTAATAAGTATCAGGACTTTTCAATAGCCTGAAATTTTTTCATGAATTTTACATCAATATAGTCTTTGATCATAAAGGCGATTTTTCCGCCGAACACGATCTGTTTTTTCTTTAAAACGCCTATCCCGCCTCCAAGATTGAAAATCAATAGATATTCAGGCCCTGGATCAAAGGGTTCAAGGCTTTTTCCTTCCAGGGCTGCCATGAGATTATGAAGCAGCACCGGGTTCTGACGGACTGCATAAACCCCGACCTTGTCCAGGGCCTGGTCCTTGAAATAGATGCAGTCCCCGCCGCCGAAGATTTCCGGATATTTGACCGACTGAAGGTATTGGTTCACCAGAAGCCCCTTATCTGGCCCGATTGGAAGGCCGGATGCCTCAAAAATAGCAGAAGGTTTAACGCCGAGGGCCATGAAAATAAAATCCGTTGAAAACCCTTCGCCTGAGTCGAGAATGATTCTATCCGGTTTGACATCCTTCACATACCCGGTTTCAATGATTTGAATGCCTCTTTTGGAAAGATGGAAAAAAACCCTGGAGCGGATGCTTTCCGGGAACCGGGCCATGAATTTTTTCCCGGCAAATATACGGATATCCGGCTTGTGGCGCTTCATCTTTTTAGCAAGCTGCCAGACATTTCCCGCCACTTCTGCGGAAGAAGGCCCACCCCCCACAATGTCGACTCTGATTTTTCTTTCAGCAAACAAAGCCTTAAGCTTTTCCGATGCTTCCATGAGCTTTTCAATGGGTTTAACCGAATAAACAGTCCCGCTTTTTTCCAAGTCCGGCTGCATGGGGACATAGCTGCCTGCATTAAAGGAGAGTACATCATAGGAAAAGGCATGACCCGATTCGGTATAGACTTCTTTTTTTTCAGGATCGATGCGAACGGCCTTGTCCCTTACAAATATTCCCCCCTGTTTTTGCACCACCTCTTTTGTGGCAAACCGGATGTCGTCAGGGCTGTAGGTCCCGCCCAGCATGCCCGGCCCCATGCCGGAATAATAATGGTAAAACGAAGGCCCGATGACTGTAACCTTGAATCCCTTTTCAACAAATTTGCCGATGTTCTCCAGGGTCATCATATGGGCATGGCCGCCGCCTACCAGTATCAGATGTTTTCTCATCCTGTCCTCCTTTATCAAAGACTGTCCATCAGCCTGCCAAGACTTGTGAGATGAACTTTTTCCTCGTCGGCAATCTTATTCACAATGGCCTTTGATTCCGGATGCGTTATCTTTGAAGATACCCGGTGATAAAGGTCCAGAGCCTGGGCTTCAATGGACATGGCAAGGGAAATCACCTCTTTTTCAGAATTCAGATCCGGTTTGAAAAGATCAAGATATTCTTCAGTGGAGAGCCCGCCTTCCAGGGCACCTGTTTCCACCATTTTTTCAAAGTCGGCCTTATTGGTTTCAACCTTGCTGATTTGGTTATAAGCCGTATAAATGGACATCTGGTGTTTGACTTCAATATCTGACAATTTTAAAAACAGATCTTTCACTTTTTCATTGCCGGCCTTTTTTGCCAGGGTGATATAAAATTCCCGCAACCCCTGCTCAAGGGAATAGGCCACCTTTAAAACATCCAGGGGCGCCTCTTTCCCGGTAAAAAGATCCATCCCCAGATCCTGTGGGCCGATGGCTGTCTTTGATTTCCAGGCATTGATCCCGCCGGAGACATTAAACACCTTTTTAAACCCTTTTCCTGCCAGCATTTGCGCAGCAACCCGGCTGCGGCCACCAATGGCTCAGTATACCAGGGTGGGTTTTTCAGGGTCGAGTTCGGCTAATCTGTCGGTCAGCTCGGGCAGTGGGATCAGGGTGGCGCCGGGGATATGGCTTTCCTTATATTCCGAAGGCTGCCGGACATCCAGAAGAGTGACAGTATCTGAAGCGTGTTCTGCCATATAGGCTTCTGCTTCCTTATAATCAAACGACTGGGCCGGGGTTAAAAACTGCATCCATTTCATTTTGACACCTCCATTTTTTCCATTCCAATATGCCTTTTTCAGCCAAGAGACTTAAAGGCTTTTTTGCTTGCTCCGCAGACAGGGCATTTCCAGTCTTCAGGAAGGTCTGAAAATTGTGTGCCTTTTTCAATTTTTCCTTTTCTGTCCCCTTTATCCGGGTTATAAATATAGCCGCAATTGCTGGTCTGACATTGATACATCTCTTTTGGTTCTGCCATTTTTCAATTCCTTTCTTATTGTAATCAAAATTTCTTATATCTATTTATCTTTCTTTTCCTTTGATCCGCCCAGCAGCCACCACATAAAAAAGGGCGCTGTCCGGGTTAAGGTCAAACAGTGCCTGCGCTTCTTCATCATAAAGGGCACCGACCCCGCAGCAGCCCAGCCCAAGCCCGGTTGCTGCAAGATAAATTCGCTGGGCGATTCTTCCCGCCTCCATCATTATCAGCCGGTATCCTCTGGGTCCAAAGGCCTTTTCAAGTCCTGAAAGATTGGCCATAAATAAAAAATTCAGGGATGCGTTGGATATCCATTGCTGATCCAGGCAAACACGGGAAAGAGGGCCGTGAAATCTTCCATTACGGATCATATGAAGAGAAGATGTGCCCTCTGAAAAAAGATAAAACCCGTCATCGAATCCCTCAACATTCTGAAGCGACACTCCTAAGATCAGAAACGTCCTGGCCCTTGTGGAAAGATGGCCGATCTCCGGATGAAGGCCTGCTGCTGCTTCCATAAGCACAGACGCTTTTTTCCTGTCAAGAAATTCCGTGATAAAATTTCTTTTTGATCGCCGGGAAAAAACCGCTTTTTCATAATCCAGCGGGGCCTTCACCATTTCAAAATTCAAAAAGCTTATTGGGCCTTCAGATTCAAGCGTAAGCACGTTCACTGATTCAGGATCAACGCTTCCATTCTTAAAACCCGGTTTCCCTAATTCATATATATGATTCAGGATCGGATATGAAATCTCCTGTCTTTCCTTTTTAATTTCCTTTGAACAGGGTCCTGAAAGATTCAACCCGCCCTCAAACCTTTTCCCCGGTTTTCGTTCTTTTCCACCTGAATGAATACATGCAAGCGGGACCTCTTTCTCATTATCCAGAGACAAAAGGGCTGAGATTTTATCATCATCAAAAGCATAATCAGCCCTTGAACAAAGCCCTTCAGCTTTCAGGGCCAGGAACAGGTTTTCTATGAGGTGCCCTGAATCGAGGAGCAGGTAGCGAAAGGCTCTTTCTCTATATTTCCAGGCACTGTTGAAAAAAGATCCTGTAATGACAAATGAAATATCAAGAGTTTTGTCATCGCCCTCAGAAAATGAGCCTCTTTGTATCAGAATGAGAGACTCCTGTCTCATATCGCAATAATACACACCTGTCTCAAAACCTTCCATATGCCGCACAATAAGGTAGATATGACACGGATAAAGCCCCCCGGCAGAAGGAACAGTCCTTGAAAAAAAACTGATCTTTCCTGATGTTTCTGCCCGTGTCACGCCATAGGAAAGGAAAAGCACTTTGGATAAGGAAGCCGGTTCAAACCTCCTGCCCGGCTTTCCTGAGCCGATTTCGCTGAAAAGGTCTATCAGATCCTTTTTTGCTGGGTCAATAGCTTTCGGAAAACCAATTTTTTTTATGGCATCATAAGCCTTGAAAGGCTCCGGATAATGATCAAAGTCTAAAAAATGGGGCTTTATCCTGTTCCGAAGATGACTGGTGGACCAATGGTAATCAGATGCCGAAAAAATCCTGTCATTCATCAGGATGGGTTTCTTCCTTTACATCCGTATTTTTTGCTCATCATACCCTCCCGACATCTTTGTTATGGTATTGATTCCGTTACCCCTTGATCTTAGGATCATTGGGCTTTCCTGCACAATCCGGCGTATAACAGGAATTATCCACAAATGAACACTCGCTCTTGCAGGAAGGACATTTTTCCGGCGGTGTGTCTGCTTCCTTGGTGTATCCGCATGTATTGCAAATCCAACTAACCATGATCTTTCTCCTTTTTATTAAAATTATTGATGGTGTTGACTTATTTTTGTCTCTCTGCCAAATGTCATATCAAGAAACATGCCACCCTTAAGACAAGCCCGGCCAGAAAAATCATCTCTCCTTTTAAATGGGCCTTGTTTTTTCCCTGAGCCACGCAACTGTTTTCTCGTCAAGTTCCGGGGAAAGAAATCGATACACCTTCTGGTGGTATGAATTGATCCAGTCAATTTCTTCATAATTCAATAAGGTTTTATCCAGAAGATCCCTTTCAAAATGACACCAGGTCAGGTTTTCAAACTTCAAGAATTTCCCGAATTCATTTTCAAAGGCATCCTCCACCAGAATCATGTTTTCCAGCCTTATGCCGTGTCTGCCTTCCCTGTAGACTCCGGGTTCATTGGTAAGAAGCATGCCTTTTTCAAGTTTCACGTCAGCAGGGTGGGAACTGATCCTTGCCGGTCCCTCATGAACACACAAAAAGAAACCCACACCATGCCCGGTGCCATGACCAAAATTCATGCCCTGTTGCCACAGATACTGCCGTGCCAGGGTATCAATCTGGAACCCGCGCGTATCAGCCGGGAAAAGGGCATTGGCCACCGCAATATGGCCTTTCATCACAAGGGTATAGTCTCTCATTTCCTCGGCAGACGGCTTCCCAAGGCACAGGGTTCTGGTGATGTCGGTTGTTCCGGTGAGATAATGTCCCCCGGTATCGGCTAAAAACATCCCGTTCCTACCGATGATCGAATCCGTCTCTCGTGTTGCGGAATAATGGCACATGGCAGAATGGTCATGATACGCCATAATGGGATCAAAACTGTTATCCACAAAAAATTCCTGCTCCTTTCGAAACGAAAAAATCTTTTTTGCAGCCGATATTTCCGTTATTTCTTCATCTTCCTTCTGGTGTTCAATCCAGTAAAGAAATTTTACCACCGCCACCCCGTCTTTGATGGCCGTCTGTCGCATATGCCGGATCTGAATCTCATTTTTTATCGCCTTCATTGAAATGGACGGGTTAGGTTTTTCAATGATCCTGCAATGCTCTGGGATGGCATCATAAAGACTGAAATTGACATTTTCCGGGTCAATCAGAATACTCTCCCCGCCCTTCAGTCCGGCCAAGGCATCATAGATTACTTCATATGAGCAAATTTCAATGCCGTCCTGATTCAATTCCATTTCAAGATCCGCATCTATTTTTTTTCTATTAATAAATAAAAACACTTTTTCCCGTGATATCATTGCATATGCAATATTAACAGGGTTTGTATGTACATCCTGCCCCCTGAGATTCAGGGTCCAGGCAATATCATCAAGGGTTGAGAGGAGATGATGGGTTGCCCTGAACGCCTCTATCTTTTCCCGAATGAGTTTGATTTTCTCCCTCCGGCTTTGCCCGGCATAGGATTCCGGAAAGCTAAATGCTTTTGATTCCGGCTTTGGAGGCCGATCCATCCATAACTGGGAAATAATATCAACCGAGGGGTTGAGTAAGATGCCCTTCTCATCGAATTCCTTTTTCAATTCTTTTACATTGGCTGCACTGAACACATTTGAATCAATGCCGATGCTATCTTCCGGCTGTAAATTGTCTTTCAGCCATTTTGTAAATGACGGCACCCCTTGTTCCCCCATCCTGAACAACTTAAACCCTGATCCTTTCAATTGTTTTTCCGCCTGGATATAATACCTGAAATCCGTCCATAAAATGGCTTTATCCATCGTAATGACGGCTGTTCCAGCAGAGCCTGAAAATCCGGTAAGCCATTTTCTGATCTGCCAGTACTCGGCCACATATTCGCTCTTGTGAGGGTCATCGGTCGGAACAATCAGTGCGTCAATATATCGCTCCTTCATGAGTTTTCGAAGGAGATCAATTTTCTCTGTGGTATTCATGGGGCATCCTCATTTAATTATTGTCTTTAAACATACTATGATTCAAGAGGTTACCACAATGAAATTTATGAAAAAGGGGCTGAAAAACGGCAGGTAAATGGCTGGTAAAATAACAGGGGCTCCCGCTTTTTTAAGTATGGATGCCCCTGGTGTTCTTTTTTAATCGCCCATATAGGCTTTTTTAACCATTTCATTTTCAAGAAGTTTTTTTGCATCATCTTCCAGGATTACTTTTCCGGTCTGGATGACATACCCTCGTGAGGCAGTCTTAAGAGCCATCCGGGCATTCTGCTCTACCAGAAGAATGGTTACACCCTGCGCATGAAGGGTTTTAATGGTGGCAAAAACGCTGTCCACAAGAACCGGTGCAAGACCCATGGACGGCTCATCCAGAAGAAGGATTTTAGGATCGGCCATTAATGCTCTTCCCATGGCCAGCATCTGCTGCTCACCGCCGCTCAATGTGCCTGCAAGTTGTTTTGACCGTTCTGCAAGTCTTGGGAACATGTGAAAAATCTTTTCAACGGTCGCTGCATCTCTTTTTTTGTCTTTTGATGTAAATGCACCCAGATCAAGATTTTCCATCACCGTCAATTGGCCGAAAACCCGCCGCCCCTCGGGAACCTGGACGATTCCCAGGGTAACGATTTCATGGGCAGGATATTTCCCCAGATCTTCGCCATTCAAAAAAATCTGTCCTGCAGATGGTCTCAAAGTACCGCTGATGGTTTTAAGGGTTGTGCTTTTTCCTGCACCGTTACCACCGATCAAAGTGACGATTTCACCTTTATTGACGGTAATTGAAATATCTTTTAAAGCGTGTATTTTTCCGTAATGAGCATGCACGTTTTTTAATTCAAGCATTGCCATGATTGATTGACCTCAACTGTTTTTCTTTAAATTTTGAATGACTTCCATCATAAACCAACCTCACCCTGTTAATGAGAGTCCGCAGCATCACCGCTTCCAAGATAGGCTTCAATAACCGTCTTATTATTCTTTATCTCTTCAGGCAAGCCTTCGGCAATCATTTTCCCATAGTCAAATACGGTTACAATATCGGAAATATTCATTACAACCCGCATCTGATGCTCAATAAGAACGATCGTGATACCGATTTCACCCCGCATATGCTCGATAAAATCCATCATGTCCTGAGTTTCTCTCGGGTTCATGCCGGCAGTGGGTTCGTCCAGAAGCAGCAGTTTGGGTTGAGAAGCAAGAGCCCTGGCCATTTCAAGCCTTCTTTGCTCGCCATAGGGAAAATTTTTGGCAAGAGTCTCTTCTTTTCCATCCATTTTCACATATTTTAAAAGATCCATGGCAATCTGTTTGGCTTTTGCTTCTTCCATCTTTGTGCTTTTTAGACCGAGGATGGGTCCTAGAAAACTGGACTTGAGATGCACATGATACCCGACCATAACATTCTCAAGCGCAGTGAGGTTTGGGAAAAGCCGGATATTCTGATAGGTCCTGGCGATGCCTTTATGGACAATCCGGTCCGGTGAAAGCCCGACAATAGATTTTCCATTCAGCAATACTTCGCCTTCCTCAGGGCGGTAGAAGCCGGTCAGGCAGTTGAAAAATGTGGTTTTTCCGGCTCCATTGGGTCCGATAATGCTGTGGATGGATTTTTCTTTTACATTGATGTTCAATGCATTCAGCGCCACCAGCCCACCAAACCGTTTTGTCATATTCTGTATACTTAATAAGGCCATAAGATCTCCTTGAAGGCTAAGCAGCGGTTTTCGCTTCGGTTTCTGGTTCATCATGAAGCGCCATTTTATGCCTCTGTTCCGGCAGCAACCCTTCCGGCCTTAACAGCATCATGACCACAAGGGCCACGCCGTAGACAAACATCCGGTATTCGGCAAATTCCCTCAGAAGCTCGGGAAGACCCATGAGTACGGCAGCGCCGATAACAACCCCTGGCAGACTCCCCATACCGCCGATAATGACAATAGCCACAACATTGATAGAGATGAACACATTAAAGCTGTGTGGATACACAGACCCGATCTTGCTGGCGAATATGGCGCCGCTTAAAGCTGAGAAACCGGCACCGGTGGCAAAAGCCAGCAATTTGGTGGCAACCAGATTGATTCCCATGGCCTGGGCCACATCCTCATCTTCCCGCATGGCCATCCAGGCCCGCCCGAGTCTTGAATTTTTCAGACGGAGCGAAATAAACACCACCAGAATACAACCGGCAAGCAGCAGATAATAGATATGTTGGGGTTTGACCATGTGAAATCCGAAAAAATTGGGGTTGGGAATGGAACCGATCCCTTGTGCCCCGCCAAGCCAGGGTTTCAAAAAATCGGAAAGCACCAGTATCCGGATAATTTCCCCGAAACCAAGGGTGGCAATGGCCAGGTAATCACCGCGCATCTTCAGAACCGGTATACCCAGGATAACCCCGGCCAGAACGCCACAAATAACGGCGATGGGAAGGGCCTGCCAGAAATTCAGCCCGAAATCAAAAATCTGGGGAGAGGTCAATAGAGCTACCACATAAGAACCGATGGCAAAAAAAGCCACATATCCCAGGTCCAGAAGTCCGGCATACCCGACAACGATATTCAATCCCAAACCCAGCAGCACATAAAGTCCGACAATGGTGAGCACCTCGCTGAGAAACAGACCCAGCACCTGGGGAAGAACAATCAGGATAATTGCAAGAATCAACAGACCCAGGTATTTTGTCTTTTTCTGAGTCTCTTTGGGCAGATCGCCATATCCCTTTTTGATTTTTTCCCGGTTCGCATACCATGAAAGATAAATTATGCTGAAAATGATCATCGCCAGAATTGCCCCCATGGGGGTCAACCCGTTCATGGCATAAAAAAGTTCTGCAATATAATTGGTTACTCCTAAATCCCACGCCTTTAAAATGGGCATAATCAGTTCCTGAAGCAGACCGAGAACAAAAACGGTTGCAAGGGCATTGACGATCAGCTTACGCCAGAGATCATTCAATAAAATCAGGATACCTGCAAAAACACCGCATAAAAGACCAACGCCCAGAAGGAATATGATCCCCCCTGCTCCCTGGATACCGCCGGTAAGGATATTATAAAGCTGGGGAGATGCCTCTACAAAAACGGTTCGAAGTTTAATCGAACGTCCGATAATCACCAGCATGGACAGAACCCCGGCGGTCATAAGTCCGGAAATCACTGAATTGGCTAATTGAATTGATTTATCTGGAATCGATGTTTTTTTTGCAGCCAGATAAGCGGTCAAGATTGTGAGAATTAACGCTATGGCTACCCCCATCGGCAGAAAATCGGCAACAATAAACCGTTTCCCGAACATTTGAACCATCCCGATCAGGGAGATGGTGAGAACGCTGACTCCACCGATAGCGCCTATTTTTACACCATGATTCCATAAAGATTGAGTTTTTGTCATACTTTCACCCTATATACTGTATTTGTTTTAGGCCTTTTTCGTGGCTAATCGTTCACCCAGAATGCAATCGCATCCTTTAACTGGTATGGTGCTATAATTCCAAGACCATCAAGGAACAAGGCGGGAGCTACGGATTCTATCAACCCCAGGAAAACTCCACCGAGCATTGCACCCGGGATATTCCCTATTCCCCCGAGTACTGCTGCGGTAAAGGCTTTCAAGCCCGGAATAAATCCCATGAAAAAATGCACCTGTTTATACATCAGGGCATACAGAACACCGGCGGCACCGGCTGCCATTCCCCCAATAATAAAGGTGGTGGAAATCATGGCATCGACATTGATCCCCATCAAAGCTGCGGCTTCCTTGTCCTCCGAAACGGCCCGGATGGCTTTCCCGACCTTTGTCAACATGATAAACCCATAAAGAAGCAGCATCATTAAAATTGCTGCGATAATGACAATCACCTGAATCTTCAGAACTCTTACGCCTAATATCATCCAGAATCCATCAAGGATTTGAACATCAGGGTATGCATTGATACCTGATCCATACAACCCCCGGAAAAGATACTGAAGAAAAAAGGAAGCCCCTATTGCCGTAATCAGAGGAATGAGTCGTGGTGCACCTCTCAATGGTCTGTAGGCAATTTTTTCTACTAGATATGCCACCATCGTAGAAATAAACATGGCCAATGCAAAAATAGCAATAATCGCCATTATCGGGTGTTTATCCAGGAACTCACTTCGCCACATGGCCATTGCCAAAAAATAGCCGGTGAAAGGACCGCTCATGAAAACCTCACCATGGGCAAAATTGATCATCTTCAGGACACCATAGACCATGGTGTAGCCAGTCGCTATCAATGAATAGATACTACCCTGAGCCAGCCCGAAAATGACAAAGTCTATCCAGTGACTTTTTGTGTACAGGCCCGCCCTTATAGTGGAAACCGATCCCCATAAGCACATTAACAAAAGGGTCCCCCCGATCATCCACATGACAATGTCGGTCAGCGTCACCCTATCTTTCCATTTTTGAAACATTCATCCTCCATCCCATGATAAAAAATAACTTGGTTCAGGGCTGAGTAAATAGTTAGACCATTTAATCAGCCCTATGGTAAATCTCTTTATATTTTTTATCCCAAGAAAAGCACACCACCCGATAGTGAGTGAGCTACCGGGTGGTGTTTGTATTTAAATTTAGTACGCTTTCCAGAAAGGTACGGTTGACATTTTATTGGCTTTGAGATCAGCATCAGATAGCTGGTAAACAGCTATTTTAGGATCAGCACAGTCGCCGTTTGCGTTGCAGGTGATGGTACCGGTAAGGCCTTTCATCCCTTTTGTTTCATGCAATGCTTTGTTGAAAGCATCTCTGTCGATTTCAAGGGCTCCGCCTTTATCAACAGCAACTTTTTCAATGGCAGCTTTGATCAGGAACATGGCATCATAGGCATGGGCATGGAAAGGAGCTTCAGGATCAGTTCCGTATCTTTTCTTGAATTTTTCAAGGAACACTTTGTAGGAAGCATCCAGGGCTGAAAAATCAGGGCTGGAATGATACATGCCAAGCGCTGCATTGCCTGCTGCTGCAAGGAAGTCGGGAGAGAAGGATCCGTCAGCACTCATGAGAGCTGTTTTTTCAAGTCCGGCAACCTGTTTTGCCTGTTTTACGCAATGGGCTGTTTCAGGGATAAACATGGGCATATAGATCATTTCAGGAGTACCGCTGGCAATTTTTGTCAGAACCGGTCTCATGTCTGTATCACCAGGAGAAACAGCTTCAATGGAAGTAATGGTTCCGCCAAGTTTCTTGAAGGTGTCTGCAAATACCTGGGCAAGAGACTGGGCATAAACGCTGCCGTCATGGATGGCGGCGGCTTTTTTCATATTGAGTTTTTTAAATGTAAAATCCGCAGCAACCGCACCCTGGACCTTGTCATTGTGACAGGTTCTCAGGTAACCGGCAAAATCCGGCCCGCTGGCAGGATCTGTGAGGAAGGGAGCGGTATTGGATGCAGAAATTGAAGGGATCTTCATCTTCCAAAGTATGGGCACACCCGGTTTTGCAGCGCTTGAGCAGCTTGAACCAATGGCCATCAGAACTGTCGGATCTGATGCGATTTTAGATGCAGCGGTCTGGCCGCCTTCGGGGCCGCAACCTTCGTCCTGGCTGCTCAGCTTGATGGGATGGCCTTTGATGGAACCGCCAATGTCGGCGATGGCTATTTCAAGACCGCGGAAGGTATCAATTCCCAGAGATGAATTGGGCCCAGTTGTTACAAACCAGGCAGCCAGATGAATTGGCTCCCCTTTTTTAATTGTGAGAACATTTGCTGCTGCGGCTGAACCGACCATCAAACCGCACAGAACGCAAACAGCTACTAACACTTTAACTAAATGTTTCATACTACACTCCCCCTTTAACTAAAAATAAATTTATGTTAAAAAATTTCGGGTCAAATGCGGATATTCTTATTCTATCTGCATTTCAACCCGCCTGGTACAGCTTTGTTTAACACTTACTTTACTTATATCATCCCTTACTGATGTCGTCAGTTTATATTCATGGGGTATTAATTTGTCAAGTCATAGTATGAGTTTTATCATCCTTTTCTTGACAAATGCCGTTTCACTATTTTAAATTTGACGGAAGTATTCAACATAATGAAAACAACCACCGCGTCATTGATTTGACCGGTCAATCTATATTCAGGAGGATCACCATGCCGGATCTTGCTTTTTTAAATGGTCAAATCATTAGAATCGAAGACGCTTTTGTTTCCATTGAGGATCGCGGCTATCAGTTCGGTGACGCAGTGTATGAGTTCATTGAAAGCTTTGACTTTCATATTTTCTGTCTCGATGAACACTTGAGAAGACTTCAGTGCTCCATGGAGCAGATCGATTTTCCAACTATTTCCTTCTCCGATCTGAAAAATCAAATCATCAACCTGTTTACCCTTTCAGAATATAAAAGAGCTGGCTGTTACCTCCAGGTATCCAGGGGCGTCGAGCCAAGAGCTCACAGCTATACCAATAAAGTCTCCCCCCAGGTCACGATGACCATTAAAAATCTTGCCCACCTTGACCCGGGCGTAAACACAAAAGGCATCGGGATAAGAACCTGTGAGGATTACAGGTGGGGAATGTGTCATGTGAAAACCGTTCAGCTTCTGCCCGCGGCGCTGGAACAGCACAAGGCCAAAAAAGCAGGCCTTGCGGATACGGTTTTCATATCAAAAGAAGGATATGTGCGGGAAGGGACCTGCACCAATATCTTCATGATCAAAAACAATATTCTTATTACCCATCCGCTTGACAATCATATTCTTCCCGGAATCACAAGGGATGTCATCATCAACAGGATCTGCAAAAAAGAAAAGATAGCGGTTCAGGAGCAATATTATGATATCAATGAATTTTATAATGGGGATGAAGCCTTTTTATGTTCAACAGTCATGAAAATACAACCCATCATTGAAGTGGATGGAAAAAAGATCGGGACAGGCGCACCCGGACCCCTGACAAAAAAAATACAGGCTTTCTACGATCAATTAATTTACCATTTATAACTATCCGGATTAAAGGACTTTTGATTGATGCAATATACATTTGAACCCTATCGGAATTTTGCAGAACAGCTTGATCAGGAAGACATGCTGAAACAGTTCAGAAAAAATTTCCATATACCTGAAAATACCCTCTATATGGATGGAAATTCCCTGGGCCTTTTTTCCAAAGCTGCCGAGGAAAGTGTCCTTCGGGTATTAAAAGAATGGAAAGACTATGCCATTGGCGGGTGGATGGGTGGAGATAAACCCTGGTTCTTTCAACCGGAAAAAATCGGCTATAAATGTGCATCCATTGTAGGTGCTGAACCGGAAGAAGTGATCATGACCGGTTCAACCACATTAAATATTCATTCTTTGATCAGCACCTTTTACCAGCCCAGAGGGAACCGGACAAAAATCATTGCCGATGAACTCAATTTCCCCTCCGATATCTATGCCCTCAAGGGCCAGATTCAATCGAAGGGTCTTGATCCTGAAAAAGAATTGATCCTCATGAAAAGCCCTGACGGCCGATGCCTGGATGAAAATGCCATAGCATCCGCCATGACGGACGAGACGGCCCTGGTCTTTCTACCATCGGTTCTTTTCCGGAGCGGCCAGTTGCTGGACATGCCTTTTCTCATCCGGGAAGCCCATAAAAAAGGTATCTGTATCGGGTTTGACTGCTGCCATTCAGCCGGGGTCGTCCCTCACCGATTTTCAGAATGGGATCTTGATTTTGCCGTCTGGTGCAGTTACAAATACATGAACGGCGGCCCCGGAAGTCCTGGTTTTTTATATGTCAATAAAAAGCATTTCAATAAAACACCGGTTTTGGCAGGATGGTATGGCTGCAAAAAGGACCGGCAGTTTGATATGAGCATTGAGTTTGACCATTCAAAATGTGCCGGGGGTTGGCAGATTTCAACCCAGGGGATGCTGAGTGCTGCGCCTGTTGAAAGTTCCCTTGACCTTATTCTTGAAGCCGGGATAGCCCCTATCAGGGAAAAGTCAAAAAAAATGACCTCATATCTTGCGTATCTTGTGGATGTGTATTTGTCAGAAAGCCCTTATCATTTTAAGATCGGAACACCCCTTGACCCTGAAAAAAGAAGCGGCCATATCGCTCTTGAGCATGAAACCGAAGCTGTCCGCATCGGGAAAGCCCTCTTGGCCAACCATGTTGTCCCGGATTTCAGACCGCCCAATATCATCCGGATCGCTCCTGTACCGCTGTATAATACCTATCTTGAGGTTTTTGAAGTGGTTCAGATACTTAAGAGAATCATGGATACAAAAGAATATGAAAACTATTCAAAGAAAAGGGGAACGGTTTCCTGATTGAATCCCTGTTTTTATTTCAGAAGTTCATATAAGAGGATGCCGCCACACACAGCAAATCCGATGTTATATACCCACCTGGATTGTTTATATTCTCTGATATAGGCATCCGGAAGGCCTGACATTTTCATTATACGGATAACCCGGATCGAGGTAAAGACGAGATAAGAAAGAAAAAATAGGATTAATAGGACAAATGCAGCATTTGAAAAAGACGGTCGTAAATAGGTGATAATCAAATATACTGTAAAACCAATGATAATGGGGATCAGATAAAGACGATTGCCGAATTTTGAAAATTGTTGTTCCAGATGAATTTTATTTTGCGCCGAAAGCAGTTCCAGGGCCTCCTTTGAAATGGACCTGCTGAAGTAAATGCATACCGCCAGAATTACCAGGCCAATGGTGAGAAGATCCGACATTAACGCGTGTGACTCCTTTTGAGCGAAAAAGGATCAGGATCAGCCTACAAATTACAATCTCTTTTTCAGGTTGATAAATTCGCTTCTTTCAAATCCCAGCTTTTTGAAAAAAGACAATACATCCGTGGAATCCCACAGAACCGAAGAATATATGTTTTCAATCCCTTTTTCTTTATAAATATCACAGATTTTCCGGGCAAGGCTCAGTCCTATCCCCTGTCCCATATATTCGGGGTGGACGCCGATGGCCATGATCCAGGCACTTTTTTTAATCCCGAACCCGGCATACAGGGTAGTACTGATCATGTACCCTACAACCCTTCCGCTAATTTCAGCCACAAGACTTAACTTGCCACTGCTTTCCGATATCTGCTGTTCAATAAATTTTTCAAAATCAACAGAACCGTCTTCCTCTGAAATCGCCTTTCTTATCTGTTGAATGACCACTGCATCCTCAAAAGTAATTTCTCTTATCTTAACTGCGTTTTCCACAAGATCCTCCATTGTTATTCTACTTTTATGATCTTCACAGTATGTCCGACCCAGTTTGGCGGCAGATAAATTCTCCCGCTGTTGCCGCTGGATTTAACTTCTTTCTCGATCATCTCTTCACCATAAACTTCAAACTTTACTTTTGTTTGAGGTAAAGGTTGTTTTTCCACTGTTTTTTCCTGTTTTTCTTTATCCGCCATATGGAATCCTATTTTTCCCTTAACTGCTTCTTAATACTGGATTATAGCTTTTTTCCATCTGTTATATAGCTATAATTATATTCTTTTACTTTTATTTTCAATCCTTAATTTTTTTCCTGAACCGTCTTCACCAATAGAAATGGGCGGGCAGGAAAAATCATTCTCTGCCCGCCCATTATCAGAACATATGGTTATTGTCTTGTTAAGAGCGGTTTATAGACCGCACTTTTCATAATCACATACCTTACCGCAAGATCGCCTGCAATCACAGAGGCCAGTCTTAAGAAAATCCAGAAGGCGTTGGTATCCCCGCCCCACATGATCAGGGTCAGGATCAGCGGGAGTGCAACACCAAGTCCTGCCACACCGATAAGAGAAATCCTCTGAAGTTCCCCTGTACCCTGCATGATGATGGATTCCTTTCCAATCTCATTGCTGTGGTAGGTTCCCCAGATATAAAGAACGATGCAAAGGACATAGGCAAAGAAAAACACCTCAGCCCATACTTCCATGCCGGCTGCCATCTCTGCTGGTTTTGAAACGGCAAACATGAACTGCAGGAGCTGGTGACCGATCCATACCCCTGAAATAACAGACAAAGGCAGGACCATGGTTGAACTCCAGGCAGGAAGTGCCCGGATCACATTCATGGTGGCAAATCCATGGGAAATGATAAGAAGACACAAAATTCCCATGATGGTATTGAATATAATATTAAAGCTATTGCCGGTTATAATCTGAAAAAATCCCAGGGCGGCAAAAACCCCAATTATCCATATACCGCGAGACAACTCGGATGTATTGGGTTTCATGATCATACGCCAGGCCCGCAGCGGATTGCCAAGGTACAGGACATGAATCAGACCGCCGAGCACAAGGGTAATGAGCCAGCCCAGAACCAATCCGGCTTTAAACTCATAAAAAAGTGAAACAAAATACAGACCGGCTCCGATTTCAGAAAAAAAGAAGGCCAGCCAGAGGAAAATACCCTGTTTATCAATCCATTGTAACTGACGGGTGGGGTTAATCATCCATTCATAGGGTTTTAGCCCGCTGCCGTCAGAAGGAAACATAGTCTGTACAAGATGGTGAATTTTATTATTCATTTTATATCCCTCCTTTATTCTTTATAAATTTTCACTGCAACAGCGGTTTCCATGTTACCGGCAACTGGGTCAAAATATCTGAATTTTGCCGGCAACAGTTTGCAGAAGTTGGCGCCTTTACCCTTGGCAATAGGCCGCCCATCCGCCCACAGTCCCCCCTGACCGGCGATACCGATAACTTTCGGGCTCTGAGCCTCCATGGTTTTCACAATTCCATTTTCTTTAACACCGTATTTGTTTTCAATCCAGATGATATCGCCGTCCTTTAATCCTCTTTGTTTTGCCATGGTCGTGTTCAAGGTAATGGTAAACGTGTACGGACACATCTTGGAGACTTCATCGATGTAGGGATTCTGGAATGTGGTATTGTTGGTGTGCAGGATATCCCTGTAAGAGAATGCGATCAGATCAAATTCATTGTCCAGATCCTTGTGGGATTCCGGCCAGAACCAGGATGGCAGCGGTGTATACTGATCCCAATCCATCCACAGATCAAATCCGACATCATCAAATATCTTTTTCATGCCCCGTTTGTCATGGATCAGATATTCCATGTAAACCGGGCACCGGGTATCAATATTCCATCGCCAGTAGACATCATCGATGGCCTTGTTCCATGTCGCATACCCCTGTTTCTGGACTTTATCCGCATCCTTGCCATAAACCCATTTCATGAATCTTTCACCGATCTGTTTCCAGGTCAAGACTTCTCCGGGTTTGATCTGTAGTTCCGGGTCTGCAACGCCATAGTAGGAGTTGAGCTTGGCATTAAATTTATCCAGTACCCCACAACGGTTGGCTACATCAATATAAACATCCATGAAGAATCTGGATTCACCCACCGGTTTGGCAACCGGCTGCTGCATGTGCACATACCAATTTTCATGGGAGGGTGATCCGGAAAAGAAAAACGCATCTATTTCAGAGGACCAACAGTCTTTTTCCAGATAAGATACGTCCGGCAGAATAATATCACCGATGGCCTGGTCGGTTTCATTAACCCACAGATCCATCTGAACGACAAAGCAGTCTTTAAAATTTTTAACGGCGGTGGCCCAGTCGGAATTACTGATCACAAAATTCGCTGAAATCCCGAAAATCATTTCCGGTTTAGATTTCATGCCCAATTTCTCATGGATATATTCCATTTCCTCAACATAGGGTATATGGGAAAGGGTACAGTGTGTCCATAAATCAACACAGCCCATGTTGGTGGCAGGATAACTGGGTGCATGGACCGGCCAGGGATCATGGGAATAAAAGACGGATGGTACAATAACACCGTCAGTCCCTACCTTGCAGGTTTGTTCATAATTGCCGCCCGGATAAGCTCTCCGGATGGCAGGCCATCCTAGAGTTCCACCTGGAACGTCTTCTGCACCCACCAACTGTGCCATCAAATCAATCGCAGCCACCTGGTGGATTCCGTTTGAATGACCCTGTGAGCCCCGGAAGGTTACTGATGAAACCGGTCTGTAAGGATAAGTCTTGCCTTCAAGAGTGATGGTTGAACCGATTTGGGCATTATCTACCCAGCCCTTGGCCACCTGCAGAATCTTGGCGGCCGGAACAGTGGACACATCGGCTGCCCATTCAATGGTATACTGTTTTAAATGTTCTTTAAACGGAATAAAGCAGGGTCTGCATTTTTCCCCTTCATATTCGTATTCGCCATCAAGGGCACAATCTTCAAAGGCAAGAGACTTGTCATCATATTCCTTGATCTTAGCTTCCCTGCTGTCAAATATCAGCGGCTTTTTGCTGCCGATATGACGCACGTATGTGCCGTCATCTCTGATCAAATACGGGAAATTGGTTTTGGCCTTAAGATAAAGCAGGTCCATTTCACCGCGGATATTCACGATATAATTGGCAATGGCGAGCCCAACGGCCGTATCCGTACCCGGAAGGATGGCGACCCATTCGGTTGCCTTGCCGCCGGCAAAGTTCCCCATGGGATCAAATACGATTTCCTTGATGCCGCGCCGGATCGCATCGGCCCTCAGACGGGCATTGGTCATGGCGGAATGTCCGGAACCGGTTCCTTTGCTGGAACCCCATTTCAATACATATTTGGTATATCTCCAGTCCGGTGCAATGGACCAGGCCCCATGGATCAGGCCGCCCAGCATATGGCAGGCATTTCCGCAGTGAAGACTGCCGCCGCCGATGATAAAATTCCCGTTGTTTTTTACACCGAAGGCCTGGGCATAAAAATATGGATGGTTGTGCGGACCGTCAGACGCTCTCATGGTCTGATTGGTAAAAAGGATCTTGTTGGGATCATCCTCCATGATTTTCTTCATCTTGGTAGCAATGATATTCAAGGCTTCATCCCATTCAATCTCTTTCCATTTCGGGTCCACCCCGATTCCTTTTTCCGGATTGGTTCGCAGAAGCGGTTTTTTGATCCGGTTGGGGTCATGATAATACATCAGCCCTGCCGCGCCTTTGCCGCAAAGTCCTGCATTGTCACCACCCATCGTGCTGTCTTTGATTCCCTCAATTTTAACGGGAACCCCGTTTACCACTCTGACTTTTGCGCCGCAACCGCAGTAGCAGACGCCACAGGTGGTATTTACCCATTTGTCTTCCCAAATTTCATCTGTTTTATAGGTCATCATTCCCCCTGTAAATTAATCAATGTAATAGACTGCCGGTTCCGTACCAAATTCTTTCCGGAGCTGTTTACCCTTATTCTCCATAATCAAACGGTTGATCTCACTGTTAGGATCATCCAGGTCACCAAAAGTCCTTGCATTGACCGGACAGATATTCACGCATGCCGGAGTGGCATCCTCGTCCTTGCCGGGTTTGAGACCCTTTTTCAAACCGTCTTCGATTCTTTCCGAACAGAAATTACATTTGATAACCGTCCCGACTTTAAAGGGGTACAGTTTTTCTCCGATCAATTCCATTGCTGTCTTACCCTGACCCGGAAAATATTCCTTGTCTTTCACTTTCTGATCATAATAAGTTCTCTGCTGGTATGGACAACTGATAAGACAAGCCCTGCAGCCCACACATTTTGTATCGTCAATGGCCACGATCCCGTCTTCTCTTACATAGGTCGCTCCTGTAGGACAAGCTTCCACACAAGCTGCATCAGAACAGTGGTTGCAAAGAATCGGATAAATCAGTTTGCTGGATGATGGAAATTTTCCGGTCTCTCCGATGAGTACTCTGTTAAAGAATACTCCGGGAGGAAGAAAATGCTCCTCTTTACATGCAATGGTGCAGCCCCAGCAGGCGATACACCTTTTTACGTCAATTACCATTCCCCATCTAGGCATAATAACTCCTTATTAAAATTAAAATTATACCCTCATTGATCTTTATTATCCCTGGTATTAAAGATCAAATAATTCGACTTCTTCAAACCCTCTTCTGGCACATACGATATTAGCGGCAAGCTTTTTTCCGGAAAAATAATCCTGGAGGGCTTCGCAGCACGGTTCAATATCCAGTAACCCTGACATCCTGGCAAATGCGCCGACTACAACCGTATTGGGTATGGACAGGCCGATTTCTTCCTGTGCAATTTTATTGGCATTAATGATACCCAGCTTTCTTAAATTGTCGTGGGAGACATTGATTGTGTTATCCGAATCGTTCAACAGCATCATACCGCCCGGTAACAACCCCAGAAACACGGCTGCAGAATTTCTCTGGCTCGGGTCAAGCACTACAATAATATCTGGATTGTATATCTGTGTTTTTTCTCTGACCGGCTTATCGGAAAATCTGCCGAATGCCGTAACTGGCGCACCCCTTCTTTCAAACCCGAACATGGGAAAACTGGCGCCGAACTGCCCGGTCCTGGCAAAAGCATTGGCAAGAATTTTTGAGGTAGTGACAACCCCCTGCCCCCCTCTACCATGAAATCTGACTTCACTCATTTTGCATTTCCTCCTTTAATCTTCTGAAGATACCGGAAGCTGACATTCTCCTTCCAGTAAACTCAACCCGCCCAGCATGCAGTATTCATAATCCACATCATCCTGAAGAATCTGAAGATCTTCTTCACTCATATGAGCGAATTTTTTTATCAGCTCGGTATAAGTTGATACAGGCTTGGGTTTTTTAACGGTTTTGGTCATCCTGATTTTGCCGTTTACTGCTTCCCAAAGCGGGAAATAATTTGTTTTTACAGCCCTTCGACAAACCTCAATGGTGTTTTCAGGCGCATACCCCCAACCGGTCGTGCAAGGTGTAAAAACATGAAGAAATGCAAAGCCTCTTTTCTTAGCTTCTTTTGCTTTTAGCAATTTTTTGGCCAGGTCGTCAAGATCACTTAAGGTTGCTGTGGCAGCATAAGGAATTTTGTGCATGGCCATTTTTAGAGCCAGGTTCATTCTTCGAAGATTTTTCCCTTTATGAGCAGAGCCCAAAGGAGTTGTTGTTGTGGTCGCTCCATAAGGAGTTGTCCCGCTTTTCTGGATACCGGTATTCATGTAGCCTTCATTGTCATAGCAGATATAGATAAAAGGCTCATTTCTTTCTGCGGCTCCGGACAGATTGCCAAACCCGATATCAGCAGCGGTTCCGTCGCCATTGAAACAGACGACCGTATTCTCTATGCCCGCTTTCCTGTAATATCTGGCAAGACCCGTGGCATTTGCCGCAGCGCCGGTCATCAAGGTTCCAAAGTATGAAAGGGTATGCCATGATTGATTGTTCTGTCCAAGGAGCACCGGTGCTGAACAGGATGGTGTGCCGGTAATGACGATATCGTTGCCTATCACCTGGGGAATAAACCGCAATAAAAGTTCAAGACCACAACCAGGACAGAATGCCACACCTTTTGAAAATGGATCCTTATGTTTGAGATAATCCATTACTTTAGTCAGATTTTCTTTCTTTTTGTCCGTCATGTTAAAGCCCTCCCTCTTCCTGGGCTTCAGGATATGAAACCCATGTGACTTCGCGAACGTCTTTACCCGCAGCAAGATCACAGGTTGTATCGATCATTGTCGCAACATTGATTTTTGTGATGTCTGTGTTTGCAATACCATCGATAAAACTGATCATTTTTGAACCGCCCAGCTTAGTTTCAAAGGCTTTAAGTTCCGTATAAATCGGACCGCCCTTGAACCCGAAACAAAGACTTCTGTCCACCACACCAATGGCTTTTTTACCCTTGAGGGCTTTAATCATTGCTTCGCTGGGGAAAGGTCTGTACATTCTCAATTTTAACAGGCCGACCTTAACGCCGGCAGCCCGCTTCTCATCAATAACCGCTTTAATGGTTCCGCACATAGAGCCTGAACCCACCAGTACCGCATCTGCATCATCCATTCGATATTCTTCAACCAGACCGCCATAACTGCGGCCGAAAATTTCTTCATATTCTTTGTCAATCTGCTCAAATTTGGCTTTGGCTCTTTCCATGGCTGAGACATGTTTATGCCGAAGTTCCAGATACCCTAAAAGGATTCCATGGGAACCGCAGCCCAGTTTGCCGCCCGGAACCAGCTTAGTCCTTTCGGGTTGAGTCTTTAAAACAGACAAAAATTGATCAACATCTTCTTGAAAGGGCACATCCACGCCTTCAGACAGATATGACAGATAGAAACCGTCATAATGAACCATGACCGGCACCTGGATATCGTAATCTTCAGCCAGACGATAGGCCTGGAGAACCAGGTCCAGAACTTCCTGGCAATCCTCGGCAATAAGGAAAATCCACCCGGCATCTCTTGTGGAAATCATGTCCTGCTGACCGGAGGATACGGCTATAATACCCGGTGTTTCACGGTTTACATTCACCATAACAATCGGCGCTCTTGCACCGGCTGCGGCAAGAATCGCATCGTACATGAAGACAAGCCCCCAGGAAGAAGTTGCGGTAAACACTCTTCCTCCTGCAAGAGATGCTGCCATAACAGCATTCATAGCGGAATTCTCACCTTCAACCGTAATCAATTCACAATCCATTTCCCCATTTGCATGAAATTGGGAAATCTGTTCAATAATTTCGGTCTGAGGAGTAATGGGATAGGCTGCCACCACATCCGGTCGGGCAAGCTTTGCAGCAATGGCGGCAGCAGCGTTTCCTGTGATAACCTTAATCTGTGATTTTTTTTGTGCTTTTGTAATCATTTTTTAAAATCCCCCTCCGGCATCATGGAAATTGCATTTTTGGGACATTCCTTGGCACAAATCCCGCACCCTTTACAAAAGCCCAGATTTGGAGAAAAATACGACTCTTCAACCATCTCCATGACCTGGATCGGACAGTAGATCGCACAAAACCCGCAGAATATGCATTTGTCCTTGTCGACGATCGGCCGTTTGGTTCGCCAGTCCCCTGTATCAGAACACATCAGGGGATCACTTGCATCCGACCATGGCCCTTCATGCTTAAAATACTTGTTTGATGACATACAACCCTTTCCTCCTTAGAAAAATAAGATGACCCTTCATGAAATATAGTCCTGCTATCATATCTATTTCATAGCTACTACATAGCGACAGTGTAATTGCATTGTCAAGTAAAAAATTAATTTTTCATTAAAATAAATAGCCAATTTGAATAATAAGAAGTGATAGTTATGGGATATATTATGTGTTTATAATGCCGCATGTGGTTGATCAGTCAACTAAAAAATTTCAGGTCGAAATCCCCAGAAACTGATAAGGCGGGCACCGCCCTATCAGACCGGATTGTGAATATTCTGTTTCATGATGTTTCCCTTTGACTGAATCTTAAAGCCGGAGATACAAAAGGTCCTTTTCTCCGGCTTTTTGTTAAAAAAAAATTATTTTATTTTGATGCCGATGGCTTCGGCAATCCCCTTGCCATAATTTGGATCAGCTTTCATACAGTTTGCAATATGGCGGAGTTGAACCTCTTTAGAAGCTCCTGAAATGGAGCGTGCCGTATTCTCAAACAGAACTTTCTGCTGTTTTTTATTCATCAGGTTGAACAAGCGGCCCGGCTGTGAATAATAATCCTCGTCCTCTCTGTGATTCCAGTGATCCGCCGCCCCCTCAAGACTTAAGGCCGGCTCCCGGAAATCAGGCTGTTCCTGCCATTCCCCAAAACTATTGGGTTCATAGCCCAGAGTGGAACCGTAATTACCGTCCACCCTCATGGCTCCATCCCTGTGATAGCTGTGGAACGGACATCTGGCCTTATTGACCGGGATCAGGTGGTGATTGACCCCCAGTCTGTACCGCTGGGCATCACCATAGGAAAAAAGACGGCCCTGGAGCATTTTATCCGGTGAAAACCCTATGCCCGGAACAATGCTAGCCGGATTAAAGGCGGATTGCTCCACTTCTGCAAAATAATTTTCAGGATTTTTATTCAATTCAAACTCGCCGACTTCAATCATGGGATAATCTTTATGAAACCAGACCTTGCTGAGATCAAAAGGATTGTACGGGCACTTTGCAGCGTCTTTTTCAGGCATCACCTGGATGAACAGGGTCCATTTGGGGAAGTCTTTTTTTTCTATGCTTTCATACAGATCCCGCTGATGGGTTTCCCGGCATTTGCCGATGGCAGCCTCAGACTCCTGGTCCGTCATATTCTTGATGCCCTGCTGGGTACGGAAATGAAATTTTACCCAGAACCGTTGATTTTTTCCATTGATCAGGCTGAAAGTATGGCTGCCGAAGCCGTGCATATGGCGGTAGGAATAGGGAATCCCCCTGTCGCTCATGACAATGGTCACCTGATGAAGGGCCTCAGGCAGGGATGTCCAGAAATCCCAATTGTTTAATGCGCTGCGAAGATTGGTTCTGGGGTCTCTTTTAACGGCATGGTTCAAATCCGGAAATTTCAACGGGTCCCGGAGAAAAAAGACCGGAGTGTTGTTTCCCACCAGGTCCCAGTTTCCCTCATCCGTATAAAATTTCATGGCAAACCCCCGGATATCCCTTTCCGCATCTGCAGCGCCTCTTTCTCCTGCAACGGTTGAAAACCGAACAAACATATCCGTCTTTTTACCGATCTTGGAAAAAATTTTGGCCTGGGTATATTGTGTGATGTTATGGGTGACCGTAAAGGTCCCATAGGCACCGGAGCCCTTGGCATGCATCCGCCTTTCCGGAATCACCTCCCGGTCAAAATGGGCCAGTTTTTCAAGGAACCAGACATCCTGTAGTAATTGGGGTCCTCTTTTCCCTGCCGTCAGTACATTCTGGTTGTCAGCCACGGGTGCTCCGGCGTTAGTGGTCAATTTTTTCTTTTTTGGCATGATGTTCTCCTTTAATGATGTTTTTGCATTTGATAATCATTATCATTTAAACGACAAAAAATATATTCAGCCTTGTTTTGCTGTGCAATCACCGCAGATGCCGAAAAAATCCAGTCTGTGGGTCAAGATTTTAAAATTCGTTTCATTGGCAACCTCCTTTTCCATATGAATCAAGCTCTCCAGATCCGGGTCCACGATTTTTTTACATTTGATGCAGATCACATGGGGATGGGGATAGGGTTTATTCCCGTCATATCGGTTGCCCCAATCAGGAAATCCCAATTCAAGGACCTCTCCAATGGATTTGACCAGCAGAATATTTCGATAAATCGTGGCAAGGCTCATGGTCGGAAAATCATTTTTTAATTGGGCGTAAATGTCCTCAACGCTTGGATGGCCCAAGCTTTCGGAAAGAATTTGTATGATGGCAAGCCGCTGCGGGGTTATTTTGTGGTGGTTTTTCCTGAGCTTTTGAACTATGATTTCAAATCTTTTTTGAGAATCAGACACTCTTCCCCCAATGCTAATTGGTAATTATTATCAATTAGCATTGATGATACCCAGGGTCAAGCTTTTTTTTGGATGGGTCATTGAATGGCTATTGGCGAGAAATAATACTGACCTGGTAGGCCCCTTATTCATCATCACGGGGAAGTATATGTTGGATGACCTCATCCGTACTGAAAGGGATTTCATGATAGCGCCCTCTAAGGCATACGCGCTCAGAAGGCCGATGGTAAATGATTTTAAAATCAAAATCATTCAGCCGGGAATAAAAATTATTGAAAACTGCTGTATCCGTTTCCAGGTTGACCCAGCAGTTTTCTGAGAGATGGAATATTTTCACTGCATGATGAACCATGAGATAAAAGCAGGCAGCCGATAAATACTTGCAGTTCATCTCTCTGAAGAGTTCAGGATAAAATTTGGCCACATACAAACTGTCTGAAAACAAATCATGGGAAACGACCAGGTTTTTTGAAATCAGTCTTTTTTTTGAGTTGCTGTATAAAAAATATTCAAGGCAAGTGCCATCCTGTTCATAGAAAAGTGAAACTCTTTTCAACAGCAGGGGCAGGTGGGTCGCCAAGAATTGCGATGCGAATCTCCCTGAACTATCCGTTAGCATGGTCGGACCTCCTGAATAATAAAACCAGCGTCACAAAAAAAATAAGCCTTTTGTATTTCAGGGTCAACCTGCCATACGGAATAAAGAGTGTTCAGGGGCAATTTAATATATTGACTTTAGCAATTTTTATAGTATACCATCAAAACATCATTAAAATTTTTGATCTAGAGGCCACGCATGACCCGGAACACTAACTGCAACAAACACCCTATTCTAAAAAGGAACCCGACATGACAACCTATGACGTAATCATTATTGGTGGCGCTGTGATGGGCAGTTCAACGGCTTATTTTTTATCCAGCAATTCGGATTTTAATGGAAAAATCCTGGTAATTGAAAAAGACCCGACGTATGCCCAATCTTCCACTTGCCTTTCGGCTGGCGGTATTCGACAGCAGTTTTCCAATATCGAAAATATCCAGCTTTCCCAATTTGGCGCATCGTTCATAAAAAATATCAACTCCTATTTACAAGTTGATGAGCCTGTCAGTGTGGATTTTAGAGAAAACGGCTATCTTTTCCTTGCAACCGAAAACGGCATGTCCGTACTCATGAAAAATCATGAGACACAGCTTTCTGTTGGTGCAAACGTCCAGATTCTGGATCAGGCTCAATTAAAGGAAAGATTCAATTGGCTGAATGTAGATGACATTGTGGCCGGTTCATTCGGATTCAAAGATTCAGGCTGGTTCGACCCCCATTGCTTGACCATGGCGCTTAAGAACAAAGCCAAAAATCTTAAGGTGACCTATCTGAAAGATCAAGTAGTCGGCATTCAACGGACAAATAATAAAATTGTCAGTGTAAAATTAAGCTCAGGGGATGTTATAAATGGTGGCATTTTTATCAATGCAACAGGCGCAAAGGCATCGCACACGGCTGATATGGCGGGGATTAAAGACCTGCCGGTCAACTCCCGCAAACGGTTTGTTTTTTTATTTAAATGTATGACGCTGCTGCCAAATTGCCCGCTCGTGGTAGACCCATCCGGTGCTTATTTCAGACCCGAAGGGCTTAATTATATCTGTGGCAAGTCGCCGGATAAGGCAAATGATCCAGACTGCGAAGATTTTTTTATGGATTATTCGGTTTTTGAAGAAGAATTATGGCCTGTCTTAGCGCAACGGGTCCCCGCTTTTGATGCCATCAAGCGGATATCCTCCTGGGCAGGTCATTATGCCTATAATGTAAGCGATCAAAACGCGATAATCGGCAGACATCCATCAGTGAATAATTTCATCTTCGCCAATGGATTCAGCGGTCATGGCTTACAACAGGGGCCCGGTGTCGGCAGAGCAGTTTCAGAACTGGTGACCTATGGTCATTACAAAACCCTGGATCTGAGTTGTTTCGCATTTGAGCGGTTTGCTGCGAATAAGCTGTACAAAGAGCTTAATGTGGTTTGACGGGAAAGGAATAGCGCACAAGATATATGACAGATCTTCGCCTGGGAATGCCTGAAAAAAATGATACATCAGGGACTCCTCTTCTGATGAATGAGTCATTCAACTGATCACCACTCCCTCGGTTTTTATCTGTCGTACAAAAGGATCATCATCCTTGAAGCTGTCAAGATTGAACGGCAATGGTTCGATCCGGTCATCAATAGACATTGCCAGCTCGGTTAATCTTATCCGTTCTTCAAAACGGTCGCTGCTTATCTGGGGTGAAATAATTGCAACATCTATGTCACTCCACTGATCCTCTTGGCCCTTGGCATAGGAGCCAAAAATATAGGCTTTGGAGATATGGAATCCGGTGAGACGGAGTTTGTCGAGAAATGATTGGACCTTTTTAAACACTACAGGTTCGATTTCAGCCATATAAAAACCTCTTCGATTTTTTTCAGCTCCATTGCGGTAAACTGCAAGGTGCATTTTCCCCTGAATTCTTTTTTATAGTCAGGGTACCTGGATTCAAGGTTAAATGCTGTTATTCTAATTAAAGCATGCTTTTGTTCGTCAGATATTTCTATAAGAGCTTCTTTTGCTAATCTCAATAAATTGTGCGAGCGAGGCACCTGTTGATTTGTATTTTTAACCCATCTTTTTGACATAAAAGAATAAGATACTGGAATTACAATTTGTTTCGTCCATTGATGTGGCCTTTATGGCACTACTTTTGTTCATATTTAACTATTTTTTTGATTGTTTTTCCAGGATAAGATTTCAGCCCCAGCGCACTATATATTTTCTGCTGGTCCGGTTCGGGGCGAGTGCTTTTTCTCACATGAACCACATCACCATTTTTGCATTGCATGGTTATCGTCACACGGCCCTGGCCTGTCAAAAACTTTCTTAAATCATCCCAGCTTGCATGAATATCCGATTGTTTCAACCGGTAGCGGATACTGTGGACCAGATGATATGCAATCAATGTTATAAAAAGATGGCCGGTTACCCGATCGGTTATCTGATGGAAAACAGGCCTGAGCCCAAGTTCGGATTTTAATGAACGAAAAACCGCTTCCAGGTCCGTCAGCATGGTATAGGTATGCCAAAGATCAGATTCATTCATATCTGTGTGGCTTGTCCGCAGGCAATAAACTCCGGGAAGACTGTCTTTTGTTTCGGAAATGATTTTTTTCTCCCAGGTTATGTTTACGGCATTTCCGGTTTTTTCATTTTGTGTGATCTTTATGTCATACTGTTTCGCGGCTTTTGAAAATTTTTGTTTGATTCGGCCGATCTGTTCAAGAACCTTTTCATATTTTTTAAGGCATCTGGGTTGGTTCAAGCCTTTTTCAAGTTTAGCAATGGCTTCTTCAAATCGCCTGGTATACCCATGGCTGATAGCGGCTTCTTTTTTCTCCCGTTGGGTTGAATGACAGTACAGCAAAGCCTCTTTGGTTTCAGGATCAATCACCTTCTGTGCCCTGACAGTGCAATGATCATCCTGTTTCACAATGACGGCCTGTTCCGGATCAAATTCCCGGTGGCGGTTCCGGCTGACCACAATATATGAATAATGGTTTTCTTTAAGCCATTGAACATTTTCTTTTGTGGCTATTCCAGCATCCATTACAATGGTGGGTTTTTCATCACCCTCCAGGCCTTTGATCATTTCTGATAATGTAGACGATTCAACGACGTTGCCTTTAAATATCTTGCTGCGTTTAGGAAACCCACTGCCGTCCAGTACAAGCCCCAGAGTAACAAGAAGGCAATCCGAGCGTTTCTCTTTGGAATGTCCATATTCAGCTAGCTCATTAAATAATCCGCTGCCTTCAAAATAGGTGTTGGTAAGGTCGTACAGGGTAAGGGTCTCTTTAAGGTTGAACAGGTGCTTTTCTCTTTCAAACAGGCTTTGTTCTATGGAATCCTTGTTTTTGACAAGCTGATCAGATACCTGATACATCCTGTAAAGGGTGGTGTTGTTAAAGTCGTGATTGATCAGCTCCCCCAGTCCTGATATGTTCTGAAGCCAGTAGTGTGTTGCAAGCTCGCTGCCGGGAGCACACATGCGGCCAATAATGCTTCCGGTTACAGCGGCGAGCGCAGGCCCGGTGAATCCGATCTTCTTAAGTTTTTCATCCAGCCCCAATAATCGGAATGTCTCAAGCGCCATGTGTTCGCAACTCACGCTGCGGGGCCTGAGCATGTCCAGGCTGTTGATATCGATATCCCTGTAATCTTGCTCATTGTCAGGTTCAGGCTGCTTTTGTGACTGAATCATTCGAGCAGCATACATCTGGGCGGCCTGCTCGATGCTTTCTGATGATTCAAACAGGTTGTTCTGTCCGCTGATAATATCTTGGATTCGAGAGCAAAGTATGGACCATTGTTCCCGTGGAATCTCAAAACTAGTCCCCAGATTCAGTATTGTATACTGGTGGATTTTTTTTCCAGCTCTCTGGGATTCGACAAGCCGGTGAGTATAATACTGGTTACCGTCTTTTCTGCTTTTGATGGTGGTTCTTCTTATATACATAGAAGGCATGAAAGCATACCGAAAAGAGGAAGTCAACAATTAAAATATTTTATGGCACTACATTGACCAGATTGCCGGATATAATTTTTAACTAACTGAAATTATGAGATTTAATTTTTCAAGGGCCATGATTTTTCCGGTTTTCCGCCTTTTTTATGGGAAAATTCACAAAGATGGGTTAAAATGAGCTTCCAACTATAGTGTGAATTTTTGTTCACAGGCCCTGTTTCCCCCTATGAGCATAAAATAGCATATAAAAACATATGGTTGTATTAAAAATCCAGGAAAAATACTTA
>JAIFMF010000169.1 GCA_020048635.1 Desulfobacula sp. | reverse complement strand
CTTGTCCTTGAAATGGAAACCATCAATGCCGGGGCTTCGGGGCGAAACCACGGCCTTCTTCATTCAGGAGCAAGGTATGTGTCCTCTGATCCTGTGTCGGCAAAGGAATGTAAAAGTGAAGGCGATATTTTAAAGAAAATCGCTCCTCACTGCATTGAAAACACAGGCGGGCTTTATATTGCCGTAAAAGAGGATGATGAATCGTACATCAGTCAATTTCCCAGGCTTTGCAAAAAGGCCGGCATCCCCTGTGAGCACTTGTCTGTAAAAGAAGCCCTGGAACTTGAGCCTGCCCTTTCTGAAAACACCATTGCTGCGTTCAGGGTGGAAGATGCGTCAGTGGAACCCTTTCATATCAGTCTTGAAAATATGAACCAGGCCATTGAGCAGGGGGCAAGGTATTTTAATTTCTGCAAGGTCATCAAATTTCATATTGCCGGAAAAATCATTCAAAAGATCACGGCCAAAAACCTCTTAACCGGCCGGATATTTGAAATAGAGGCACAGACTGTGGTCAATGCAGCCGGCGCCTGGTCCGGAGAAATCGCAAAGCTGGCCGGAATTCATGTGGACATGATCTATTCCAAGGGCAGTCTTCTCATCACCCACAACCGGGTGGCAGGCCATGTGTTGAACCGTTTGAGATCCCCTTCCGACGGGGATATCCTGGTTCCCGGTGGAACTGTTTCTATTTTCGGCACCACATCCTTCAGGCTGGAAAGCCTTGAAACAATCCGACCCACGGTAGAAGAGACGGATATTCTTGTGAAAGAAGCCTCGGCCATGGTGCCTGAGCTTCAAAAGATCCGATATATCAGGGCCTATGCCGGGGTCCGGCCCTTGCTCAGCGGTCAGAAAGGCAGCGCCGACGGGCCTGGTAGTGACCGGTCCGTATCCAGGGGATTTTCTCTCATCGACCATGGGCCAGACAAGGTTGAAAATCTGATCACCATCACCGGCGGTAAAATGACGACCTTCCGGCTCATGGCGGAAAAAACCGCCAATCTCATTGCAGACAAACTTCATAATAAAAATGAATGTCTTACAGCAGTCACACCCCTGAAATCAAAGGCTCCCACCCGGATGACCGAGGCTGGCATAGCTTTTCGGCTCTGGTCCGGCAAAGGAACAACAGAGGATATCACCCTGTGCGAATGTGAAATGATATCTAAAAATCAATTCAAGGAACTCATCGCATGGTTGAAAGAAACCCGGAAGACCTCGGATCTCAATGCCCTTCGGGTTCATTCCAGGCTCGGCAAGGGCGCCTGCCAGGGAACCTTCTGCAGCCAGCGGGTCACCGGATTTATGTATGATGAAGAATATCTGAAAAATGATGAGGGCATCCATAATATCAAAGACCTTCTTCGGGAACGCTTCATTGGTCAGCGTCCGGTGCTCTGGGACGGGCAACTTGCCCAGGCTGAATTGAACGAGGCCCTGTTCTGCGGATTTTATGGGATGGATCTGGAAAAACCCCTATAAATGAATAAAGATGAATGAGGCAAAATGGAAGCGGTTCATAAAACAGATCTTTTGATCATCGGTTCGGGCCTCTCCGGCATGTCGGCTGCGGTTTTTGCCGCCAACCGGAACATCAGGGCCGTGGTGGCCGGAGGAGCAGGCGGGTTTGAATATTCAAGCGGCCTTATGGATCTCTGGGGTATCTCACTCACAAAAAAAGGCCGGATCACGAAAAAACCCTGGGACATGCTGGAAAAACTTTCAGAACAGGAATCAGACCATCCTCTGGCTCAAATCAAAAAAGAAACCATCCAACAGGCTTTTCTTGAACTCACGACCGCCCTTAAACAACAGGGTCTGACTTATTCCGGCTATAAGGAAAACAATACCCTGGTCATGACCCCTTTCGGAACCTTGAGGCCCACATACCGGCTGCCTCCTGCCATGAGGTCCAATAGCGAAGCCTTTCGGAAAAAAGAGCCCTGCCTCATCCTTGACTTTAAAGGGCTAAGGGAGTTTTCCGCAGTATTTTTCAAAGAAATGATGAAAAAGGGCTGGAAAGAGTTGAAGGCAAAGACCCTTGAATTTCCGGACACGCACCTGCAAAAAGAAGTTTTTACCCCGTTTCTGGCAAGAAGTCTTGAAACCGAGCAGGTCCAGAACAAATTTCTGACCTTGATCCGGTCGGCTGTAAAAGATGAAATTTGGCTCGGGCTTCCCGCCATTCTAGGTATTTATAATTCAGAAAAAATCCATAAAAGGCTTGAAACAGAATCCGGATTAACCATATTTGAAATACCGACCTCTCCTGTTTCCGTTCCCGGTATCCGACTAAGAGAAACCCTGATGAAAGCCCTTGAAAATACCAGTGTCACATTGCTTCAGAACCAGCGGGTGACAAAGATTATACCCATGCTCAAAGGTGAATTCAATTGTGAGATCGGATCAGATATCCATCCCGTCACCATCCATAGCAGAGCCATTCTTCTGGCAACCGGGAGGTTTTTAGGCGGAGGCCTTTATGCAGATCAGAAAAAAATCTATGAACCTTTGCTGGATCTTCCTGTATATCAGCCTGAGAACAGGAACCAGTGGCACAGCAAAAATTATTTTGATCTATCCGGTCATGAGATCAACAGAGCCGGGATTAATACCGATGATCTCTTAAGACCCGTCACTCCGGATAATCGCCCGGTTTTTGAAACCCTTTTCGCTTCCGGCACAGTCCTGGCCCACCAGGACTGGATCAGAACCCGGTGCGGTTCCGGGTTGTCCATTGCCACCGGGTTTAAAGCCATAGAGTCTTATCTTCAAGTCCGTCAGGGTACTAAGCTGCTTTGATTTGAGGATCAGATCCGAATAAAGACATATCCGCCTTCGGCGTAGCCGAAATGCCGGAAGAGCGGGTTGTAATTACTGGAAAGACTGTTGTAAAAGGTTTCAAAGGAAACCTGGTAGGGATAGGGCTGGTCAGGGTCCACATCCAGGAAGGTGACCTTGTCTGATGCCCGGTCAAAGCCACCCACAGGGGAGATGTGGGGAATGTGAAGTTCGGGCAGGACGCTTCCCTGGTCAAAGTGGGCGATGATCAGGCAATCGCCTCTGGTTTCAAACTGTTCAAGCCTTGAGCGAAGGGTTTGCTTCAGTGTTTCTGCTTTTGCCGGATCACCTGATACCTGGACAATTTCAATAAATTTGGTGGGGATGCCATAGGCGCTCAGACTTCCCTTGACCACTTCTCCAAGGACGGGGAGGGGAAGGCCCCTTCGGCCTTTATACCCGTTATCACTCATTCTCTCCTTCCAGTGGGCGGTTTTCACCGTTTCAAGAAGATCCTGCTGGGTGATGGGGACTTTGGGCGGTCGGCCCTGTTTTTCAAGCAGCACATTGATGACTGAAACCACCGAGGCCACGGAACAGGAAGACTCGTGAAACTGTTTGACATGGTGGCGGAAAAGCCCGTCCTTTAAAAAATTTCCCGTGTTTTGGTACGGGGCTTTCTGATAAACGGCCAGATTCTTTTTAAAGCCCTCGGTTTTTAAAAGCTTTGAAACAACATACTGGATATAAAGATAGGGCCGGATCACCCATTTCAATAAATTCAAAAGACACCCCCCGGTTCAGGGTTCAGAATATCCTTTAAATAATGGCCGGTATAACTTTCTATCGAACGCGCGATTTTTTCCGGCGGGCCTTCTGCAATTATTTCTCCGCCGCTGTTGCCGCCTTCGGGTCCAAGGTCGATAATCCAGTCTGCGGTTTTGATCACATCCAGGTTATGTTCAATAATGATGACGGTATTTCCGGCATCGGTCAGACGGGACAGAACGCTGAGCAGCAGTTTGACATCCTGGAAATGAAGGCCGGTTGTGGGTTCGTCCAGAATATAAAGGGTTTCTCCGGTTTCCCGTTTTGCCAGTTCCCGTGCCAGCTTTATCCTCTGGGCTTCTCCGCCGGAAAGGGTGGTGGCAGCCTGACCCAGCTTGATATAGGACAGCCCCACATCCATGAGGGTATTGAGAATCTGGGTGATTTTGGGATGATGTGAAAACAGTTCTCTTGCCTGCACGACCGACAGATCCAGCACATCGGAAATGGAATGATCCTTGTACAGGATTTCAAGGGTGGCCCGGTTAAAGCGTTTGCCTGCGCAAACCTCACAGGGGACATAAACATCGGCCAGAAAATGCATCTCAACTTTAATATAACCATCCCCTGAACAGGCTTCGCACCGCCCGCCCTTGACGTTAAAAGAATAACGTCCCTTCTGATATCCCCGAGCCTTGGATTCCGGCAAAAGGGCAAAAAAATCCCGGATATAGTCAAAGACCTTGGTATAGGTGGCGGGGTTGCTCCTGGGCGTTCGGCCGATGGGCTTCTGGTCGATATTGATGATTTTATCGAGATGGGACAGCCCGGTGATTTTTTCATGATGGCCAATGCTCAGTTGCGAACCGTGAAGACTCTGGGCCAGGGCCGGATACAGAATCTGGTTGATGAGGGTGGATTTTCCGGCTCCTGAAACGCCGGTGATCGCCACGAGAAGCCCTAAAGGAATCCGGGCCGTAATGTTTTTCAAGTTGTTTTCCGTTGCATTGACAATGGTGACCCATTTGTCTCCACAGGTTTCAGGCGTTCTTCTTTTTTTCGGAATGACAATTTGCTCTTTTCCGCTTAAAAATCGGCCTGTGATGGAGGCGGGATTCTTTTTGATCTGAGCCGGTGTGCCCTGGGCCACGATCTGACCGCCCAGGTGCCCTGCCCCCGGCCCGATATCCACGATCCAGTCGGATTCTTCCATGGTTTCGTGGTCATGCTCCACAATGATGAGGGAGTTGCCGATATCTCTGAGATGGTGAAGGGTGTTTAAAAGCTTGATGTTGTCACGTTGATGAAGTCCGATGGAGGGTTCATCCAGGATATAGAGTACCCCGGTCAGCTCCGATCCCACCTGGGAGGCCAGCCGGATGCGCTGGGATTCACCTCCGGAAAGGGTGGGGCCGCTCCGGTCAAGGGAAAGATAATCGAGGCCCACATTGACCAGAAATCCGAGACGATCCGAAATTTCCTTTAAGAGTTCTTCGGCAATGAGCTGTTTATTGCCGGTCAGATTCAGCCCATTGACGAATTCAAAGGCTTCCCGCACCGTCATGGCGGTTACATCCTTGATGGAATTATCCTTGATATGCACATGGAGGACTTCATTCTTCAGCCGTTTTCCCTGGCAGGAGGGACAGGTTGCGGCAGACATGAAGTCTGAATAATATTTTTTCTGGTGTTCAGACTGGGTGTCCCTGTACCGCCGCATGAGAGTATGGATGAGGCCCTCATGGGTCCGTGTAAATTCACCCTGGATCTTGGCCGAATTCCAGCTCACCGTCATTTCCCGGTCATCCGACCCATACAAGAGAAGGTCTTTGTCTTTTTGGGGAAGGTTTTTCCAGGGAGTGTCGAAATCAATGCCCCATTGCTGCTCCATGGCCGTAAGCTGGCTCATGCCCCAGGAATGGTCATTTTGAAACCGCGGCTTTTTGATGAAATAATTTTTCCACGGGATAATGGCCCCCCGGCGGATGCTCAAAGACTTGTCCGGTATGATTTTGTCCGGGTCCATGGCCAGGAGGGTGCCGATGCCGTTGCAGTCCGGGCACATGCCCAGGGGCGAGTTAAAGGAAAAAAGCTGGGGCGTCAGCTCAGGGTAGGCAATTTCGCAGCAGGACCGGGCCTCGCTCATTTTCAGGTCTTCTCTGCCCATCATGTGAATAATGATCTGTCCTTTTCCAAGCTTCAGTGCAGCCTCAACCGAATCCGTGAGGCGTCCTTCAAATGACGGGTTATGTTTTACCACCAGGCGGTCCACCACCACTTCAATATGGTGTTTTTTATTTTTAGCAAGGGACTGGATATTTTCAAGATCCTGGACCACCCCGTCTACCCTGACCCTGGCATATCCGTTCGTTTTCAGTTCTTCAAATTTTTCCCTGTGTTCTCCTTTTCGGTTTTCCACGATAGGGGCAAGGATGAGGATTTTTGAATTCTCCGGCAGGGACAGAATCTGGGAGACCATGCTCTGGGCATCTCCCCGTCCGACGACCTTTCCGCACTGATAGCATTTCTGGGTGCCGATCCGGGCAAAGAGAACCCTTAAATAATCATAGATTTCCGTTATGGTTCCGACCGTGGAGCGGGGATTCTTGCTGGCAGCCTTCTGTTCGATGGCAATGGTGGGGGAAAGCCCCCGGATGGTGTCGTATTTGGGTTTTTCCATCTGGCCGATGAATTGCCGGGCATAGGAAGAAAGGGATTCAACATACCGGCGCTGGCCTTCGGCAAAGATGGTATCAAAGGCAAGACTGGACTTTCCTGACCCGGAAACCCCGGTCAGCACCACCATCTTCTTTTTGGGGATGTCGATATCGATATTCTTGAGGTTGTGTTCCCTCGCCCCCCGGACAATGATCCGGTCAAGCTCTTTGGAAGCC
>JAIFMF010000013.1 GCA_020048635.1 Desulfobacula sp. | reverse complement strand
TGCTTTTTGTGCCCCCGGCAGAATCCCGTAACTGTTTTTAATAGCCCCGGTCATGACCGTAAGACCATGGGTTTTGAACTTGGGCAGGCTGATCAGGATATCGGCATCCAGGATTTCTTTGGAAACTCCGACTTCGGGCATGAAATCAGGATGAAAGGCAAGATTTTGGGTTGTGTTGCCAAGATTTCGGTAATAACCCTTTGCTGCGTCCATCAATCCAGTTTTTTTAAAACCGTTTTCATTGTCCCCATAGTTAAACAAGCCTGGGTTATCCCCCACGATAAGCTGAGCAGGGGACAGGGTTTCAATTTTTTCAACCACGGCCCGCAGTAAAGCCGGGGAGGTAACAATATGCTCTTCAGCGCGGGAGGCCCGGAGTACATTGGGTTTTATCACCACTTTTTTCCCGGCAATCTTCTGTGGAAAAAGTGCAAAAGCACGATCAACAGAATCCCTGCAAGTTTCGTAGGATGCCGGGTGGATCATGACGCGATGCATAGCTCTTTTTTCTTTCTTATTCATCAACCGATATCAGCTCAATATCAAAAATAAGAGTTGCATTGGGTCCTATGGTTTCCGGACCATTCTCTCCATAGGCCAAATCGGAAGGAATAAAGAGCTGCCATTTGGAGCCTGATTTCATGAGCTGAAGCGCTTCGGTCCAGCCGGGGATAACCCCGTTGACCGGAAAAGATACCGGCTCGCCCCGTTTATAGGAGCTGTCAAATTCAGTTCCGTCCACCAAAGTGCCTCGATAGTGGGTTGTTACCTTATCAGACTCTTTGGGCATCTTGCCGGTTCCTTCTGTGATCACCTTATATTGCAGACCGCTTTTTAAGGTTATTACCCCGTCTTTCTTTTTATTATCAGCAAGAAATGTGTCTCCCGCTTTTTTATTTTTTTCAGCGATCACCTTGATTTTCTCCATCTGTTTTGCCTGCATTTGCTGCTGAAAGACTGTCATGACAGCCGCCATCTCCTCATCGTTAAGCATTGGTTTTGTCCCTGACTGGGCATCCTTGAACCCTTTCATGAACATGTCGGTATTGACATCAATGGCGTCCTTTTTAAAACGGTTTCCCATATTAATACCAATGATGTAACTGATTTTGTCTTTGTCGGTTTTCAGCACTTTGGTGTCCGCTGAAAACGCCTGAGTTGCAATACATAAAACAGCCAGTATTCCGATCCATCCTGATTTCATCATATCCCCCGGTTATTGTTGTGATCTCTCTGACGGAATCCTCTGTCCGCCACCAAGACACTGGTTGAGCTTTGGCAATTATCATGTTTCAATTTCCTTGTCAAACAAGGAATAATAAAGCTTTAACCTTTTTTTGTGTTGAGCCAGGATTCAAAATCAAGTACGATTTCTTCAGGCTCAGGACAGGCTGGCTCCTCTTTTTTAGCCGTCATCACGACATGGGTTTCAAGAAATTGCCGGATATCCCCCACTTCTTTTATCAAAAGGGTCAGCTTTGATTCCATCTGGGAAATCTTTTCCAGAATATCCGTATTCGGTTTCGTGGTTTCTTTTTCCTTGGCTTTTTCGTCTTTCCGGTGATGATGTTTTTCAAGAAACGTCAGACAGTTATCCCAGAAAAACTCCAGGGGCAGGTCCATCGTTTTTCGCTGATTTTTGATCAGCTTTTCAGCAATGGCTGAAATACACCTTGAAGCAACAGTGCCTGGGAAAAGTATGAAAAAAGGTGTCTGGGAAATCACCGAAGCCCTGACATTTTTATCCGATGCAATGATGCCCAGAGGTTCTATTTTTGCGGAAAGAAACCGACTCACAGTCTGTTTTAAGCGTGCGTAGGATTTTTGTGCTGTTTTGCCTTCGGTGACCTGGTTGACAATCACTTTGATGGAACAGTCATACCCGTATTTTGACAGAACTTTCAGCATGGAATAAGCATCGGTCAGAGAGGTGGGTTCTGTTGTGACCACCAGGATGATTTCATGGGAAGCCATGCAAAAAGAAAGGACCTGGGCAGATATACCGGCCGAGGTGTCAAAAATGAAAAAATCATAGGCATCAAGATCCAGAAAAGCGCTGATCAGCGTTCCCGTCTCAGTCCGGGTCAGGTCGGCCAGCTTTTCAACCCCTGAGCTTCCCGGAATAATATCAATGCCCTGGTAGTCCCGGATCAGGATGTCATTTAAACTCAACTGCCCCGAAATGACGGACTCCAGATCTTTTTTGGGATAGATGCCGGTAAGGATGTTCACATTGGCAAGCCCGAGATCTGCATCAAAAAGGCAGACCCGAAACCCTTCAGCAGCTAAGGCCAATGAAAGATTGAGGCTGATACTGGTTTTTCCGACGCCGCCCTTCCCGCTGGTAATGGTGATGATTCTGGCCATGATCGTTTACCTATTTTTCCGGAAATGCAACCACCTTGACACCGGTGTCATCCTTTTTAAGGGTAAACTCGATGCTGTGGCTCTGATATTTCGTCATAAGATTCCTGTGATGATGGATGATAAATTCTATAAATTCATTCTGAAGGTTCCTGCGCTTTGGATTTTCCGTCAGAAGCCGGAGCTGTTCATACCGGTGATAGAGGGATAAAATAGCATCTTTCTCCTTTTCAGGTTCCTGGATGGATGTTTTGAAATTTAAAAGGAGAGACAGATCCAGCGGTTTTTTATCGGGTAAAGCGACAATGGCCTTGAAGCGGTATTGAGGAAACCGGTCGTTCAATTGATGGATGAACAGGATATTTTCAGGATCGGTAATCCCAAAAAGCAGGGTATTGTTTTTGATCATCAGGGGAAGAATTTTCTTATCCATGGACGTGGGTTTATCCAGGACCCTGACCAGAATATCCCTGTCCTTATCATTAAAAATAAAATCACTGATGGATCTGTACGGAATATGAAACAGATCAAACAACAGGGTCTGCATAGCGGCGGCCAAAATCAGTTTTTTATTTATCAGGCTGCTGAGAAACGGAATGCCGCTATTCTGAGACTCTTTTAGGGTTTTCATCACCATGTCCTGGGACAGCATTCTTTTTATAACCAGGGCAGACTGAACCGATATCAGCTTTTTATGTTTATGAAGAACACAATAATTATCCAGGGGGGTGATCAGATTCAGGTCGCAAAGAACCATTCCAAAAAGACGGTTTTTTTCAAGACTTACTGAATTTTGTCTTTTTTTCTGGATGGAAAGCACCGTGTCAATGTCGTCAAGGCGGATCATGCCTTCCTTAACCATGATTTCACCGGTCTTCAACACGTCAATCGGACCGGAAACTACGGAAATTATTTTATTTTGCGGCTGCAATTATAGGTGCCCGTCGCTCTGTTTTTTTGATGAATTGACCGGGAGGGTGATGATAAACCGGGTTCCTTTTCCCTTTTCCGATAAGCAGCGGATTCGGCCATTCAATTCTTTCACAATGGAATGGACAATGGAAAGTCCGAGTCCTGAGGTGGAAGTTCCCGCCTTTGTTGTTATATAAGGTTCAAACAGGGTTTCCCGAATTTTTTCATCAATGCCGGGGCCGTCATCGGAAACTTCAATTTCGATGCTTCCCGGAATCCTTTTCTTTTCATCAATCATGATTTTTGCAGATTCCGCCAGAAACCGTGTGGATACCATAATTTTTCCCCCTTTGTCCAAAGCTTCCGATGCGTTTTTTATGAGATTGATTAAAATCTGTTTCAATCCATTGGGGTCTGTTTTGATTTTTGGAAGCTCAGGATCAACGCTGAGGGCAGCTTCAATCTGTTTTGGCATAAGGATGGATTTTTTCAAAATTTCAAGGATGCTTTGGCAGAGCTGATTCATATCAACCAGCTCAAACCCTTCTATCCGCGGCCTTGAAAAACTTCTAAGCCTGTCCAGAAGTCCTGCGACCCGGCTCATTTCCTCCCCGATCACGGAAAGCTCAGTCTGGGCCGGATGCTTGTCCGGCAGCTTCAACCCCAGGGTTTCAATATAATTTTTGATGATTGAAATAGGGTTGTTGATTTCATGGATCACCTTATCGGTGAGCGTGGCATATGCTTCCATCTTCTTTTCATGAATATGAAGCGCATAGTCATTATAAAACCTGATGCTTTGAAGACAAACCCCTGCCTGCTTGGAAAAAAGTTTCATCAGGCTTTTATTGTTATCCAGGTCCTGGGCCGTTTTTTCATCCACACCCAGTACCATCACCCCTAATGCCTTGTCCGATGAATAAATGGGAACACAATACATGCCTTCGGTTTCAAGGAGCCGGATGATCTGATGATCGGAAATAGCGGGCTTTCTTGAATCGTCTTTCTTAAGGCTGTTCTGAACCGCCTGCTCATGCATACAGGTCACAGGAAGGCTCGATCTGCCGGACAAGGGTATGGCAATACTTCGGATGATCTTATGAGATTTGTCCTGGCTGCTGCAGAATCCAGTTAAAATGCTCTTTTTTTCATCCAGAAGAAAATAAAACACCCTTGGAACATGAAAAAGAATTTTAAGCCCGTGTTGTGTGACATCCAGGACTGACTCCACGTCTTTTGCCTGCAAAAGATTCTGAAGTGTTCCGAAAAAAAGGGCCAGGTCTTTTATTTCAGCAGTGATGGAATCTTCATAAATGCTTTTTTCAGTCTCATTCAAGTTAATGCCAAGGCTTTTTGAAATAGTGGCCACCTCTTCTTCGGCAGAAATAGCAATCTGTTCCAACCTTTGCTGAGGGATATCGGTCAGCGTCAGAACTTCAGGAATCTTTTCAATGGCGTCGGCGTTTGCAAGAATATTTGAAATGTACAGGATTTTTACATGGGAAAGCGCACTTTCAATCTGCTCTGTACTTTCATTAATAAAAAGAACCGCATCTGAAATCAAGGGGTTCAGGTTCCACTGGCTGAAAAGCCAGGCACTGACCTGGGGGGAATCCGTATCAAACGTCTTTATTTCGGACAAAAGAATCTGTTTTTCAGTTGTGGCCGTCTCAAGAATGGTTTTATAGTCTTCAGGAAAATTCTGTATTAATACCAGCCTGCCGATATCATGGAGTAACCCTGCAAGAAAAAATTCATCCGGGCTGGAATACCCGTTTTCTTCAGCCACGTGTCTTGCGATCACGGCACATTTATACGAATGATACCAGAATCTTATGGTATCAAAGGCTTTGACCGCCTTTGACATCTTGAAAAAATGCATGGCAGACGTGCTGATAGCAATATTGCGGATGGTATCGATGCCAAGATAGACCACAGCGGTTTTTATACTGTTCACTTCCTTTGGCAGATTGACATACGGCGACCCGATAATCTGCAGGAGACGGGATACAAGAGAGGGATCTGTGGAAATAATTCCCGTCAGCTCCTCAATGGATGTTTTTTCGTTGTTGCAGGCTTTAATCAGTCTGAGCATGACCTGAGGGAGCTGAGGGAGATTTTTAGACTGCTTTATTTTTTCAAAAATATTTTTTTGTGTCATTCCCAAAACCCAGAACTATATTAAGGTAAGGAGTTAATCATATCCTTTTATTACAAAGGGTCTTTAAGGATCTATAGAGATTTATCAGATATAAATCAATAGTTTTGGGGAATTTAACCTCGATATTCGTTATCAGCGCCTTCTGTTGAACAGCGCTTTCCATAAAAGATTTCCAAGTCCCTGGCCTTGTTTATAGGGGTTTCCCTCAAGATAAAGGGTTTCGGCTTTTAAACCGGAAAGGGCTTCTTTCTTCAATTCCAGGGGATTTTGATTCAGGACCACCATATCAGCTTTTTTTCCGGGTTCAAGAGAGCCTCGTGTGGTATCATCAAAACCGGCCCACGCCGTTTCCGTGGTGAACATCCGAATGGCTTCCATGATGGAGACGGCCTGCGCCTCATTAAAATGGTTGCAGGCACAATAGATTCCGAATATTGGGTCCGGTAGGGTAACCGGCGCATCAGACCCTCCGGATATGTGGATGCCCATGTCCAGAAGGGTCCTGAACGGGGAAATATCAAGAGCTCTTTTTCCGAGGATTTCCTGAAGATAGGGGAGTGGCTCCAGGTTCAGATGGAGCAAAGAAGGCTGGGCAGCAATGCCGATATGGTATCGGGCACAGATATCAAGTCCTGCCGGTGTGACAAGGGATGCATGGATGATGCTGTGGCGGTGATCGTCCCGAAAATTGTTCTTTAAAACCGTCTCAAATGTCCGGGTCGCCTGGTCAAAGGCTTTGTCGCCAATGGCATGCAATTGAACCTGGAGCCCTTTGTCATGAGCTTTCTGGACAAAATCAAGGAGGGTTTTATCCTTATAAAACAGAATGCCAAAATTGTCTGGATCATTTTCATAGGAAGCGTTCAGTGCCGCATCGAGGGAACCGAAACAACCGTCCAAAGCGGTTGCAAAACACCCGCCGATTCTGGGAAGGCTTCGTTTCAGCACCTTTTTGATGTCCATGGTCTGGAAGAACACCCGGAAAAGAAAAGGATTGGCAAGGCCGCCGGCCATGAACCGAACCAGATCCACATCAAGATCCAGGGGAAATCCTACCCCTTCGGCAGGATGAACAAGACCAATGCCTTTTTCCGCCATTTTATCCACTGCCCCCAGCATATGTTTTAATAATGCAACCGGAGAGACTTTGGATGAGACATAATCCACGGCCTTAAAAAAAGCTTCATGAAAAAGCTGCCCGGAATCAAAGTGATACCCGCGAAGAGTTTTTATTCCGGCGGGTAATAGTTCCAGCATGGCTGTGTTGGCAACACTTGCATGGCCATCATATTTCACCAGCATCATGGGGCGTTTTTTTTCAATTTCATCCAGCTCTTTTCGTGTGATCATCCTTTTTTCTTCAACACTGTGGGCAGAGATGCCAAACCCGAAAACGATTTTGGAATTGGTTTTCTCTATGTAGAGTTTCAGGATATCCGAAAGATCTGAAAAATTCCTGGCATCTCTCACATCAAGCGTGGACGAAAAAAGCGAATAGGAGGTGAAATGAAGATGAGAATCTGTAAAAGCCGGAATAAGCGCTTTTTTGCCAAGCTCAATGATGGGGTTTGCCTGGTATTGTTCCGGTAGCATATTGCCGGTGAATTCGATGATCCCGTTCTTTTCAACCAGATATTGAAAAACTGTGTCGGTGTTGTCGCAGGTGATTACCGACCCTTTAAAGATATTCATATGATGGTCCTCCTATTTTTGTTCATATTTCCTATTTTGATGTATCATGGTTTTCATCCATCTGTAACTATAAAAAAGCCAAAATATTCATTGGTCAAGCCGGATATATCCGTGTATAGTCATGCCATGCGCTGCGGCATTTTATAAGCCTGCTGCGTTAATCCTTTGATTAACAAGGAGCCTTATGCCTTCTTTGCCGCGCATCCGTTATCAGACCATCGAGTTTGGCGACGTGGATATTCATTTGAGAACCTTGCGGGATCATATGCAATACCTTGATGTGGACAAGGTTGCCGAAAAACTCGGCATATCGTCGGCCACATGGCCTATATTCGGTATGGTCTGGGCTTCGGGTCGGATTCTGGCGAACTATATGGTTGATTTTAAGATTGCGGATAAAAGAATTCTGGAAGTCGGGTGCGGCATCGGGCTTGCGAGCCTGGTTCTCAATCACCGCCTGGCCGATATCACCGCCACAGATTACCATCCGGAGGTCGAGGCCTTTCTCCTGGAAAACGTACTCCTGAATAAGGGGAGAAAAATTCCCTTTGTTCGCACGGGATGGGAGGATAAGGGCTGCGCCCTTGGCCGGTTTGACCTTGTCATCGGAAGTGATCTTCTGTATGAGCGCGGCCATGCCGAGCTTTTATCCCAATTTATAGATCAGCATGCAAAACCCCATTGCGAAGTGGTTCTGGTGGACCCCGGTCGCGGTAACCAGGGAAGATTCAGTAAAAAAATGACGGCCCTTGGCTATTCTCACACTGGATACAAACCGGAAAATATAACCTGCCCTGAGCTGCTGTTTAAAGGTCGGATTTTGAGTTATTTTCGTTGACACAAGCCTTGTGAGCCTTTGTTTCGGCTGTATCGGGGGAAGTCAAATTTGCTTGCATAATGAATCTTACGGGTTTATCATACCGGCAGATCTAAAAGGAAAAGACTTTTATCGGAAATAATAAAGGGGAAAATGACCGAGTTGAAAACCGAAAAGCTGGCGGTATTAATCGATGCAGAAAATGCCCAGCCGGGAATTGTTGAAGGGTTGCTGACGGAAATCGCAAAATATGGAACAGCCAATGTAAAGCGGATTTATGGCGATTGGACCATCCCCGACCTGAAGGGGTGGAAGGAATTTCTGCTGCAATATTCCATTCAGCCCATTCAGCAGTTCCGGTATACCACGGGAAAAAATGCCACAGACAGTGCAATGATCATTGATGCGATGGATCTTTTATATACAAGCCGGTTTGACGGATTCTGCATTGTCTCCAGTGACAGTGATTTTACAAAACTTGCGTCAAGAATCAGGGAGGCCGGTCTTTTTGTTTATGGATTCGGAGAAAAAAAAACGCCGGGACCCTTTGTATCGGCTTGTGATAAGTTCATCTTCACCGAGGTGTTGCGGTCAAAAGATGAGGATGCCGTTAAAATAAACCGCAAAACCGCATCTGAATTAAAGCAGGATTCAAAGATAGTGACTCTTTTAAGACGGGCCGTTGAAAATGCATCCGACGACAGCGGCTGGGCCCATCTGGCCTCGGTCGGCAGCCATATTGCAAAACAGGCACCGGAATTTGATCCTCGAAATTATGGATACAAAAAACTGGGAGAGCTCGTCGCTGCAACAAAACTCTTTCAGATCGAGGAAAGGGAAGTGGGTGACGGTCCGTCAAAATCTTTATATTTAAAGGACATCAGGAAAATATAACCGCTGCTGCTGCTGAAAGGATCGGGAAGGAAAAGGATATGGAGGTAAAAATACTATACTGGTACTGGCTGGTGCTGGGGATGACACTGATGATTGCCGAATTGTTTATCCCAAGCTTCACCATTTTCTGGTTCGGACTGGGTGCTCTTCTGGTGGGTGGCCTTTTGTTTTTCTTTTCCGATATGATCTTTGCCTGGCAGGTCTTTATTTTTGCCCTTGCATCCTGTGGCTTTACCCTCCTCTGGTTTGTTTTTTTAAAACCATTTATGACCGACCGCACAAAGGCCGGGATTTCCAGGGAAGCAGCCCTGGGTCAAAGCGGGCTGGTGATCAGCAGCCCCGGTGGAAAAAAGAGGGGCGTGGTCAGGTTTACAACTCCGCTCCTGGGATCGGATGAATGGCCGTTTATCTGCGAGGAGACCGCTATGCCTGGAGATCGCGTCTTTGTCCGGGAGATTTCCGGAAATACCCTGATTGTGGCAAAAGCCCATCAGGATAAACCTTGAACTGAAACTCAAAAAAAAAGGGGGAATCATGCCTGGAATCATACTGGTTATTGTTTTTACCGTTCTTGTGATTGTCACTATTGCCCTTGGGGTGCGCATTGTGCCGCAAGGTTCCAAATTTGTGGTTCAGCGGTTGGGAAAATTTCATAAAACCTTGCCTCCCGGCCTGAATATCATTATTCCCTACATCGACAGCGTGGCCCACAAAGTCACGACAAAGGATGTTGTCCTTGATATCCCTTCCCAGGAAGTGATCACACGGGACAATGCCGTGATCATCGTCAATGCCATTGCCTTTATCAATATCATATCGCCTGAAAAATCCGTTTATGGGATAGAGGATTACAAACTGGCCATTCGAAATCTGGTCCAGACCTCCCTTCGTTCCATTATCGGGGAAATGGATCTGGATGATGCCTTGTGCTCAAGGGATATGATCAAGGCAAAACTCAAGGCGGCCATTTCCGATGATATTTCCGATTGGGGAATTACCCTCAAGACCGTTGAGATTCAGGACATCAATCCTTCTCAGACCATGCAGAAGGCCATGGAGGAACAGGCAGCAGCGGAAAGACAGAGACGGGCAACCGTCACCCGCGCGGAAGGCGAAAAAAGCGCTGCTATCCTGGAGGCGGACGGACGTCTGGAAGCGTCAAGACGAGATGCCCAGGCCAAGGTTTTAATGGCGGAAGCAAGTCAGGAAGCCATTCAGAAGGTCAGCCAGGCCATACAGAACAATGAACTTCCGGTCATGTTTTTGCTGGGTGAAAAATATATTGAAGCCGTAAAGACGATTTCCACCTCCCCGAATGCAAAGATTATTCTGCTGCCTGCTGATGTGCCTGCGGCAGTGCGCGGCATCATGAGCACCCTTGCCAGATGATAGAATGAAATTCAATGTAAAAGCGCTTGAGACCATCAGCCGGGATTTTTTTAATATCTTTGGAACATCAAAGCTTCTGGGCCGTCAATTTTTTTCAGATCTTGGAACCCAAAAAGCTGAAGGGTTTTTTGATACACTTATCAAAAGATGCGGTTATGAAGATAATGAGACCGGTTTTTTTGAGAATCTTTTTTCCCTGATAAAAAAAACGCCGGGACGGATTGCCCTGAATGGGATTGAGATTCCGAAACTTTATCTGTATGAGCTTCTTTTATACCTTTTACCCGGCCACAGATCATATTCCGTAAAAACAGTGGATGAACTTGAGAAGATCACTTTTGTTCAAAAAGAAGACAGACCTTGTTTGCAAAAGGTCATGGATGAATTTCCCGTCCGGCTCTCCGATCATGTGATCCGCCAGTCCAGGGTCTCGGATGCGGTTTCAAAGCAATACCTGCCCTTTGTGGGAGAGCTTGACCCTTCAGGAAAGTCCATTACCTTTGACGGCCATTTGAAAAAAGGTGTGTTGGAGCAGATGTACCAGAACCGGGTCATTTTCCTTCTGGATATGACCTGCCCTGTTTATTGCCGGTTTTGTTTCAGAAAGCATAAGAGCAACAGAAAGGAAAAAACACCAACAAAAGAAGATATTCTGGCGGCCGCTGATCATGTCCGGAACCACCCGGCCATCCGGGAAATTTTGATTACCGGCGGAGAACCCCTGCTCAATAAAGCCAATCTTGAAACGGCCATCAACGCCCTCATGACCATTGATCATGTAAACGTTATAAGGATTGCCACAAGATCCATTGCCTATTTCCCGGAGCTTTTTTTAAAGGATGAAAAAGCCCTGATCCGATATCTTGTTGATAAAAATGTTCAATGTCGGAGTCATGGCAAGCGCATCGAGATCGGGGTCCATTTTGTTCACCCGGATGAAGTGTCAATTCAAAGTCTTGAAATTATTTCTCTTCTGGTTCAAAAAGGCATCCAGGTCTATGTCCAGACCCCGTTTTTAAACGGGTTGAACACAGAGGGAGAAACCCTGGGACGGTTGTTTACCCTGCTGCGCCAGACCGGGGTGAAAATCTATTATATTTTTACGCCATGCAGCCCCATTCACGGGACAAAGGAATACTGGACCCCTATTTCCAAAGCCCTTGAAGCCCAAGCCTATCTTAGAAAAAATGTTTCTGACCGATGCATTCCAAAGCTTTGCACGGCAACCTCTCTGGGAAAAATTGAATGGCATACCAGCGGCTTTGCAGTAGAAAAAGATAAAGACGATGAAACCTTTACCTGGATCAGGACACCCTATACCCTTTCCTATTTCAAGGACTTTATACCAGACATAAGCAACATGCCGGATATGAGGATCAATACGGAAGGCACCCTTGATTCAAGGTTTCAGGTGATCATGGGCAAGGATGATCTGATTCTTGGAAACCGACCTGAGAGAACCGGGGTCAGCCATCCTGCTGAATCAGGTCTCACATCCATGGAAATAAAACCCATAAGAGACTTTCTTATCTCCGTCTCCCATCTCAGTCCATCGCTTTGCCCGGTCCCGTCAAAATCCGTTTCCCGCGTTCATAAAACCCGTGTTGAAGTGAGTCTTTCGGTAGACAAAAAAGCCTTTGACTATATCGAACAGGATCTGGATATTACGGATGTGGTGCTTCACTGGAAGGAACAGGATGACCCCGGCATGGAAACGACAGATCAAATCGTGATGCAGCTCAAGGCTTTTTCCAATATCTCGAGTGTCCGGATTTCTTGCTGGGAATTCTGCGGCAAGCCCGAATTGATAACAGAGGCATTAGCGGAAAAAATATCTGGCTGGAATGATTTTTCCATTGGCAATCCTTTCAGGGTGGAACTGGAGACCTGGTTCCTCCTGCCGGAAGACATTCAAAAACAGCATGAGGAAATTGCAAAAGAATTGATCCAAAAAGGCGTGAATATTTATGCCAATGTCCCCCTGATCACAAGGGTTAATGATCAGCCCGGAATCATTGTAGAACTTTCCGATAAGTTCAGACATGCCGCCATAGAATTTCACCATCTCTATGTGTCGGGCCTGGAGATCCAGGAAAAATTCAATGGACACCTCATCGATTCGCAGCAGATCATCGATATTGCTTCCGAGGTTCGAAAATCATGTTCCGGAAGACAGATCCCCTTATATATCCGCTGGACGCCTTCAGGAGAAATGGATTTCGGTCTTAGTGATCTCTTGGAATTTTAAACAGTTTTTCCAGAATGGTTTCCATCAGGCACATCTTTGTAAAGGCCGACTGCAAAAGGTTCAGGCCAACAAAGGCGGTGAAAAAAAGCCAATAGGGTGAGTGCAGGCGGGAAAGGATAAGTGAGATCAGGACAAATGAACCTGCAATGGCCCTGATGTATTGTTCCATTTTCATAACAGCTCCTTATTTATTGAAGTTCAAATTTTTTTTGGCAGGCGCCCTTCTCCATATCAGGGTCATCGGTAATCCTTATAGCTGATACCATATCGCTCGGCCTTATAGGAGAATTTTCTTACCGTTATCCTGATGAGTTTGGCTGCCTTATTGATGTTTCCCTTGGCGTTCTTCAGGGCATCCATCAAGACTTCTTTTTCAAGCCGGGCCACTGATTCTTCAAGAGACTGGGGAAGGGTTTTTGTTTTTGTGCCGGTCTGAAGAGTGGGAGGTAGATGATAGCTGTGAATGGCGCCCTCATTGCAGAGGATGACGGCCCGCTCCATACAGTTTTCAAGTTCCCTGACATTGCCGGGCCAGTGGTATTCCATCATCATATCAATGGCCGGGGTGGTAATCCGCTTGATGTCTTTTTTGTGAAGCCTGCTGTATTTTTCAAGAAAATGATCCGCCAGAAGGATAATATCGGTTTTACGCATGCGCAGGCTTGGAAGATAAATGGGAAAGACATTGAGTCGGAAATACAGGTCATCCCTGAACCTTCCCTGACGGACCATTTCTTCAAGATTGGAATTGGTGGCTGCAACGATTCTCACATCGATTTTAATGGGCCTGTACCCCCCGACTCTTTCAAATTCTTTTTCCTGGAGCACCCGCAACAATTTAACCTGGGCCGAAAGGGACATATTGCCGATTTCATCCATGAAAATGGTGCCCTGATCTGCTATTTCAAATTTTCCTTTTTTCAGGCTGGAGGCCCCTGTAAAGGATCCTTTTTCATGGCCGAACAATTCACTTTCAATGAGGTTTTCAGGGATGGCGGCACAATTGATTTTAATAAAGGGCTTTTTATTTCGCTCACTGTTATAGTGGATGGAATTGGCCACCAGCTCCTTTCCGGTACCGCTTTCACCCCGGATCAGAACCGTGGCGGATGACGACGACACCTGGGAGATCATCTGGAGAACTTCCCGCATCTTGTTGGAATTACCGATGAAATTGTCAAAGCTGTAACGGTTTTCAAGCTCGGATTTCAGCCGGATATTTTCCGTTTTCAGTTGTTCTTTTTCAATTCTGATGGTTTCGATATTGATGACATGATTCGCTACCATGGCCGCTACAACCGATAAAAGCTTTTCACCTTTTTCAAGGGAGGTCCTGCCTTCAAAAGGTCTGTCCGCACTGATGGCGCCCACTACCCGGTTTTCTTTTTTGATGGGAACGCAGATGAAAGAATAGTCCAGGCCGTCGGAAACCCTTCTTGAATGGGTTTTATCCAGGAACAGGGGTTCTTCGCTGATCCTCGGCACCACAGCGGGTTCACCGTTTTGAATCACCCTTCCCACAATGCCTTCGCCGGGAAGATACCGGATCAGGCGGGTGGTTTCTTCGGAAATGCCGTGGGCCATCTCAATCCTGATGTCTCCGTCTTCGGAATTGATCAAAAAGATAATGCCCCGGACAAGATTAAGAGAATCCGATAAAACGGTTAAGACTTTGAACAGGGATTTTTTCATGTCCATGTGCTGATTCAGCGCTTCACTGATTTCATACAACAGGGAAATTTCTTCAAATGATTTCATTCATTCTATTCCAGGAGATTGTCCATGAATTTTTGATATTGCTTTCACCCTTTCAATATTTTAGTCTTTGACTTAAGGGTCATTATTGCATAAAACCTTAACCTATAACAAGATATAATGCTGGGTATAAGGTGAAAAATGAAAGAAGAAAAAAAGCCTCGAAAGGGTGTGAAAGAAAGGGATGACGAAAGGGCCTTTGAGTTTCTGGCTAAAAGGAATTTTTGATACTGCTTTACAATATCCGGTTCAGATGGTATCTTGACAAAATCGTCAGATGATAGATTTAACGGCATCATCAGGAGATTTATATGAAGCATATCGAAATACGGTTCGGAGATAGTATTGAGAAACATTCGGCAGAAGAAAAATCTTTTGAAGAGATGTTTCAATCCGTCAACCCCATGTTCTGTTTTTCAAAAAGGATATGGAAACCCCAGATGGATATCTTTGAGACACGAAATGAAATCATTATACAGGCTGAAATAGCAGGCGTAAAAAAAGAAGATATTGTTATTGAAGTCAGCAACAAAGCCATCAAAATATCAGGGCACAGAAAAACGAACCACCCTGACCGGACGGCCACCTACAGGCTTGCAGAGATTCAGTTCGGGCAGTTTGAAAGGGTTCTTTACCTGCCGAGCGTCATTGATGTTGAAAAAGTTACCGCCAAGTATGCAAATGGATTTTTAGAGCTGTATCTGGGAAAATTGTCCAGGGAAAACATCAAAAGCAGGCACAATGTTTCCATTGACTTTGCATAAGTTCATGATTCCAAAAGGAACCCGATAATATAATGGATGACTTACAACATCCTTCAGGCCCCATACGAGCAGATCATATCCCGGACATTATTCCCATTCTACCCATTGTCGACACCAATTTATTCCCCAAAATGGTGCTTCCCCTGGTATTGATTCAAAGCGAAGCGGTTGAGCTGATTGATGAAGCCATGGCGGGGAACCGGATGTTGGGGCTGCTCTTGTCCAGGCGGTCTGATATCGATTCACGGCATACAACCGAAGACCTCTACAGGATAGGGACCATTGCCATTATCCTGAAAATGTCCAAAATGGAGCAATCCAAGGCCCAGCTTCTCATTCAGGGCCTTGAGCGTTTCCGGATCGTAAAATTTCTTAAGAATAAAAAATATATGCAGGCCGAGATCGAAGTCGTGGAAAATCGTAATGCAGACCGGAATATAGAAAACCGTGCCCTGATGGCCAATATTGTGGAACAGTATGAAAAAATTGTAGAACTTTCTCCCGGACTTCCTTCTGAAATGGGCCATATGATTAAATCCTTGCAGGACCCCAGTGTTCTTGCAGACATGGTGGCATCCACCATCAATGCGCCGGTGATTGAAAAACAGAAGGTGATCGAACTCCTGGATGTGAACAAGCGGTTGAAAAAAGTGACCCGTCTGGTCAATGATCAATTGGATATCCTGGAAATGGGTTCCAAAATACAGAATCAGGTCAAAGGGGATATGGACAAGCGCCAGCGGGAATATTATCTTCGCCAGCAGATGAAAGCCATCCGGGAAGAACTGGGAGAAACCGGAGACGATTCTGTCGAGATAAAGGAATACCGGGCCAGGATAGAAAAAGCCGGGCTTTCTGAAGAATCACGTAAAGAAGCGGAGAGGGAAATGCAGCGGCTTTCCCGTATGCACCCGTCTTCTTCCGAATATGTGGTGGCTTCCTCTTATCTTGACTGGCTCATCTCCCTTCCCTGGGCTGTGAGCTCCGAGGATAAGCTCGATATCAAAGAAGCCAGAAGAATCCTGAACAATGATCATTATGGCCTTGAAAAACCCAAAAAAAGAATCCTTGAATACCTGGCTGTCCGGAAATTGAAAAAAAATTCCAAAGGACCGATTCTCTGTTTTTTCGGTCCGCCCGGAACTGGGAAAACCTCCCTTGGCAGGTCTATTGCAAGGGCGCTGGGCCGGGAATTTGTCCGGATCGCACTTGGCGGTGTCCGGGATGAAGCCGAGATCAGGGGGCACAGAAGAACCTATGTGGGGGCACTGCCGGGCAGGATTATCCAGTCCCTGAGAAAGGCAGGCACAAAAAATCCCGTCTTCATGCTGGATGAAATCGACAAGGTGGTTTCCTCTTACCATGGTGATCCGTCGTCAGCCCTCCTGGAAGTCTTGGACCCGGAGCAGAATTTTTCATTTTCCGACCATTATCTGGATGTATCCTTTGACCTTTCCGATGTGATGTTCCTGACCACTGCCAATGTGCTTCATACCATTCCGGCGCCTCTGCGGGACAGGATGGAAATACTGGAACTGAGCGGGTATACAGAAGAAGAAAAACTGAAAATCGCCACCCGGTATCTCATTCCGCGGCAGCGTGAAGCCAACGGCCTCAAATACAACCAGATAAAAATCAGTACCGGCGCTGTCCGACAGATCATTTCCGGTTATACCCGTGAATCCGGCCTGAGAAACCTGGAACGTCAGATCGGTACCGTGTGCAGGGGAATTGCGAGCAAAATTGCAGAGGGAACGGCGCAAACTATTGTGGTGGGACAAAAAGATCTCTATGAATATCTTGGACATGTGTCCAACATGCCGGACCTGGCCCTCAAAATCGACAACCCCGGTGTAGTCGTAGGTCTTGCCTGGACCCCCTATGGCGGGGAAATCCTATTCATCGAAGCCGTGGCCATGGAAGGCGGCAAAGGGCTGACCCTTACCGGCCAGCTCGGAGATGTCATGAAAGAGTCTGCCAGCACTGCGTTAAGCTATATCCGGGCCAGGGTAAAAAAACTCAATATGGACGAATCCTTTTTCAGCCGGCATGATATTCATATTCATGTGCCGGAAGGATCCATTCCCAAAGACGGTCCTTCGGCCGGAGTGGCCATGCTGACCGCCCTTGCCTCCCTGATTACGGGGCGCATGGTGAAAAAGCGACTGGCTATGAGCGGAGAGATCACGCTGAGAGGAGAGGTTCTGCCCGTGGGTGGAATCAAGGAAAAAGTGATAGCAGCCCACCGAGCCGGGATAAGAACCATTATTCTGCCCCTGTGGAATCAGAAAGATATGGATGATGTTCCGGATTATATAAAGAATTCCATAGAATTTCTTTTTACGGATAAAATGGAAAACTTACTGGACCTGGCCCTTGATTAATAATTCAGCCTTATGCGGATTTTTTTTGAAATTACGCCTTCAGATCCTGGTATTTCTTTTACTTCTTGTTTTCGGCTGTTCAACCAACCGGGGGACCGTGGTGACAGAACCTTCCGGCCCTGTCCCGCCGCTTCCGGAATCAAAAGAAAAAACAAGGCTGCCTTCAAAAACTCCGGCCACCCAGAAACCTTATACCATTGACGGGATTGAATATACCCCCCTTGCCCGTGCCGACGGATTTGTTCAAACCGGGGTAGCGTCCTGGTATGGGGATAAATTCCACGGCAGAAAAACTTCAAACGGTGAAGTTTACAATATGTTTGACATGACTGCAGCACACAAGACCCTGCCCATGAATACCTGGGTTTCGGTGCAGAATCTTGAAAATGACCGGAAAATAGTCGTCCGGATCAATGACCGGGGACCCTTTGTGACGGGCAGGGTCATTGACCTTTCCTATACGGGTGCAAAGGAAATCGGGATTGCAGACCCGGGAACCGCCAAGGTAAAGGTCACAGCCCTGGGTGAGGCCACATCCTATTCTGCCGAGACAAAAAAACCGGACGCTTTCAGGCCCCTGGATTATTTTAGCGGTAATTTTACAGTTCAGGTGGGAGCTTTCCAGGTCAAGGCCAATGCTGAAGAATACCGGGACAGATTGTCTAAAAAATATACCAATGCCCATATTGTCCTATATACCGATAACAGGGGGACTTTTTACCGGGTGAGAGTTGGGAAATTTACGAACTTAAAGGATGCTGAACGATTCGGTGAAAAAATTCTCTCCGAAGGCTTTGGCGGCACCTTTGCCGTTGCGGAATAGGAACCATGGGATATACGGTTTTTCTGGACAGGGACGGGGTCATCAATAAGGATTCTGCCGAATATATTAAGCACCCTTCGGAATTTGAATTTATCCCGAAAAGCCAGGAAGCAATATCCCTTCTCACCCGAAACGGTTTTCAGGTTATCGTGATTACCAACCAGTCAATGATCGGCCGAAGCATCGCAACAAAAGAGACCCTGGATGCCATTTTCGAAAAAATGAAAACCGGGGTTGAAATGGCGGGTGGCCGGATAACGGATATTTTCTATTGCCCTCATATTGATGAAGATCATTGTTCCTGCAGAAAGCCAAAACCCGGCCTGATTTTTCAGGCGCAAAAAAAATATCAGATCAATGTTTCCGAGTCTTTTATGGTGGGAGACAGTGAAAAGGATATCTCCTGCGCGCGCAAGGCAGGATGCGGAAAATCCCTGCTGGTGAAAACCGGAAACGGACCGGCGGCATACTCTGAATTAAGCAAAAATCATAGGGCGCTGGATTATTTTGCAGAAGATCTTTACGATGCCGCATGCTGGATCATCAACTCCACGAAGCGATAAATGATTACCCTCAAAGGCATTATCGAACGGCTCACCTATCAGAACCCGGAAAATCATTATACCATTGCAAAACTCAGAATAGCCAGAATCAATGATCCTGTGACCATTGTGGGTCACCTTGCCGGGGTATTTGAAGGGGAAAGTCTTGAGATTTCCGGCAAATGGAGCACTCATCTCAAATACGGCGACCAGTTTAAGGTTGAAATGTACAAAGTTGTACTGCCGGCCACGGTTTCCGGTATCCGGAAATATCTCGGCTCAGGCATTATCAAGGGCATCGGAAAATCCCTGGCCGATAAGATTGTGGATCAGTTTGAAGAAAAAACCTTTGATATCATTGAAAATGAACCGGATAAGCTCAAATCTATTTACGGTATCGGGAAGGCGAAACAAAATATCATCACAGACGCCTGGAACAAACATCATGCCGTCCGGCGGGTCATGCAGTTTCTCCAGGAAAATGAAGTGGGCGTGTATCACGCCTCCACCATTCTTCAGGCCTATGGCTCCGAAACCCTGAACATCCTGAACCACGACCCCTATCTCATTGCAAGGGATATACCGGGTGTCGGCTTCACCATAGCCGACAAGATTGCCTTAAAATCCGGTGTGCCGAAAGAGGATGAGAACCGGCTTAAGGCCTGTCTGATCTGCAGCCTGTTGTTTTCCGAGCAGGACGGGCATGTGTATCAGTTCAAAAAAGAACTCTTTGCTGCATCTGCAAAGATTTCAGGCGTAGATTCGGAAAAATTTGAATCTGCTTTGGAAGCCCTGACCCATGAAGGTGAAATTAAAACAGAAAAGGGTGGAGAAGACACACGGGTTTATCTTGTAAGACTTTTTCGGGCAGAGTCCGGCATCGCCTCCAGGATGAAAGCGATCATGTCCATGAAGGCCATGACCTGTTCCATGGGTAAAGATGAAATCCTTGAAAAGGTGCTCACAAAACTGGCCGTAAAATTATCTGAAGAGCAATTGAATGTGGTCACTAATGTGCTGCATGAAAAAATTGTGGTCATCACAGGTGGTCCCGGGACCGGCAAAACAACCCTGATCCGGGCATTGTGTGAGATTTTCAGACTTCAGGATCAAAAAACAGTATTGAGTGCCCCCACGGGAAGAGCGGCAAGACGTCTTTCCGAGGTGACGGGGCAAAAAGCATTTACCCTGCATAAACTCCTCGGATTTGACCATGAGAACCAGACCTTTGAAAAAAATTATGCCAATCCTCTGGAGCTGGATGTGTTTGTGGTGGACGAAGCCTCCATGGTGGATACTCAGCTCATGTATCATCTCATTGAAGCCATGCCGGCAACCGCAAGCCTGATTCTGGTCGGCGATACCTTCCAGCTTCCGTCCGTGGGGCCGGGAAATGTTTTATCGGATATCATTGAGTCAAAAAGGGTAAAAGTTTTTTTTCTGACCCGGATATTTCGGCAGGCAGAAGAAAGCCCCATTATCATGTATGCTCACAGCATAAGGAACGGCGAAATGCCGGATTTTCAAAAGGCGGCAGCAGGGGAACTTTCGGAATTTTATTTTATTGAGAAAAACAGGCCTGACAAAGTTGTGGAAACCATCCTTGAACTGTGTTCAAAAAGAATTCAGAAAGCCTTTCCCCACATTGACGAAATTCAGGTATTAACCCCCATGCACCGGGGTGAAGCCGGGACCATCAACCTGAACCAGCAGCTCCAGAGCGTTCTGAACCCGTCCGACCTCGGCATGGAGGTCAGGGGGATTCTGTTTAAGCCCGGCGACAAGGTCATGCATCTGAAAAATAATTATGAAAAAGATGTGTTTAACGGAGACATCGGCCTGGTTCAGGAGGTTATCAAATCCGACAATAAAGTCCTGGTGGACTATGACGGCCGCATTGTCGAATATGACATCCTGGAGCTGGACGAACTGACCCTGGCCTATGCCATCTCCGTCCATAAATCCCAGGGCAGCGAGTATTCAGCCGTTGTCATTGCCCTGACAACAGCCCATTTTCCCCTGCTTCAGCGAAATCTTCTTTACACGGCCATGACCCGGGGCAAGCGTCTGGTCATTATTGTGGGATCATCAAAAGCCCTGGAATTGGCCCTCAACAATAACAAAACCTTCCTGCGCCTCACCGGTTTGAAACAGAAACTCATGGGAAAGGGATATAGGTCGTCATAGATCAACCATATCTTCTGCTGTGTCGACCAGCCGGTCGATTTCTTCGATAGTGGTTTTTGTCTGCAATTGTTTTGCGGCATTTCTTAACAGATATAAGTATCTGCTGCGCTGGTCCTGTTCGGAAGTATTGCAGGCCGGTAAGCGGTTTAATCTTTTTATCAGGGCATCAATGAGGGAGATGGCCTCCATGCGACGGGTTTGAATTTTTCCCTCTACAATCCGATCATTATGGATCTGAACCGTTCTTAATAATTGTTCCGCTTCGAGGATCAAATTCCAGGGGGATGGGGATGAAAGGATCTGGTTCAGTCTGTCCAGTCCTGAAGCAGCTTCCGGGTTTTGTTTGAGTTCTGAAAGGGTTTCACGATAGTCAACCATGCTTTGGATCAATAAATCCCAGAAGCCTGTCTGTTGTGTATAAAACCGTGACAGGATATCGATATCCCCGGCCATTTCAGTAATACGTTCTCTTTTTTCGTAACACTTGCAGATCAGGGAATAGCAGTCCTGCCTGGCCAGAAGCGTTTTCAAGAATTGAAGATGGTCATTGATTTTCTGTCTTCCGGGATAAAATGGTTTTTGGGCCATGGTCATGAAAGAGGCAAGGTTTGATTCCCATGTTTTTAAATTCCACAGAAGGGATAAGGCAAATTCATACTGGTCGTCTTGAAAATTATTATTTTTAATATTCATCAGTTGCTGAAAAAACATTACCAGATCCCGGAATATGGTAGCATCTACCTTTTTATTCTCAACGAGTTCCACAGGTTTATCCGGGGAATCAAGCAGGATCTTCCGGGCTTGATGAGGTGTGACGGGTTTGCCGTCAATCCTGAAATGGATTTTCAATTCTTGCGCAGACCAGAAAACAGACTGAAGGGTATCGGGTTCTGCCAGGTCGTGTTTTTCTTTCACATGGGAGATCAGATGGTCCAGAAAAATCTGACCATGGGTGCTGATCTGCTCCTTGATGGAAGATATGACAAGATCATCCGTCTTTATCTGTGTCTTGGCCTCAAAACCGAATGTCAGTTGCCTTGGGCCTGTTTCTACCGCCTTTATGTCCTTTGATCGTAACATTATCATCGCCTCTCAAACCAGTTTATGAACAATTTCACCCAGCCGTATTACCCCCCTGTTGATGTCATCGGACCAGCGGGAGGCATTCAGACGGATATAGTTTTTATAGCGCCGGGTGGCTGAAAAAAGATAGCCCGGTGAAAGGGTGATGCCAGCCTGAAGGCCCAGTTTATATAAAATGAGGGAATCCACAGATTCAGGCATCTGTATCCAGAGGACAAATCCGCCGTCCGGCCTGGATACCCGTGTTCCTTTCGGGAAATGACGGGTAACGGCCTCATACATGTTCGATACATTGAAGGCATAGGCCCGCCTCACCTTTCTCATGTGGGATTCGTAGCCGCCCGACTGAAGGTATTCGGTCACCGCCATCTGGGGCAGAGTGGCCGTAGCCAGACTGGAGGTAAATTTGAGCCATTCGATTTTGGGCTGATACCGTCCGGCCGCCACCCAGCCCACCCGGTAACCGGGGCAGAGGGTTTTTGAAAAGGATGAACATAAAAGCACAAGGCCTTTTTTATCATAGGCCTTGCATACCGATGGCCTGACATCTGAAAAATGCAGCTCTCCACTGATATCAACCTCTATCAACGGAATTTCAAGGCCGGCCAACAGACTGACCAGGTGCTGTTTTTTTTCATCCGGAATGCAGCTTCCCAGGGGGTTGTTATAATTTGAAATCACAAGACAGGCTTTGACCGGGGTCTGTTCAAGGGCAAACATCAGGGTATCAATGTTGATCCCTTCGCTGGGGTGAGTCGGTATCTCAAGGGCTTTCAGCCCCATGGACTCCATACTTTGTAGAATTCCAAAATAGGTGGGGGACTCAATGGCGACGGTATCTCCTGACTTGCAGACAGCTCTCAGGCAAAGGTCAATGGCTTCTATGCAGCCTGTGGTGGTAATGATTTCATCTGGGTTGATGGTGGCGCCGGCCTTGAGTAATTTCTGGGCGATCTGGATGCGCAGCGGTTTGTATCCGGGTGGAATATCATATTTGATGCTTTCAAGGCTTTTCCTTCTGGCAAGGGAGGCTAAAATCCGGTTCAGTTTGTCCGCGGGTAGAAGAGCTGAATTTGGGGTTGCCGCCCCCAGGGGAACCAGATTGGGATTGAACAGATCTTTCATGATCATCATGGTCAATTCCTGAATGCTGACCTTTGTGGGATCACATTGGGGGGAGGAAATATCGGGAACAGGAACCGAGCTGGAAAATCTGGATCGGACATAATATCCGGACTGGGGTCTTGCCTCGATCAGGCCCTGGCTTTCGAGAAGGCCATAGGCCTGGAGAACCGTTGTGACGCTGACCCTTTTTTGTACGCTCATTTCCCGGACAGAGGGAA
>JAIFMF010000107.1 GCA_020048635.1 Desulfobacula sp. | reverse complement strand
GTGCTGCAAAACGTACATTTATTATGTGAACATCCCAGGGTGACCTGTAATAAAATACTGTCTGCCTCGCTGGGCGGTCTTATCATCATACCTTCATAATGCATGGCAAGGTTCATTCCTTTTAAAAATTTAAAGCCTTTTCATAACAGGTATTGCCGGAAAATTCAATATGGTGATTTTCCTGCAAAATTTTTACCCTTATCCCTTCTTCTCTGCTGGGGCGACAGGGTTTGAATCGCAAGATTCGGGTGGCTTATTTTTTTACACTGGTTTATTGTACCCGATATTGAGGGAAAAGCTGCACATCAACAATTTTTAATCCAAAAGGGAAAAGTATATCAAATGAATAAGGTGATGGGGTTCAAAGAATGGGGTCTGATCGGGTTTCTTTCCATTATCTGGGGGGCATCTTTTTTCTTTGTTAAAATTGCATTAGCAAGCATGACGCCGTTAAGCGTTGTGGCCTGCCGGGTGGGACTGGCATCTATGCTTCTTATGGCATTTGTCATCATCACGGGCCGGAAACTGCCGCGGAGTTTCCATATCTGGGGAGCCCTTTTTGCTCTCGGGGCCCTGAACAATGTCATTCCCTTTTCCCTTATCACCTGGGGACAGACCCATATCGATTCCAGCCTCGCCTCCATCCTGAATGCAACCACCCCGGTTTTCAGTGTTATTCTGGCCCATTTTCTCACAAAGGACGAGCCTTTGACAAAAAACCGGCTGGCCGGGGTCCTCCTCGGATGGGCCGGGGTTGCCGTTCTGATGGGGATAGACTCCTTAAGCGGTATCGGCATGAAGACGGCCGGTCAGGCAGCCGTCCTGGGGGCTGCTCTTCTTTATTCTCTGGCTGCTATTTTCGGCCGAAGGTTCAGGGATATCGATCCAGTGGTCGTAGCCACCGGCATGCTGACAGGCTCCGCCACCATCATGATTCCCCTTGCCTTCATTGTTGAACAGCCCCTGAGCCTTCATCCGACAGCCGTAACCTTTGCCGCCCTTTTCGGGCTGGCCGCCGTTTCCACATCGCTGGCCTATATTATCTATTTTTATGTGCTGTCCAAGGCCGGGGCCACCAATATCCTTCTAGTGACCTTTTTAATCCCTGTGAGTGCCATTTTCCTCGGCATGATGGTTCTTGGCGAAACTCCCGGATGGAATGCCTTTGCCGGTATGGCCCTTATTTTTGCAGGGCTCATCTTCATAGATGGACGGCTTCTGCCCTGAAGAAAAAGGTCATAGCCTTTCCATGATACATGTCTTGACATTTCTGATTTTGCCATAATTATTTAGAAAAATTATTAACCGGTAAAATTCGAAAACAGGAGTGAAAATGGGAACAAAAAAGACACGCAAATTCAAAGCAGAGGTGCAGCAGCTGTTGCACCTGATCATCAATTCATTGTATTCCAACAGAGAAATTTTTGTCCGGGAGCTGATTTCAAATGCTTCGGATGCCCTTGACAAGGCCAGATTCAAAGAGCAGACCCAGCCGGAATTGTTTTCCGACGACAATGACTACCATATCCGGATCTCCCTTGATCCTGAGAAAAAAACCTTTCAGATATCCGACAATGGAATCGGGATGACTCTGGATGAAGTCAATGAGAATATCGGAACCATTGCCCAGTCCGGAACCGCCGCTTTTATGAAAGCCATTGAAAATTCAAAGAAAGAAAATCTTCTGACACCTGAACTCATCGGACAGTTTGGCGTTGGATTTTATTCGGCCTTTATTGTGGCGGACAAGGTAATGTTGGATACAAGGGCTCAGGGTGAAAAAATGGGTACCCGGTGGGAATCCGACGGTAAAGGGTCCTATGATGTCCAGGAGATCGAAAAGGAAAAACGGGGGACCACCATTACCCTTTTCTTGAAAGATCCGGAAGAAGGGGAACAGGATTTTACCGAAGAATACACCATCCGGCATATCGTCAAAAAACATTCCGATTTTGTGAGCTATCCCATTATCATGAATGTGGAAGCCAGCGAACCCATCCCAGAAAATGAAATCATCAAGGATTCAAATGGCAAACCCATCGGTGATACCTTTAGGAAAATCCGAAAAGATGAAACACTGAATTCCCGGAAAGCCATCTGGTCAAAGGCCAAGGAAGAGGTTACGCCCGAAGAGTATGAAGAGTTCTACAAACATATCAGTCATAACTGGGACAAACCCATGGAAATCATCCACAAGCGGTTTGAAGGCGTGACCGAATATGATGTCCTGATGTATCTCCCGTCCAAGGCTCCCTTTGATATGTTCCGACCTGAAAGAAAGCACGGCATGCAATTATATTGCAAGCGTGTTTTTATCATGGATGACTGCAAGGAGCTGCTGCCCGAATATCTGGGCTTTGTTCAGGGCATTGTGGATGCCCCGGACCTGAACCTGAACGTGAGCCGCGAAATCCTCCAGGAAGACCGCCTGGTAAGGAATATCAAGAAAAACCTGGTGAAACAGATTTTTTCCGTCCTGGAAGGCATGGAAAAGGAAAAATATGAGGAATTCTATATTGAGTTCGGCCAGGCCCTGAAAGCTGGCATCCCCACGGATTTTGAAAACAAGGAAAAGCTTGCCGCTCTCTTAAGATACAAGACCACAAAATCCGACGGCAAATATGTCACTCTGGATGAATACATTGCCAATATGAAGGAAGGTCAGAAAGAGATGTATTATCTGACCGGTGAAAACCTGACTTCCCTCATCAATTCTCCCCTGCTTGAATCCCTGAAGGCAAAGGATTATGAGGTTATTCTGATGGTGGACCCCATTGATGAATGGGTGACTCAGTCCCTTCATGAATACAAGGAAAAGAAACTCAAGAGTGCGGAAAAAGGGGATCTGGATCTTGATAAAGTTGACGATGCAAAGAAAAATGAATATTCTGCACTTTTATCATTCCTGAAAGGCAAACTGGAAGGCAAAGTCAAGGATGTAGTGGTCTCTGCAAGGCTTACGGATTCTGTCTCCTGCCTGTCCGGTGATGACTGGGGCATGAGCGCCTATATGGAAAAAATCCTCAAGGCTTCAGGCCAGAAGAGTCCGGAGCAGAAACGGGTGATGGAGGTCAATGTCAATCATCCGGTTCTGGCAAAAATGAAAGTCATCTTTGAAACCGATACCACCAATCCAGTCCTGAAGGATTACAGTGAGCTTCTCTATGATATTGCCGTCATCAGCGAAGGCGGCAAGCTCGATAATCCGGCCGGATTCTCAAAGCAACTGGGGGACCTGATGGCCAAAAGTCTATGATCATTTTTCTTGAAACCCTGGGATGCTCAAGAAACCAGGTGGACAGCGAGATCATGCTGGGAAGGCTCGTGGCAAAAGGCCACAGCCTGACCTATGACCCGGCTGCTGCTGAGGTGATCATTGTCAATACCTGCGGATTTATATCAACAGCCTCTGATGAGGCTGTTGATGTGATTCTGGAAATGGCGGAATATAAGAAAACGGGGGTCTGTAAACGGCTCATTGCAACAGGATGCCTGGCTGAAAGGTATAAGGATGATCCAGATCTTACGGTAACCCTGCCGGAAGTGGATGCGTTTCTCGGTACGACAGCCTGTGAACATATTGTGGATGTGGTGGAAAACAGGGAAGTAACCCCCTTAACCCTTTTTCCTGATCCCAATAAGAGAGCGTTTCAGGATATTTCAGAAGAACGAGAACTTCTCTCGGATCATTTTGTCTATGTCAAGGTGTCGGAAGGGTGCAACAGGAAATGCACGTATTGTATTATTCCAAAACTTCGGGGCACCCAGCGATCAAGACCTATCGCTGATATTGTAAAGGAATCGGAAAGCCTTGTGGCAAGAGGGGTGAAGGAAATCATCCTGACGGCTGAGAATACAACGGATTATGGACGGGACCTGGATGACGGTTGCGGGTTTGAGCGGGTGCTGTCGAGCCTTGCGAAAGCACTGGACAAGAAAAATGCCTGGATACGCTTCCTATATACCCATCCCGAAACCTTGACGGAACCTATAATTCAGACGGTAAAAAATCACAAAAATATCGCTTCCTATTATGATGTTCCCATCCAGCACGCATCCTCCAGTATATTAAAAAAAATGGGGCGGCCTTATACCACAGAGGATCTTTATACCCTGTTTGAAACCATAAAATGGATTGACCCGGATGCGGCCTTGAGAACAACCCTGATCGTGGGGTTTCCCGGTGAAACAGAAGAGGATTTTAACATTCTGATGAAATTCATCAAGGATATCCGGTTTGATCATCTGGGTGTTTTCATTTATTCTGATTCAGAAGATTTGAAATCCCATGTTTTCAAGGATCATATCCCGTCTGAAATCGCAGAAATTCGTCATGACAAGATCATGGCAGCCCAGGCCAAAATTTCACAATCCATTAATGAGAAGCATGTGGGAAAGGTATTTGACGTTCTGGTGGAAGAAAATCCAGAACCTGGGGTGTATATCGGCAGAACTATGTTCCAGGCTCCGGAAGTAGACGGGGTGACCTTTATTTATTCAGACGGGCTTGAAACAGGGACCTTTGTTAAGGTGAGAATAACGGATGCGTTTGAATATGATATTGCCGGAGAACTTGAATGAAAAAGGATCTGAAACATAGAATCATTGAAATGACGAAGGAAGACCTTGAAAAAATTGAAATGGCCCTTCTGAATCATTTAAATCCCAACCTTGAACTGGTCCGTGAGATTGCTTCCCACCTTCTTTTCAGCGGCGGAAAGCGATTAAGACCGCTTCTGATGATTCATAGCGCAAGGCTCTGCAATTATACCGGCGGATTTGAGATAGAGTTTTCAACCATTTTTGAATACCTTCATGCCGCTACCCTTCTGCATGACGATGTGGTGGACAAGGCCGACACCAGACGGGGGAAAAAAGCGGCCCATATCCACTGGTCGGCCCCGAAAGTTGTTCTGACCGGTGATTTTCTTCTGGCCCTGTCTCTTGATATTGCCGCGAGGACTCGGCAGCCGGAGATCATCTCCGTTATTGCAGGCATTACAAGGGACATGTCCCAGGGAGAAATCAACCAGCTTGAAAAAAAAGGAAAACTTGATCTTACTGAAGGAGAATATCTGGATATCATCGAAAAAAAAACCGCAGTCCTTATCCAGGGCGCTTGTCAAAGCGGTGCCATCCTTGCAGAGGCATCCATGGAAAAACAAGATGCCTTGAAACAATATGGGTTCCATACCGGCATGGCCTTTCAGATGGCTGACGATCTGTTAGATTACACAAGCACCAAAGAAGCACTGGGGAAAACTCCGGGTGCAGATATCAGGGAAGGAAAACTCACCCTTCCCCTGATTCACAGTCTTGACAACGCATCTCCAAAAGACAGGACTTGGATGGAAAGCATTATTGCCGATAATGAGGTCAGTCCGGAGCCGTTTGAGCTGTTCAAGGAAAAATTGGTTAAGTACGGGGGAATCGAGTATACCCGTAAATATGCACAGGATCATGTTGAAAAAGCAATCCAATGCCTGGACAGATTTGAAGAGGGTCCATCCAAAGAGCTTTTGTGCATGATCGCAGGGTATTCCATTGAAAGAAAGGTTTAAAAAAAGGATGTTTAAAAAAACAGGAATTGCAGGCCTTATGGCTTTGTTCATCAGTTTCTGGGTCTTCACCGGATTTGCATTTGCAGCCAAGGATTCCGGAATTTTCATGACTGTGACCACGGGAAAAAGAATGGTCGTCAATCATAATATCCAGCAGGCAAAGCAGGGAGCCGTATCCGATGCCCTGAGTGCGGCGGTTCAAAATGCTTTTTCAGAGTTGATGACACCCCAGGTTCTGGCCTCTAACCTGGATTTTTTGTACACTGAAATTCTATCGCATCCTTCAGATTTTATTATCACTTACCGGTCCCTTGGTGAGATTGAACATAAAAGCGCTTTTCTTGTCGCTGTGGAATCCAGGGTCAATCTTGAGATGCTTCAAAAGACGCTGACCGATGCAAAAATACTGGATGCCGGAAAAGATAAGCCTTTCATTATGTTTTTCATTTCTGAGAAAACACCGTCTGATGACCTGCCCAGATACTGGTGGGGTAAGGATTCCACTTCCTATAAATCTTTGGCCGAAGAAACCATTGCCGGGAAAATGATCCAAAACAGATTCATGCTGGTTGGAAATGGCCCGCAACGCCCTGACCCTTCCTTTTATAACATCACCTTTATCTCAGTGGATGATATCAATTCTGCCCGAACCCTTGGCAAAGAAATGAAGGCAGACATGATTATTTTTGGAAATGCAGCCTCATCTTTGGCCACCAACCGTATGGGTGGAGAAAAAACCTTTGATGCAGAAATCCTGCTTCAGGCCTATGATGTCAACACTGGGGAAAAAATCATCAGTTCAAAAGTTCAGGCCGTGGCCAAAAGCAATACGGATGAGGAAGGCTACACCCAGGCCCTTGTCAAGGCAGCAGGGGTGTCGGCCGAAGACCTGATTGAAAAAATCAATTCATACTGGAGCCGGAATTTAAGAAAAGAACAAACCTTTGATCTCAAACTTTCCGGGGACAATTTTCTTCCCCGATTTATCGCATTAAAGCAGCGATTCAAGGATATGCCGGAAATAATCAACACATTGCAAAAAGAAATTGGATCAAACAGCTCTCTTGTTCAAATCCAGTATAAAGGGAATCCGTCCCGTTTTGCCAATGCCGTCATGCTCAAAACATTTGATTCATTTGGTCTTGAAATCACGGACGTCACTGATACTCTTGTCACTATTCGGTTCATTGAAAAACAACAGGCACCGGCAGCAGAGGGGTCAAAGGCTCCGGCACCACAATAAATTTTACTTTTTCTTGACACAAACAAAGTGTTTTGTTAATAGAACATAACGATTCAGGCGCGTAACTCAGTTGGTAGAGTGCTACCTCGACACGGTAGAAGTCAGCGGTTCAAATCCGCTCGTGCCTACCAGAAAATTCAAGGGCTTTCAGATTAGACTGAAAGCCCTTTTTTTCGTTTTACCGGATGGTATGCTTCTTGCTGTCTCTCGTTCTGAGGATAACCGTCTTATTTTATCCATGACGGATTATCATGATGAAGTGAATTTATGATTTTAAGTGGGAAAGCGATTTTTTATGGGTATTCATTTTGATAATCCAATCGGCAATTCCGGATTTCGTCCAGTTTCAGGGACACTCACGGGAAGAGAAGGCGCAGTAATAAAGGGTGCTGTTGAACCAGACTCTTTTCTTTGTCTTTTAAAGAAAATCTCAAGCAGTGCGGAATCATCAGCAATTCTGCCGGATCAGTCGGAATCCTCTTTAAAAGCCCAAAAAGCCCTGGAGTTATGCCAGAGGATGAAGCTGCAGATGAATGAAAGCTTACTGCGAATCATGTCCGATGCTGAAGGGGAAGATAAGGTTGAGGACTCTTTGATGAAGGATCTCAAAGCGATCCTTCCCAGTGGAGAAAAGAAAAAATCTCTATTGTCAAGGATTCGACAGGCTCCGTCAGAAATTGAGCAGCCGAGGGCTCAGGCATCTGACCGGACTGTTGAAAAAACAGTGGAACCTGATACGAATGGTTTCGGTAATCATAATATTGACGGAATCATCCAAAAAGCTTCGTCTCGCTACGGTGTGGATTCCGACCTCATCAGGGGTGTGATAGAAGCGGAAAGCAGTTTTAATCCCGATGCGGTTTCATCCAAAGGGGCCATGGGGTTGATGCAGCTCATGCCGGAAACAGCAAAGGAATTGGGTGTAAAGAATCCCCTGGATCCGACTGAGAACATCATGGCAGGAACGCGGTATCTGAAAAAACTTCTGGATCGCTATGATGGAAGCGTGCCGCACGCCCTGGCTGCCTACAACTGGGGCATGGGGAATTTGGATTCCCGTCGGAGCAAAATGCCTGCAGAAACAAGAAATTATGTGGCAAAAATCACAGGCAATGCGTTTTCATGAGTCTTATCACAATCGGAATGCTTCAGCCCAGAGGGTAAATCTTTCGGCATGATCGCCGTGTATCTTTTGAAGTTCTTCAATCACCTCTGCCGTGGTAATGTTTCTGTCTGAAAATTTTGGATTTTTGGAATGGTATTTGTCTGCGGCACAGATGATTTTTTCTTCAATGCTGATGGGAACCATATCCCTTTCCGGCAAAGGAAGGTTGTTCAAGCGGATATTTTCCTTTGTGATCCCGGCTCCGGTATGCCGTTCACTGACCAGCCCGTATTCAGGCGGCAATCCGAGCTCATCCAGGAGCTCGCGGCCAAGATACCCGTGACAGACATAAGGCGCCTTGCCAAAGCAGCCGATGGATTCGGACCGGGTGAGAAAGATGCCGATATCGTGCAGCATAGCTGCGGTCTGAATAAATCCCAGATCCGGGTTCAGATGCGGCAGTCGCCCGGCAATGTCAAGGCTTTTCTCCGTCACAATCCGGCTGTGATCCACAAGGATGTCGTAACTCTTTGTTCCGGGCTGATAAAATTTTTCAATAATGAGGAAGGGATCTATTTTCACGACAACAGAACCCCTTCGATAAAGGGGTCCAGGTCGCCGTTGAGAACCCTGTCTATATCCCCCACTTCAAAATTGGTGCGATGGTCTTTGACGAGACGGTAAGGATGCAGCACATAAGATCGGATCTGATTTCCCCAGGCAGCATCGTCTTTGCCGTCATGGAGGCTCTGCATTTTTTTGTCCTGTTTCTGTTTTTCAAGCTGGTAAAGCCTTGATTTTAAGACCTTAAAAGCAATTTCCCGGTTCCGGTGCTGGGAGGATTCCTGCTGACATTGGACCACGACGCCAGTGGGAAGATGGGTGATCCGGACCGCACTACTGGTCTTGTTGACATGCTGGCCGCCTGCCCCGCTGGCACGAAAGACATCAATCCTGAGATCCGACTCGTCAATATCGATGATGATTTCATCTTTTATTTCAGGATAAACAAAGACTGAAGCAAAAGATGTTTGACGTTTTCCGCTCGCATTAAAGGGTGAAATCCGCACCAGGCGGTGGACTCCTGATTCAACCTTCATGAACCCGAAACAGTTGATGCCGGATACGCGAAGGGTGACTCCTTTGATTCCGGCCTCATCTCCCGGCTGATAATCAAGGATTTCATATTTATATCCTTTTTTATCGGTCCACCTTGTATACATCCGAAACAGCATTTCAGCCCAGTCCTGGGAATCTGTTCCACCAGCTCCGGCATTGATGGAAACAAGAGCATCCCTTGCATCGTCTTCACCGTCAAGGGTGATTTCAATGGAGAATCTTTTTAATTTTTTTTCCAGATCAGCCAAAAGAGATGCCACTTCCGATTCACTGTCCTTATCGGATTCTTCCAGGGAAAGCTCATAAAGGACTTCTGCGTCTTCAATATCTTTATTAATGGCCTCAAAGGTGTCCACCAGGTTTGAAATAACTGTTCTCTCTTTTAAAAATTCAGTGGCTTTTTCTGCATCAGCCCAGAAATTTTCTTTTGAAATCAGGTGTTCAAGTTCCCGGAGGCGGTTCTGCTTAACCGGGAGGTCAAAGATACTCCCTGAGCTTCATGACTTTTGAATGAATGGCTTGAATGGTCTGTTTTATTTCTGCGCTCATTTTTCATTTCTCCTAAACGGGTTTCTTATGCCTTTTACCACGAAAGCCAGACAGAAAGCAACCATGGCGCCGACAGTAAAGATATCCCCGTATCGGGTGTAAAAACTAATGAGGGTCAGAGCCGGAATTTCTCGTGTAATCGCCCTGTCTGTGAACAGAGGGGTTGTTTCAAGAATTTGCCCTTTGGGATCAATAAATCCTGAAATCCCTGTATTGGCAGCTCTTGCAACAGACCGCCGGTTTTCCACGGCCCTGAATACAGCCATGGAAAAATGCTGCATGGGCGCAGAAGTCTGTCCGAACCAGGCATCATTGGTAATGGTGGTAAGGATATCGGCCCCGTTTTTTACAAATCCTGAAGCAATGTTCGGGAACAGGATTTCAAAGCAGATGAGAACCCCTGTTTTATGTTCTTTGAAATCAAGTGGAACATAGGATTTATCCCCTGTGGAAAAATTACCGGCCTGGGCTGTGATTTTTCCAAGAAAGGTCAGGTATTTTCCAAAGGGGACATATTCTCCAAAAGGAACCAGATGATTCTTATCATAGGTGGCGGTTACAATGGAAAACCGGTTCAGCATGAAGGCCCGGTTATAATACAGGGTTTCTTTTTCATCGGATTTAAAAGCTGGGCTGCCGATCAGATAATTGGTTTTCGATTCCCGGATGCACTGATCCACAAGGTCCGACAATACCCGTTCATAGCCGTAATAAAACGGAAGGGCGGTTTCCGGCCAGATGATCAAGTCAGGTTGATCCTTCAACGTTGCTTTTGAAAGCAGAAGATATTTTTCAACGGTTTTATTCTTGAATTCATCACTCCATTTCAGGTCCTGCTCAATATTGCCCTGGACAACAGCAATGACGGGTTTTTGAGCTGAAATCATCAGCGAGTCAATCGCTGCAAGTCTCTGATGACCGTAAAAAAGAGTGGATGCAACCAGAATCACGGGAAAAAGCATGGCAATAACGGATCGTTTTTCTTCATTTTTTTTTCTTGAAATAATAAAAAGATCGGCAAAAAAATAATTGATCAGAACAATGAGAAAGGATACTCCGTAAACCCCTGATAGATCGGCAATCTGAATGAACATAAGATTTGAATACTGGCTGTAACCCAGGCTTCCCCATGAAAATCCCGTGAATGCGTATGTTCTGATATATTCAAGACCAATCCAGAGACAGGCTGACAGGAGAGGTGTAAAAAAAGGGTTGGGCTTGAGTTTTTTCAAGAGAAAAGCAAAGATTGCAGGATAAAGGGCAAGGTAGAAACACAGGAGGATCAGGGTGGAGCTGGCCAGGGTGAGATGAAGCCCGCCGTAAATATGGATGGTTGGGACGATCCAGTAAATCAGTGTGATAAAATGAAAAAGACCGGCGATAAAACCACTGTAAAAAGATTGTTTTAATGTCAGAGGCCCAAGAGATACCAGCCATGGGATCAGGGCAAAAAAGGCAAGATATGAGAGCCCGGCCTTTGGAAATGAAAGGGTCAACAGAAGACCGCTTGTGGCGGCTGGTGCATATTGAACTAAAAAATTTTCTTTTTTTTGTGGCATTCTTTTTTTTCTTTTCCTATATTAAGTTTAAAACTCTGCTATACTTATCAAGAAGTCGGAAGGCAGTCAAATTATGAAATCAGCAACAAGTTTATTATTATATGAAAAATAATTATCCGGAAAATGCTATTGAGGCCGATATCAGAGCCCTGACATCTCATGATAAGATTTCTAATGTGAATGAGCAGAATCTGACCCAGGGAGAAATGAAAATCATCCTCGATTCTTCTCCGGTAGGTATGGCGATAGTCAAAAACAAAGTTCTTGGCTGGACCAATGATGTTCTCCATAACATGCTGGGATATGAATCTGAATCCTTAAAAGGGAAAAATGTACAATTTCTTTTTGTGGATCAGAAAGAATATAAGAGGATCAAAATAGATCTTAATTCCCATTTGAACAAGCTCGGCAGCAGCCTTCTGGAAACCAAACTTCGCAGAAAAGACGGTACAATATTAACCTGCATGATCAGGGCTTCAAGCTTGGATGTGGAAGACCCTTCAAAAGGCATCATCGTCATCATTACGGATATTTCCGAGCTAAAGCTGCTTCAGCTTCAGCTTCAGCAGGCCCAGAAAATGGAAGCCATCGGGGTTTTAGCAGGAGGGATATCCCATGATTTTAATAACATACTGATGGGGATACAAGGCCATCTGTCTTTAATGCAGATTGATCTGTCTGCTGTTGAAAAAGTGGCGGCTCACTCCAAACATATCCACCGGCTTGTAAAAACCGCTGCAGAATTGACAAGTCGTCTGCTCGGTTTTGCCAGGGGGGGGAAATATCGGATTTCGGTATTAAACGTCAATGAACTAATTGCCATGACCCTGGAGATTTTCAAACCCATCCACAAAAATCTTACCATTCATCAGGACTTTGAAAAGGGAATTCATCTTGTGGATGGAGACCAGACTCAGCTTGAGCAGGTCTTTTTAAACCTTTTAATCAATGCCTCCCAGGCCATGCCCGGACCTGGGGATATTTTTGTCACCACACAGAATATTTTTATTAATGAAGGCCATCATTATCCCTTTGAAGTCCAACCCGGGCGATATATCAAGGTGACGGTAAAAGATACAGGCATCGGCATGGATTTAGAAATCCAGAAAAAGATATTTGACCCGTTTTTTTCAACAAAAGATGTGGATGATAAAAAAGGCAGAGGGCTTGGCCTGTCCACAGTATTTGGAGTCGTCAAAAATCATAAGGGTTTTATCCTGGTTGAGAGCGAAAAGGGTAAAGGTGCAAGTTTTCACATCTGTTTGCCAGCTTCCAATACTATTGACATCAAAGACTTAAAAGAAGAATCCCGGCCTTTTGAACAGGTGCAGAAGGGATCGGAAACCATCCTCCTGGTGGATGACGAGGAAGAAATCGTCAATGTTGGAAGAAATTTTCTGGAAAAGCTTGGATATAAACCGCTGATTGCAAGGAATGGATTGGAAGCTGTCGAGATATTCAGAACCTATAAAGATCAGATTTCGCTCATCGTGCTTGATCTGATCATGCCGAAAATGGATGGAAAACAGGCATTCCTTGAAATCAAGGAAATAAAAGCTGATGCAAAAATTCTGATATCCACGGGCTATACCGTTGATGATAAAATTGAAGGATTTCTGAATCAGGGATGTCACGGGTTCATACAAAAACCGTTTTCTCTGAACGAATTTGCCAGGGCCGTGAGAAAAATTCTGGATAAGGCAGTATAGTCCTGCGCCTTATATCAGCCCACCGTTAACCCCAAGGATCTGACCATTTATATAGGCAGCTTTGTCTGAACACAAAAACATAACCGCATGTGCAACCTCTTCCGGTCTGCCAAGCCTTTTGGCTGGTATGGCATCAAGAGTCCGACTCATATCCATTCCATCCAGCATCTGTGTCTCGATAAATCCGGGTGAAACTGCATTTACCGTAATATTCCTGTTTCCCACCTCTCTTGCCAGGGCTTTTGTGGCACCGATCAGCCCTGACTTGGCGGCTGAATAATTTACCTGGCCTGGGTTTCCCATCTGCCCTGCGGCGGATGTGATGGTCACAATCCTGCCGGACCTGTTTTTGAGCATATTTTTAACCACCGGTTTTGTCACATTATAAAAACTTGTGAGGTTGGTATTGATGACGGTTTGCCAGGAGTCTTCCTTCATCATGGCTAAAAGCCCATCATTCCTTATGCCTGCATTATTGACAAGGATGTCGATTTTTCCCTTGTCTTTCAGGATGGTCTGAGCCGCTTTTTTTGAATCTTCAGAACTTGTAATATCAAACGGCAACAGAGCCCCATGCCCGTTGAAGGCAGTTATATCTTCAAGGGTCTGGATAGCAGACATCCTGTCAGACAGATAATTGATGTAGACAAATATCTGCTGGCCGGCAAGCTCCATGGCAATGGCTCTGCCGATTCCTTTTCCTGCCCCTGTGACAAGTGCAATCTTTTCAGCGTTTTGGGTCATGGGTTCTCCGATATGATCCGGGTTTCAAAAAAATTGAACATATGCCAGTATAGAAAATGCCTTTATCATTCGCAAGAATTCATTTCAATAGATTTCTATGGCAAATGGAATAATACAAAAATGATTGATATCCGGGGTGTTCGGAAACGATACGGAAAACTGATGGAGTAAACTGGTGAAGGGTTGGAAAGCTTTGTTTATGCCTGAACTGAAGCTTGTTTCCTCTGTGCAAGAGAGTCAAGTTGGTTTTCAACAAAAGCTCTTAAATTTCTGTCCGGATCAAGCCGGTCTGAATAATAGTTCAGCACCCACCAGAGGCTATTGAGTTTTTCCGAATCATCCTGCCACCAGCAGACTGATTCTCTGATTGCTGCAGATGAGGTGAGCTCTGTATTGACTTTGGTATAGAATTCATAGCACATGGTGCGGGTAACAGGCTTCAGGCTGAGAATCTTTACCGTATTCCTGTTAATCATCTCCACCTCCTTTGAACAGTTTCCATAATAAATTGAAGCAAATTGAATTTATTGCTTAAAAGGCGTACATCAATCATAAACGAAAGTAAAGCTTAATTCCAGAATTGATTTTTAAGTTGCCAATACCTTGAAGAATAAGATAAGTTGAAAAAAATTTTAACCCGGATCATTTCATCAGCGGATGGTTTTAAGATTTTGAAAAAAAATATAACATTTGTGATCGGTGGCTGTAGAAGCGGAAAAAGTTCATTTGCATTGGATCAGGCCAATCGGGTCGCTGCAAATCATAAATATTTTATTGCTACCGCCATTCCTTTGGACCCGGAAATGGAAAAGAGGGTGGAAAAACACCAAAAAGAACGGGGAAAAGACTGGCATACCATTGAAGAATCGGTCCTGATTCATGAAAAAATAAATGAATACTCAGGCAAGGCCGGTGTGATCCTGATCGATTGTCTGACCCTCTGGCTATCCGCCCTTTTATGCCATTCATATGATGCTGCAGGGGTTCTTGAGCTTCTTGAAAAATTTGAAAATGCCCTTTTGAACTGTAACTGTCCTGTTTTTCTGGTATCCAACGAGGTTGGGTTAGGCATTGTTCCTGAAAACAGACTTGCAAGGGAATTTCGAGATCTTGCAGGAACTATCCATCAGCGTATCGCTAAACTCTCAGACAGGGTTGTCATGACCATTGCCGGGATTGATGTAGAGATAAAGCCAGGGAAAAAATCAGGGTGAATACGGAAAAGATTTAAGATGCAATATCATTATATTTTTGGACCGGTTCCTTCACGGCGGCTCGGGATATCCCTTGGGATTGATCTTGTTACCCACAAAACATGCAGCATGGACTGCATTTATTGCGAGTGCGGGAAAACCACGGAACTTACCCTTGAACAAAAAGAGTATGTCCCGTTCAATGATGTAGTAAAGGAGCTTGATCATTTTCTGACACATCATTCCGATCCGGATTATATCACGTTTTCAGGGTCTGGTGAGCCAACATTGAACTCCTGCCTGGGCGATGTGATCGATCATGTCAGATCAAAGAGACCCTATATCAAAATAGCCGTACTGACCAATTCAACCCTGATTCTCAATCCTTCTGTGTGGCAGGCGCTTTTGAAAGCAGACCTTGTTCTTCCTTCCCTTGATGCGGTATCAAAAAAAGCTTTTTTAAAAATCAATCGGCCTCACAAGGGCGCTGATGCAGAGGAGATTGCAAAAGGAATTGAAGCTTTTGCAAAGGCATTCAAGGGTAAAATCTGGCTGGAAGTCATGATTCTTCCGGGAATTAATGACGAGACATCCGATCTTATGGAACTTAAAGAGGCTATACATAGAATCAAGCCGGACAGACTCCAGATCAATACCCTTGACAGGCCTGGAACCCTGTCTGATATCAAACCTGCATCAAGATCGAATCTTGAACGGATTTCAGCCCTTTTTGACTTTCCCAACACTGAGATCATTGCAAGGGTTGGAGAGGATGTCAAAGCCGGAATAATGAGGGAAGAGATCAGGGGCGTAATTATTGAAACCATTCACCGGAGACCCTGCACAAAAGAAGATCTTTTAAAGATCCTGGGGGTTGAAAAAAACATGATTGACACCTGCATCGACACCCTTCTTCAGGAAAAAAAAATAGTCGGGAAAAGCGAAAAACGGGGCATTTTTTTTCAGACTATAAAAGAAGAGTCATGAAAAAATTTTTCACGGATTTCAGATCTGCCATTCTCTTTATTACCATCCTTCCGGCAGGAAAGGGTGTAGCCTATTCCCCCCTTGGCATGATCCGGTTCTTTCCCCTGGTCGGACTGATGGTGGGAGGGATTCTTTTGTTGTTTGATCGCTTGGTTTCAAATTTATGGCTGGCATCGGTGGTGTCGGTTCTGGATGTTCTTTTTCTTGTGGTCATTACCGGCGCATTTCATCTGGATGGTTTGGGCGACACGGCAGACGGAATGTTCAGCCACAGACCCAAAGAACGGATGCTTGAAATCATGAAGGACAGCCGAACAGGAATGATGGGGCTTGTGGCTGTATTTTCCATCCTTGCAGTCAAAACAGCCGGAATATTTTCAGTAAAAACAGGTGTGCCGTCATTTCAGGCCCTACTTTTGTTTTTGATCATCCCTTCCTATTCAAGGTCATCCATGATCTTCGGCATAAGATTTCTGGAATACGGCAGGAAGGAAGCCGGGACCGGGCTTGACCTGTTTGAAAAACCCATTGGCCTGAAAGATTTTGTTTTCATGGTGATTCCTGTGGTCATCTCTTTCTTTTTGGGTTATAAGGGCCTGGTTTTGAATATTGTTTTTGTTGTTACCCTGTTTTTTATACTGGGGTTTTATAAAAAGAAGCTGAATTGTATTACCGGAGATATGCTGGGGGCCATGAACGAGATCACGGAAGCCGTGTTGTTCATGGCAGCCGGAGCATTGATCGGTTAAAAGGAAAATATCCATGATTACCGGTCATGGCGGAAATAAGAAAAAGCTTGCCGAAAAACTTGGCTGCGCCGTTGAAGAGATCATTGACATGAGCAGCAATCTGAATCCCCTGGGACCGCCCGAGACAATCGAACCCTTCATCTGTGAAAATGTGATGAGAATAAGGTCTCTTCCGGAGCCGGACGCCGCTTCCATGAGAAACGGGTTTGCACGATTCCATGGCATTGATGAAAACCGGGTTATTGCCGGCAACGGCACCACATGGTTTATCTATACCCTTCCCTTTGCCCTCTGCTCAAAAAAAGTTCTGATTGCAGGCCCGACCTATTCGGATTACCAGGATGCCTGCCGCATGTACCATATTGATGTCGAGCACTGTCTTGCAAAGGCAGAAAATTCATTTTTACAGGATGTGGACGAGATATCCCGGATGGCGGAAAGGGTGGATACGGTGTTTATCTGCAATCCCGACAATCCCACCGGTGTTCTGATGCTAAGGGACAAGATTGAGTATCTGCTGAAGAAACATCAAAATACGCTGTTTGTCATTGATGAATCCTATCTCCCTTTTGTTGAAAATGCCGAAGATATATCTCTTGTGTCGGAAACAGGGTATGAGAATCTTATTGTTCTTTCTTCCATGTCGAAAATCTACAGGATTCCCGGCCTTCGTACAGGGTTTTTAAGCGGGGAACCCAAAATTGTTGAAAAAATCATGTCCTATTATCAGCCCTGGAGCCTAAATGCCCTGGCCCAGGCTGTGATTGAACATATTTTTGATCATCCGGAAGCCATTGAACCTTTTTTCAGGAAAACAAGACTCTATGTCAAAGCGGAAAGGCAAAGATTTATGGAAAGCATAGAGGAGGTGAAGGGAATCGAGCTTTTTGATTCCTCCACCTGTTTTATTCTGGCACGCCTGAAAGAAGGGCTGACTTCAGGGCAGTTCTGTGAAAAAATCGGTCGGCACAGGATACTGATCCGGGATTGTTCCAATTTTTATGGTTTGTCGGATCAATATGTGAGATTTTCCTTAAAGAAGAGAGATACCAATGACCATCTTTCAAGTCTGATCCGGCAGGTGATGGAAAATGATTGAGCTTCATTGGCAGGTGCTCCTTGGCGCCTTTCTCCTGGATTTTATCCTTGGCGATCCCGGAATAATGCCCCACCCGGTTGTTTATATGGGAAAGGCTGTTGCCTTTTTTGAAAACCGGTTCCGAAAATGGTTTAAAAATCTCTTGGTATCCGGCTTTTTTTTTGCCGGTTTCCTGATACTCTCCACTTGGGCTCTGGCATTTTGTGTCATCACGATTTCCATGCTTATTCATCCTGGTCTTGGATATGGTGTCCAGGTGATCCTGCTGTTTTTCTGTTTTTCATCAAAAAGTCTTGAAAGAGCAGCCTTAAAGGTCTTTCATGCTCTTAAGAACCATGACATGGAAGGTGCAAGACAGGCTGTTTCCATGATCGTGGGAAGACAGACAAACGCCCTTGATGAGGCAGGTGTAGCCAGGGCAGCCGTGGAAACAACTGCGGAAAACTTTGTGGACGGGTTTTTGTCTCCCTTATTTTTTGCCATGATTGGCGGCGTCCCCTTTGCCCTGGCCTATAAAATGGTTAATACCCTGGATTCCATGGTGGGGTATCGGAATGAATCCTATATTCTTTTCGGCAGGGCTTCCGCAAGGATGGATGATGTGGCTAATTTTATCCCGGCCCGGGTTTCCGTCTTTATTATCAGTCTGAGCGCTTTTCTTTTGTCATTTAAAACAGGGGGAAAGGCTTTGAGGATAGGTTTTTCTGAAGGATCGTTTCATAAAAGCCCCAATTCCGGATACCCTGAGGCGGCATTTTCAGGAGCCCTTGAAGTCAGACTGGGAGGCCCGAATGTTTATCACGGCGTTCTTGTTGAAAAGCCGTTTATCGGTAGTGAATTCAAAGACCCGGAAAGGCAAAAAATCGTGCAGGCATGCAGATTGATGATGGCTGGCTCATGGTCAGCTCTTTTTATTTCCTGCTGTATTCTTTTTATTTTTTAGGATACCGTTGATATAAATTTATGGTTGCAGGAAGAAAAAAAATGGTAAAATCGACTTACGAAGAACTGGAGCATGAAATCAGCATACTGGAGCAGAGGATTAGCCATATCAGCCCTCTGGAAAAAGAACTCAAATCTCTTGAAGCAAAGTTCTCTCTGGTTGAAAAACAGCTCAGACAGCGTCAGCGGATGGATTCTCTGGGAACACTGGCCCAGGGCGTAGCCCATGATTTTAACAATATCCTTTCCGGGATCATGGCCTATCTGAATATTTTGAGCCTGACCAATGATAATTTTTCACCTTCCCAGAAAACCTATATCCAGAATATTATTAACTCGGTTAAAAGAGGAGCGGCAACCGTAAAGCAGTTCCAGAATCTTTCCAGCAGGGCTGCTTCACCGAAAGAAAATATTGATATTTATAGTGTTGCTGAGGAAGTATTTTTTCTGCTCGAAAAAACAACGGATAAATTACTCGAAAAACAACTGGATATTGAAAAAGGCCGGGTTTTTGTCTGCGCCGATATCAATGAAATGCATCAGGTTTTCATGAACCTTGCCACCAATGCGGTTCATGCCATTGAAGCAAAAGGATTGAAAAAAGGGGATTATATCCGGTTGAGTGCTAAACCGGAAATACGAAAAGGATCGGAACTGAAACATCTCTCTGATGGGGAGTATTATGAATTCCTGTTTGAGGATACCGGGTCCGGCATGCCCGTAGAGGTTCTTGAAAAAGCATTTGATCCTTTGTTCACCACAAAGACGGGCCCGGAAAACAATGGCCAGGGGCTTGGCCTTGCCATGGTAAAAGATATCGTCACCAAACGGCATGACGGTCATATTGAGGTTGATTCAATTCCCGGCAGGGGAACCATTTTTCACATTTTTCTGCCAAGGGCGGCTGATGCCTGCGGTCTGGAAGAACCCCCCACCGATATTCAGGGCGGGAGTGAAACCGTCCTGGTCGTGGATGATGATATCTCCGTCAGGGAATCCTTGAAAAGCGCCCTGGAAGATTTTGGATACCGGATCATTCTGGCAGGCGACGGTGAGGAGGGCCTTGCCCTTTTCAGAGAGAATGTCGACGTTGTGAATATTGTCTTGCTGGACATGATCATGCCCAAAATGCCGGGCAGGGAATTATTAAGGGAAATGTTGAAAATAGACCCGGATGTCAGAGTGATCATTTCTTCGGGCCACGATAAAAATCACTTTGAAGACCCGATTATCAAATCTGCAAAGAATTATTTAAAAAAACCTTTTGAAATTATGGCACTTGAAAAAGCCATCCGACAGGTTCTGGATCAAAAAAGGTGTCCGGTATAGAATCAACGGATTTTATCCTATTACCAAGGCTTTTCAGGCTTGGAACAACCTCTTTTATTGTTCCGGACCATATCATCCCCAATGTTATAAAGCTGGGTCCTTTCTTCGATGAAATAGAGCTTCTCGTTTTTGAAAGTGACCCTCCGGATGTCCTTCCTTCAAAAGAGGATGTAAAAACGCTTTTATCCTTGTCCAGGGATCTGAACCTGACCTATAACATTCACCTGCCTACGGATGTGAGCCTTTCTGATGAGTCAGCCCAAAAAAGACAGGTGGCTGCAGATACGCTTTTAAGCATTATTGACCGGTTCGCCCCTTTAAATCCATCCACCTATACACTTCATCTTGATATGCCTCAGGATATCCGGCAGGATATGGAGAATAAAAAGAAAATGGAGGCTTGGGTAAATACAACCCGCAATGGACTTAATGCATTATTGTCCGGTATTGATGACCCCGGAATCATTTCCATTGAGACCCTGGACTACCCTTTCAGGTATGTGGAGCCCCTTATCAATGAGTTCCACCTTTCGGTCTGTGTGGATGTCGGACATCAGATCCGATACGGTCATGATCTTCTTCAAACCTTTAACTCCCACAAATCTCGGATTCCCATTATTCATCTGCACGGCGTTGATTGTTCAGGGGTAAAAAAAAGAGATCACAAAGCCCTTGATGCCTTGTCTGAAGACGAGATCAGGAAAATTAGAAAAGTTCTTGAAACCTTCAAGGGGGTCGTGAGCCTTGAGGTTTTTGATCTTGAGAATCTGAATCGGTCTTTGTTGGTTCTTTCCAGGTATTTTCAGGATATCCCGTCTGAAATCCAATAAAAAAAGAAACCCCGGAATCTCAAAAACTGTTGCCTTGAATTAATGGGAGAGCTTTGATATTCTGAGGATCAGAAGGAGATGATTTCCAAGGCGGCAGCCGGGAGAGTCAATTTTTGGTTTAAAATTTTGAAGGTAACAGAAAAATGTCCATTGTTCAGGAAAGGCGCAAG
>JAIFMF010000203.1 GCA_020048635.1 Desulfobacula sp. | reverse complement strand
GTTTCTCCGCCCGGCTGACGTCCATCTTCTTTATCCTGGCCCGGGCATGGGGGCTGCGGAGGACCTTGGCGTACAACAAGCCGGGGAAGCGACTTGCAATAGTCAGATCATCGACATATTCCACTTTTCCGCCGGCCTTTTCCCAAGCATCAATTCTAGGCCGGTAGCTTCCGACAAATTTTCGGCTGGAACGCGGTTTATAAGGCTGCTTCATGACGGTTCTCCTTTTTTTGCAATTTTTTCCGAGGCGTGAACCACAGCCTGTGCAATGGCGGCATAGCATCCACAACGGCAGATATGCCCAGAAAGGGATTCCTTGATCTCAGCCATGGTCGGTATGGGATTCTCGTTCAGGAGCGCCCTGGTGCCCATCACAAAGCCGGGGGTGCAGATGCCGCACTGAAGTGCGGTCCCGTAGCCGGGTTCACACTGCTCAGCAAAGGCTTCCACTACGGGATCATTCTTTGGAAGTCCTTCTATGGTGAGGATTTCATGACCGTGGGCCTCAATGGCCAGGATCATGCAGGACAATACGGCCTTACCGTCCATGATCACAGTGCAGGCGCCACAAGCTCCTTCGTCACATGAAACCTTAAGTCCGGTATACCCCAACTTCTCTCTTAACAGATAGGAAAGTGTCATCGTTGGTGTAATGTCTCGCTCAGGTTCAAAATTATGCCGGCACCCATTGATTGTTATCATTATGCCGGATGGTTGCTTGGCAACGGTTTTTCTGGTTTCTTTTGATGATTTAGGCATTGATCTTCCCCTTTGGTTCGTCTTTTTTTAAAAAAATATTAAAATATAAGCATATTTAATGGCTCCCCTCCTAGCCTGTCAACAAAAAACTATCCGATTGTACAAAATATCAGCCTCGACAAATTTTAATTGTGTCCTGTGTCCAAAAATGAGAAAAAGGGTTATGAACATACAGGTAAAAATAACCGCCATCATTCTTGCAGCAGGACTTTCATCCCGTATGAAGGAGTTCAAGCCGCTGCTTCCCCTTGGAGATACAACCATCCTTGCATCAACCCTCTCTCTTTTTCAAACATGCGGCATCACAAACATTCTGGTGATCACAGGACACCGGTACCAAGAGATGAAAGCCATAATCCGGGCGCATCGTGCCATCCCCTTGCATAACCCGAACTTTATGGAAGGCATGTTTTCCAGCGTTCTGACAGGGATTGGACAACTTCATCCGGAATGTGATGCGTTTTTCATACTGCCGACCGACATGCCCATTGTAAGACCCCATACAGTCAGAGAAATTCTGACAGCCTACAAAACCGGAAAAGGGAAAATCATCTACCCCTTTTATGATGGGAAACGTGGTCATCCTCCCCTTATCTCGTGCGAGTATATTCCCAAAATCCTGAGCTGGAAACAGGATGGCGGTCTGCGCGCCTGCCTGAAGCAGTTTGAAGACACTTCATATAATGTAGTGGTTTGCGACGAAGGTATTCATATGGATGCGGATACACCAGAAGAATATCAAAAAATTGTTAACAAACTTCAAACACTTGATATTCCTACAACTCCGGAGTGTCTCTACCTTCTGAAGCAGATCAGAAACCTGGATGCCACCATTGTCGATCATTGCATGAAAACGGCAGAAACAGCCGCTTTAATCTGCAACTCACTGGAGATGACTTCACCGGCCATCAATTCCGAGCTGGTGATCAAGGCGGCCCTGCTTCATGATATGGCTCGAAATGGCAGGAACCATGCCGGTATAGGATCTGAAATCCTCAGAGGCATGGGCTTTGGAAACATTGCAGACATCATTCAGGACCATATGGATATCACAACCCTTCCCGACCAGCCCCTGAATGAAAAAGAGATCGTTTATTTTGCCGATAAGCTCACCGTGGACAATACTGTAGAAACTGATTTTGAAAAACGGTTCAAGGCGAAGTTACAGGCCCATACAGGTGACCTGCCGGCTGAAAAGGCCATAAAAAAAAGGCTGGTAGCTGCAAAAATCATACATGATAAAATTGAACGTGCCGCCGGTAAAAAAATATCGGATATCCTGCAGATAATCGATTAAAATAAAATACAAAGGCTTGCATTTCATCTATGAACTGGGTTACGGGCATCACCCGCTTTGGGTTTGACAAGTTTTTTTTCGATTCTTTACCCCAAACTTAGTGAAACGCTGTGGCAATGAGCTGTCGGGTGTATTCCTGTTCAGGATGGGAGAAGATCTTTTCCGAAGGGCCGGATTCCACAATGACCCCGTCTTTCATAACGATGATGTCGTGGCAGAGGGATTTGACCACTTTGAGATCATGGCTGATGAAAATATAGGTGAGGTGAAATTCCTTCTGGAGGCTTTTGAGCAGTTCCAGAACCTGGAACTGGACAGATCGGTCAAGGGATGAGGTGGGTTCATCCAGAACCATGAATTCCGGTTTCAGAATCAGGGCTCTTGCAATAGCAATCCTCTGGTGCTGCCCCCCTGAAAATTCATTGGGGTAGCGGTCACGGGTTTCCGGGTCAAGACCGACTTTTTCCATGACCACGATGATTTTTTCTTCCTCATCTTTTGGGGTGATGCCGGGGTTATGGATGGACAGGCCTTCACCGATGATCTCTGCCACAGACATTCTGGGGTTGAGGCTACCGAACGGGTCTTGAAAAATGATCTGCATTCTTTTTCTGAGTTCACGGATTTTGTTTTTATCAAGGTCGTTGAGGCTGTTTTTACCCAGGAGGATTTTGCCTGTGGATCTGTTCAGTTTTAAAATGGCAAACCCGGCCGTGGTTTTGCCTGATCCGCTTTCACCCACGATCCCTAAGGTGCGGCCTTTTTTCAGGGTAAAGGAAATGTCGTTGACAGCTCTGACATAATCCACGGTCCGTCGAAGGATTCCCTTCTGGATGGGGAAAAAGACTTTCAGATGAGACACGTCAATCAGGGTTTCGTCCCTGTCATCCACCGGGTCTGGTTTTCCTTTTGGCTCGGAGTTGATGAGATGTTTGGTATATGGATGGGATGGGCTGTTGAAGATGATATCAGGCACATTGGTTTCCACGATTTGACCATCCTTCATGACCGCCACCCGGTCGGCAATTCTTTTGATGATGCCAAGATCATGGGTGATAAAAAGAATGGCCATGCCCAGTTCTTTTTGAAGATCCCGGATCAGATCCAGGATCTGGGCCTGGACCGTAACGTCAAGGGCAGTGGTGGGCTCGTCGGCAATGAGGATGTCAGGCTCGTTGATGAGGGCCATGGCAATCATGACCCGCTGGCGTTCTCCGCCGGAAAGCTGGTGGGGAAAAGAGGACAGCTTTGTGGCCGGATTTTTCAGACCCACCCGTTCCAGCCAGGAAAGGGCTTTTTTATCGGCCTCAGCATGACTGATGTCCTGGTGGAGGAAAAGGATTTCCTTGACCTGTTTTCCGATCCGGTGAAGGGGGTTCAAAGAGGTCATGGGCTGCTGAAAAATAACGCTGATCCGGTTGCCCCGGATTTCCCGAATGTCGTCATCCGGTATGGTCAGGCAGTTTTTACCGTTAAAACAAATGGCACCGGACGGATAAACCGCAGAGCCCGGCAAAAGTCTCAGGATGGACATGGCTGTCACGGTTTTGCCGGACCCGCTTTCACCCACAATCCCCAAGGTTTCGCCTTTCTGAAGAAAGAGGCTCACATTTTCAACAGCCCTGGTGGTTCTTTTCCCCATCTGAAAGGACACGCTTAAATTTTCTATGGTCAGCAGGGCATCCTTCATTTTAATACACCTTTCTCGGGTCAAAGGCGTCTCTTACGCCTTCTCCGATAAACACCAGAAGGCTGAACATGACCGAAAGAACGACAAAAGAAGAAATCCCCAGCCAGGGCGCCTGCATATTGGCTTTGCCCTGGGCCAGGAGTTCACCAAGAGACGGAGAACCGACCGGGAGACCAAACCCAAGGAAATCAAGGGAAGTGAGTGTCGTGATGGAGCCGCCCAGGATAAAGGGCATAAATGTGATGGAGGCCACCATGGCATTGGGCAGCACATGGCGGAAAATGATCCGGCCATCGCTGAGCCCCAGGGCTTTTGCAGCCGTCACATATTCAAAATTCCGCCCTCTTAAGAATTCCGCTCTGACCACACTAACAAGAGACATCCATCCAAAAAGAAGGGTAATGCCTAAAAGCCACCAGAAATTGGGCTGTACCACCGAGGACAGGATGATCAGCAAAAACAGTGTGGGAAGGCTGGACCAGATTTCGATGAACCGCTGGCCCAGGATATCCACGGTGCCGCCGTAATAGCCCTGGACTGCACCGGCTGTGATCCCGATGGCAGATGAAAAAAGAGTCAGGGTAAGACCAAAGAGAACCGAAATCCTGAATCCGTAAAGAAGGCGGGCCACCACATCCCGGCCCCGGTCATCGGTGCCGAGCCAGTTGGCTCTGGATGGAGGCGCCGGCGCAGGTCCTTCCAGGTTGTAATTGATGGTGTGGTAGGAAAACGGAATAATGGGAGTGATGATCCACCCTTTTGCATTGATGAGCTCGATCACATAGGGGTCGGCATAATCAGCCGTGGTTTCAAATTCGCCGCCAAAACTGGTTTCCGCATATTCCTTGATAAACGGGCAGTAAAAGCCCCCGTCAAAATATATCAGCAGGGGCTTTTCATTGGCAATGAGCTCTGAAAAAAGGGATATCAAAAACAGAAAGGAAAACAGATACAAGCTGTAATACGCCCTCTTGTTGGCTTTGAACCGGTTCCACTGTTCCTCATGAATTTTTTTCAAAATCAATCCTCGGGTCCACAATGGTATAGGTGATATCGCTGATAATGGACAGGATCAAGCCCATGAGGGTGAAGATATACAGGGTTGAAAACATCAGGGGAAAATCCCGTTGCAGGGTGGCCTGGAATCCCAGAAGCCCCATGCCGTCAAGAGAAAAAATGACTTCGATGAGCATGGAGCCAGTAAAAAAAAGGCCGATAAAAGCCGATGGAAAACTTGCAATGACCAGGATCATGGCGTTTCTGAACACATGGCCGTAAAGGATGCGGTTTTCCGTCAGGCCCTTGGCCCGGGCCGTGGTCACATACTGCTTGCTGATTTCATCGAGAAACGAATTCTTGGTTAAAAATGTCAATGTGGCAAACCCGCCGATGACCAGAGCCAGGGTGGGAAGAGCCATGTGATGGAAATAATCCAGAACTTTTCCGATCAGGGAAAGCTCGTGAAAATTCACAGACACGAGCCCCCGCAAAGGGAACCAGTTGAAATAAGTGCCCCCGGCAAAGAGGATAATCAGAAGAATGGCAAAGAGAAACACCGGGATGGCATTGCAGACAATGATGACCGTGCTGGTCCAGATATCGAACCGTGATGAATGTTTCAGGGCTTTTTTTATTCCCAGAGGGATGGAAACCAGATAAATGATGATGGAACTCCAGAGCCCCAGGGAAACCGACACGGGGATCCTTTCCACAATGAGCCCGATAACCGAACCGCCCCGAAACAGGCTGTTGCCGAAATCAAACAGCAGAAAATCCTTGAGCATTTTAAAATACCGGACATGGATGGGCTTATCAAACCCGAATCGCTTTTCAATCTCGGCAATCACTTCCGGGTCCAGGCCCTGGGCTCCCCGGTAGGTGCTTTTTTCCTTGATATCGGTTTTTGTGATCTCGGCTTTTCCTTCCCCGGATACCTGCTCCATGACACCGGAGTCAATCCCCTGGAGTTTGGCGATAAATTGATCCACAGGGCCGCCCGGTGCCACCTGGATAATAAAAAAATTAATGGTGACAATGGCCCAGAGCGTCGGGATGACCAGGAGCAGTCTTCTGAGGATATATGCCGTCATGATTGTCTTTTCAGGCTTTCCTTATTTTGAAGTATTGCGTTTGGGCAGTTTATCATCTTTATCCTTGTCGATCCACCAGGTATCAGGAAACCCGACACTATATTTGGGCCGGACAGCCGGTCTTTCAAACCGGTTCCAGTAGGCGATACGAAATTTACTCAAATGCCATTCCGGCACCACGAAAAAATTCCATTGCAGAACCCGGTCCAGGGCCCGGCCATAACTCAAAAGGGCTGCTTTATCGGTCTGGTGTTGATCGATTTTTTCAACCAGATAATCAATGGCAGGATCGGTCACACCTGCGGTATTGTAAGTGGAATCCAGATACCCGGAATGCCAGGCCACTTTCAGATTCGAAGACGGAAAGGCATTGGCCGAATACCCGCCTGAGACCATATCAAAATCACGTTCCCTGAGTCGGTTGATGAACTGGGTGGTGTCTACCCGCCGGATATTCAGGGTAATGCCGAGTTTTTTCAGATTGTCCTGGACCGGGATGGTAATTCTCTCCATGGTGGGGCTGTAAAGAAGGACTTCAAATTCCATGGGTTTGCCTGATGTTTTATGAACCATCTTTTTATCTTTGATTTCCCAGCCAGCCTCTTTAAGAAGGGCAAGGGCCTCCCGTAACTGGGGCCTGATATTGCCGCTGCCGTCCGTGACCGGGGGCTTGTATTCATGGGTATACACCCGCGGCGGGATCTTGTCTTTTACCGGGTCCAGACAGGCGATCTCTTCTTTAGACGGCAGTCCCTTGGCTTCATATTCCGTATTCTGGAAATAGCTTCTCGTCCTTGTATACTGGTTGTAAAAAAGATGCTGGTTCATCCATTCAAAATCCATGGCATAGATCAGGGCTTCCCGGACACGGATATCTTTAAACACTTCCCGCTGGGTGTTATAAATCAGGGCCTGCATGGCCTGGGGAATTTCATGGGGGATTTCCTCTTTGAGGACCATTTTTTTATCAAAATTGTCACCCGTGTACAGGGTGGCCCACTGGGTGGCCACATTTTCCGACCGGAAATCAAATTCACCGGCCTTGAAGGCCTCCAGGGTCACTGCCTCGTCCTTGTAATAATCATATCGGATAAAATCAAAATTATGCCGGCCCTTGTTCACGGGGAGATCCTTTGCCCAGTAATCTTTCAGACGTTTGATGACCACATACTGGCCCATTTTAAAGGAATCAATGGTAAATCCGGAACTGCCCAGGGGGACTTCGGTGGCGGGCTCTGAAAAATCTTTTTTCTCCCAGTAATGTTTGGGGATGATATTGAGCCCGGCAAGGGAATGCAGAAGGTCAATACGGGGAAGTTTTAAGGTGAATTTTACCCTTTGGGAATCCAGGGCCTCTACCTTTGCCACATCCTTATAATAGCTTTTAAAATGGGGAACCCCTTTTTCCATGAAGGTATGGAAGGTGAAGACCACATCGTCTGCCGTGATGGGTTTTTTGTCCTGGAAGACAGCTCTTTTATCGATATAAAAAATGATCCAGGTATGATCCTTGGCATATTCTAATTTTTCGGCTATCAAGGGATAGAGCACATCAATTTCATCATCCGATCCCTTCATCAGGGTGTCATAGAGATCATCTGATCCTTCGGCGACATCCCCCCGCTGGGAATAGCGGTTGAAACTGTCAAAGGTGCCGGTGCTGGAAAGCGTGATGGACCCGCCCTTGGGCGCATCCGGATTCACATAATCAAAATGGGTGAACCCTTCTTTGTATTTTGGGGTGTCCCGCAAAGAAAACCGGGTGGAGACGATGGAGCCTTCTTCTGCCGGAGCAACAGAAAAACCGATGCCGGTCAAAGCCAGGATAATAAACAATATGATGATCTTTTTCACGGTGCACTCCTCTTGTCCAAGCGTAAAATCAGCAACATTCATTTTCAAATTGGCATATTAACCTCTTTTGCGCTGATGGACAAGACAGAATCTGATCTTTGATTTCGCTGCTTTCCCAGACCTGTTGTGCCATATAATTTACTTCTTCTTTTCAAGCCCTTCATCAGGCTCAATGATTTTCAATTCTTTCAGCTTCATGAAATCATGATATCCAATGACTTTTTCTCCATCATATTCCATGTGGACCGCACCGGCAGGACAATTGTTGATACATCCAAAGCAGAGAACACAGGCATCCGTGTTCACCTTGTAACCGGATAAATCAATGGCGTCCACCGGGCATTTTTCAACGCAGGTCCCGCATCTGATGCAGCTCTTCTTATCAATAGAGTGATTTTTCACAAACAGTTTGGTCCAGAAGACAGGGGCCAGCCAGGTTGAACATTCCCTTAAGGTGATTTTTTTTGAGAACTCTGAAGATTGACCCTTTTTTACCTGATCGACCAGATATCCTGCAAACTCCCGTACTTCCCTGTAAGTGTCTTTATTGGGAAGATGCCGGCTCATCCATGTTTTCTCATGAACTTTGTCTTTTGACCAGGCAAGGGGAAAAGAACTCATGTTCATGAAGGTATCTATGCCGATGGGCACCCCCTGTTTTTCAACCAGGCCTTCCAGTATGGAGCAGGCTGCATTGTGCTGATTGCCTTCAGGACCGCCAAAGGTGACATAGGCTGCAACAGGAACGCCCCTCAAATCGGGCAAAGTCTGAATCCAGTCTTTGACATATTGGGGTGCATCATAATAAAAAACCGGAGACCCCAGGACGATCAGATCAAATTTATTGATCCCGCCCCGGTCGAAATCCCTGATATCGGCGCCTGTTGCATTCAGCCCAAGACGTTCAAAGGTTTTTTGCAGAAGCATGCCGTTCCTTTTGGTGTAGCCGGTCTGGCTGAACCAGAGAACGAGCGGTTTTTGGATATGCTGCGTCTTCATGGGTCCGGCTGCCTTGATCCTACTGCCAGCAACACATGAAGGAATGATCGGCAGGGCAAGCCCGCCCATGACCATGGAACTTTGCTTTAAAAAATCCCGTCTGGTTTTCATAATGTTTGTCCAATCTCCCTGAATCCGGAACAATGCCGGGCCAGCGTGGCCGTAATGGTAGGAGTGTCCACATCGCCTTTGAATCTGCCATTTTTAAAACCTGATGGCATCCCAGGTCATGGTAAATGCAGCCTCAATGTTCTGATCCGTTAATTCAAAGTCGAGGCAGACCCTTGCGTTTGAAAGCGCCAGGATGGGATAGAAGATAAATGCTGCAAGGATATTAAAATCCACGAGTGGAGCTTTTGACTTCATCCAGAACCCCCCGCAGTTTTTCAGCCAGATCCGCCATTGAAAATGGTTTTTGGATAAAGGCCACCCCTTCATCCAAAACACCTTGATGGGCAATGACATTTGCCGTGTAGCCAGACATGAACAACAGTTTGATATCCGGATAAAGCGTTATCAAATGCCTTGCCAAATCCCGACCGTTCATCCCGGGCATGACCACATCCGTCATGAGGAGATGAATTTTATTTGTATAATTTTCGACCATCTCAATGGCTTCAGCAGGCGTGGTCGCGGATAAAACCGAATATCCATTTCGTTTGAGCATCATCCGGGTTAGTTTTAGAATAGCCGGTTCATCCTCCACTATCAGGATGGTTTCAGTTCCACCGGCGATCATTTTTTTATCAGGTACACTCTTGGCGGCGGCATCTTCAGCCACTAACCGGGGTAGATAGATTCTGAAGGTGGAACCCTGGCCAGGTTCGCTGTAAACATTGATGAATCCATTGTTTTGTTTGACAATGCCATAGATTGTCGCAAGACCCAGGCCGGTGCCTTTGCCCACCTCCTTGGTAGTGAAAAACGGTTCGAACAGGTTTTCCAGGGTTTTTTTATTCATGCCGCAGCCGTTGTCACTGACCGTCAACAGCACATAATCGCCAGGGATAAATCCCGAGTGTTCGCTGCAGTATTCCTCATCAAATGTTTTTCTTCCCGTTTCAATGGTAAGTTTGCCAACACCGGCAATGGCATCCCGTGCATTAACACACAGGTTGGCAAGGATCTGGTCGATCTGGGTCGGGTCCATTTTTACAGGCCACAGATGGGTAGACGGCTGCCAGACCAGGTCGATGTCTTCTCCAATGAGCCGGCGAAGCATGTTGAGCATACTTTCCACAGTATCGTTCAAATCAAGCTGTCTGGGAGAAATGGTCTGCTTTCTGGCAAAAGCCAGCAACTGTTTTGTGATATTAGCCGACCGTTTTGCTGCTGTTTGAATCTCTTTCAGGTTAGCATGCAGATCATGATCCTGTTCAGCCTTTTCCAGGGCAAATTCCACATGTCCCAGAATCACCCCCAGCATGTTGTTGAAATCATGGGCCACTCCCCCGGCCAATCGGCCTACGGACTCCATCTTCTGAGCCTGGAGGAGCTGGGCCTCCATTTTTTTCAGATCGGTAATATCCGTGGCGATCTGCATCCGGACCAGGCGGCCGTCAGTCCATTCAATGGCCCGGTCGTAATTGATATAATACCTGCCGGTAACAGGGTTCTTATCATGCCAGATACAGACACCCGCAGAGTTCTCCTCTTTGTCAACAAGTTGATTATTTGTGCAGCATTCGCAGGGTTTTGAATTTTTCCTGAAGGAACTGTAACAGATATCACCGATTTTATTCCCGCCGAAATCGGTTATCATTTTTTTATTCATGAACAGGATTTCATATGTATCCATGTCTGCCACATAAACAGTTGAATCAATACTGTCCAGAATGGTCAGCATTTTTTCATGGGCCACCCTCAACTTATTCTCTGCCTGCTTGCGCTCGGTGATGTCCTGATGTGTCCCCATCATATGCAGGGGTTTTCCATCCTCAGTCCATACCGCAACCTTGCCTCTGTCAAGCACCCATAGCCATTCTCCGTTTTTATGACGCATTCTCGCTTCACATTCGTAATAGTGCAGTTCACCGGAGAAATACCTCTGGAGCAGTTCCCCACTGGCTTTTAAATCATCGGGATGCACGAACTTCATCCAGGTATCGATGGAGACGGGGGAAATCTCCTCAAGGGAATACCCGATGATTTCTGCCCATCGCTCGTTAAATATGGTTTCTCCGGTCTGAACATTCCACTCCCAGGTGCCTACATGGGTCCCCTCAAGGATGCTGCCCAGACGTTCCCGCTCCTTGTGCAGTTCTTCCATGCGCCTTTTGAGTTCTTGGCGCATACTGTCGAGGGTGTCGCATACCTGGCGGGCTTCGGCAATCCCGGATACCGGCAGCGCGACATCCAGGTCGCCCTGCGCCATCTGGATGGCCGCGGTATTAATGAGGGAAAACACCCCTGTAATACGCCGGGTCAGGCGGCCCGCTAATGGCCAGACAAGAACAAATAGCGCTGCGCCGGCAATGAGGGCCAGCCATACCGCATTCATAACCAGGTTGTTCAATTCGTCAAGCTGAATGCTTGCGCCGGTGATGTAACGCCGGTTTTGGGAATCCAGACGGGGAACCAGCACCTGGCGCCCCGCTCCCCACTCATTGTGAAATGAAGAATACACCGGAACGTCCGGTGTGCCCATGGCGGCATTAAATGAAAGCGGGTCTCGGTGTGTCTCAAAGAACAGCGCGTGGGCGGAGGCAGGATCGTTCACGTTCGAACGGGTGGCGGTGGTGAAGATGATCCGATCCCCCAGCACCAGTACGCTCCAGATATACTGCAGGTCAAGCCTTCGGCAGAGGGCATCGTGGCGGTCGAGGATGCGTTCAAACTGCTCCCGGGAGAGGGAGTCCTCCCCGGTGATTCGATCGTGAAAGTCGGCTCCATGCAGTTCGTGGGCGAACTCAACAGCTGAAAGCAGCCGTTCATTGGCATTTTTCAGAATCATGCTTCTTGAATAGTAACCGAAGGCCAGACTGATGCCGAGGGCGCCAACCAAGCAGATCACGGTAACTATCCGCATCAACGCGGCGTTCATCGTACGGGATTTGGACAGGTTTCTTTGCATGGCGTTTTCTTTATTTGTTTTTTATCACAACTGTATCAACGACCTCTTTGATCATATTGTAGGCTGTATACTGCAAGGTGTTATTCTCAATCCGGATGGATTGAAACCAGACACCATGGGTCATGGTTTTGTCCATGAGATGGTCATACCGGTTGCTGGCAGGGTAGTATTTGGGGCCGCTGTTGGTGATGACGTATACGGTTCCTTTTTCTTTGTCAGACACCGGAGAATTGTTTTTCAGCTTTTTTGTCCGGGCATAACTGTGATGATGCCCCTGCAACACAAGATCCACGGAAAATCGGTCAAAGAGAGGAACGAAAACATCCTGCAATTCCGTGGAATTTCTTCTATCAATCACAGAATATATGGGATGGTGCATGGCGACAACAGTCCATGGCTGCTGATTTTTCGACAGCACATTCTCCAGCCATGCCACCTGCTCCGGTAAATTTTCTACCCCGTTCAGGATGATAAAACACACGCCCTGATAATTAAAGCTGTACACAATCTCCTCAAGGCCCTTGGGACCATTTTCAGGAAAGGTGAACTGGGGCCGCCACAGATGAGATATGGTTCGGGGTGCACCCGGGACAATCGTCTGCCAGCCCGGATATTCGTGGTTGCCTGGGACCAGAACCAGGGGGATGGTTCGGGGTATAAAGCTTAAAGCGGAAAAAAATTCATCCCATTCCCGATCATCTAGTCCATTGTCCACCATATCGCCGGTAAAGAGCCAGAACCTTGCATCAGGCTCCTTTTGAAAGGCGGCCCGGAAGACCTGGGAACACATGGAAAAAATATCTTTCTGGATATCCCCAAAATAAAGAAAGGTGAAGGGTGCAGGTTTTTCAGAAGCGGTTCTGAACTGATTCCATTCGCTCCACGACTGATCGTCGCCCACACGGTAAGCATAGATCATATCGGGCAATAATTCATTGAAAATAATGGAATGCTGGAAGATTTTGTCTTTATCGTCCACTACCACCGTGGAGGAAAGGGCCGGAAAAATTTTTGGCTTTTTTTCCGGGTTCAAAAGATCCAGTACTGGTAGGATTTCAGCCCTGGGAGAAGCACTTGAAATTCGGGTCCGCCAGGTAACAGCCTGGCTGCTGAAAGGGGTTTCAGTGATATTCAGCACCACCCGTTCAGGAATGGCTGAGACTTTTTTCTCATCAGCGATTCCAGGGCTGAACCACAGGAGCAGGCAAATTCCTGCAATGATCATGTACCGGCCTATTTTTGAAAATTGGATCATTGCAAGAATTTTTCTCCGACCAGCGTGGTTTCCATTTTTGATATAGGACTCCTTATTTGCAATTCTAATGATTAGTATCCAAATTTTATATTTCAGTCAAACAAATATTGTTTGAGTAAATCAAAAAAAATAAAAAATTTTGTTGCTTTTTTTCAACTGATGTGAAAAAGATAAAACCAGAACTAAACCAAAATTAATGAAAAGGATAAAACGGATTTGAACAAAATAGACGAGTTTTTAAAGCGGGTTCTTGAGGCGACAGGTGTCGATTCCCCGTCAGAGCTTGCAAAAGAGCTTGATATCAACCGATCTGGAATCACCCATGCACGGAACAACAATAAAATTCCGGACAAATGGATTGTAAAGCTTTACCGGAAATATGGGCTTAATCCCAAATGGATTGAAACCGGGGTCGGCAATATTTTTGTTCATTCAACTTCAGATCAGGATCCGGCCTTCAGGAACATTCCAAAAGTTGCGGCAAGATTATCAGCCGGGACCGGATCTTTTGAGTGTGAAGACAGCGTCACCGATTATCTGTCTTTCCAGGCTAACTGGCTTGCCCGTAAGGGATCGGCGGATCACATGGTGGCTATGGAGGTTTTTGGGCAGAGCATGGAACCGGTCATTAGAGAAGGGGATACGGTATTGATTGATCAGTCCCAGAAAAATATTATTGCCGGAGCCATCTATGCAGTGGGTGTGGAAGATACGATCCTGATCAAAAGACTGGAAAAACACCCCAATAAGCTGGTGCTTTGCAGTGATAACAAGGATTATAGCCCGATTTTTCTTGAAAGGGAAGAGGCGGACAAGGTAAGAATTATCGGTAAGGTGATCTGGAGCTGCCGGGAATACAGGTAGTTTTTTTTAACTTGTGTGTTTAGTTTTTTCAACAAGTGATGAAATAATACAAAAAGAAAGGGAAATATCATGCAACAGACTCAAATGAACAGATATGAAAAAATAATGATTGGCGTTAAAGGATTCTTCTGGGTGGCAGGTTTGTTGATGGCAGGTAGCGAAAGCAATTTTATGCCCTGGGGAAATGGAACAGGGCTTATTCTGTTTGCCGTTTCAAGTCTTTCAGTGGGAAAGCAATCTTTTGATGCAGCATCAAAAACCAGGGCAGCGGGATGCCCTGGTTTTTATCGAAAATCCAATAAAAAGGAAAAGCAGCGATTCTCCATCTTCGTTCCAGCTACAAACCTTTGATGCCGACAGGTTGTTTGATAACAGTCAGAAGCATTTTAAACCGGGTGGAAGCAGTGACCGAATGGGGAACATTGGCAGGCATGACAACGGTCTGTCCCTTTACTGCCTTGATTTTTTCTCCATTAATATTGATCAGTGCTTCACCATCCAGAACCAGGACCATGGCATCTCCCGGAGAAGTGTGGGCACTGATTTCTTCACCCTTGTCAAAGGCAAAAAGAGTGATATTGACATGGGGTTTGGCACAGAGGGTCCGGCTCACTACCCGGCCTTCTTCATAGTCCACAAGTCCAACAATATCCACAGGAGTGGAAAAGGGGATGTTTTTTAAAAGCAGCTCTTTTTTTTCTTCCATGTTTTTTTCCTTTCAAAGATCTTTCGTAAAAATTAATTGTTTTGCATCATTAGATGATGTAAAGTCAAGAGTCATTTCTAGTATCAAGGGGAATTCAATTGGAAATTGTGAAAATTCTATAGTGACTCTATAACCATCAGTAAAGGGGAAAATTATGATCAGCTATAAGGACATTGGGCTTGTCAATACTCGCGACATGCTTAAAAAGGCAGCAACAGGCGGCTACGCTGTCCCTGCATATAATTTCAACAATATGGAACAGCTTCAAGCCATTATTCAGGCCTGTGTTGAAACAAAATCACCTGTGATTCTGCAGGTTTCTTCAGGCGCAAGAAAATATGCAAATCAAACCCTTTTGCGATATATGGCCCAGGGCGCTGTGGCTTATGCCAAGGAGCTTGGGTGTGAAATTCCCATAGCGCTTCATCTTGATCACGGCGATACCTTTGACCTGTGCAAAAACTGTATTGAAATGGGATTTTCTTCGGTCATGATTGACGGGTCCCATCATCCTTATGAAAACAATATCGAACTGACAGCCAGGGTAGTTGAATTTGCCCATCAGCATGATGTAACCGTTGAGGGGGAACTTGGCGTTCTGGCAGGGGTTGAAGATGAGGTCAGCTCTGAAAAATCGAGTTATACAAATCCAGCCGAAGTGGAGGACTTTGTAAAGCGGACAAAGGTGGATTCCCTTGCCATATCCATCGGTACCTCCCACGGAGCCAATAAATTTACCCCAAAGCAGTGCAAAAGAAATGAAAAAGGGATACTGGTGCCTCCCCCTTTACGGTTTGATATTCTGAATGAAGTTGAAAAGCGCCTGAAAGGATTTCCTATTGTCCTGCACGGGTCTTCTTCCGTTCCGGCGGAAGAGGTGAATGCCATTAACCAATATGGAGGGAAACTTGAAAATGCCGTTGGCATTCCTGAAGAACAATTAAGAGAGGCGGCTGCTCTATCCGTGAGTAAAATCAATATTGACTCCGACGGCAGACTTGCTATGACAGCCGCCATCCGCAAAGTGTTTTTTGAATCTCCAGGGGAATTTGACCCCAGAAAATATCTGGGACCGGCAAGAGAGTCACTTAAAAAGCTTTATATACACAAAATCAATTATGTTCTGGGTTCGGCAGGCAAGGCATAATCTATACTTCTGGAGGGTTTTATGTTGGAGCAACACCATGTTCCTGGTGAAGAAAATGAATGTTCAGGTTCTGAAATCGACAGGCTGAAACAGGAGATTTTTTATAATATTCAATTCAATCTTGGGCTTGATCCTGCTGAAATGAATAGCTATACCTGTTATATGGGGCTTGCCTTCAGCCTTAAAAACCGGTTGATCAACCACTGGATCAAAACTCAGAAAGCATGCCGGGACAACTTGTCCAAGCGGATTTTTTATCTTTCTCTTGAATTTTTACCAGGGCGATTCCTGAAAAATTATATTGTTTCGCTGGGTATGGAGGAAGTCACCCGTAAGGTTCTGTCGGATATAGGATTCGATCTTGATTCCATTGAAGAAGAAGAATGGGATGCAGGACTTGGGAACGGCGGGCTTGGACGTCTTGCCTCCTGCTATATGGATTCCATTGCACGGTTGAGACTTCCGGGATATGGATATGGAATCCGCTATGATTTTGGTATTTTTTATCAGGTATTGAAGGACGGGTATCAGCAGGAAAAAAGTGATAACTGGATGCGCAGGGGCAATCCCTGGGAAATCATGCGGTTTGAAAATATTTATAAAGTCGGATTTTACGGCCGTTCCGAGGCTTACATGGATATTCTGGGAAATCAGAGGTTTCATCTTGTAGATACCCAGGATGTCATGGCCTTGGCCTGTGACATGATGATACCGGGCGTCGGCGATGAATTTGTAACCAATATGCGCCTTTGGACAGCCACATCCAGCCGGGAGTTTGACCTGGACTTCTTCAACAGGGGCGATTATTGCCGGGCAGCGGAGGACAAGGTATTGAGCGAGTCCATTTCCAAGGTTCTTTATCCCAGCGATGAGAGTGAGAAGGGAAAAGAATTAAGGCTTAAACAGCAGTATTTTTTTGTGTCTGCAACGCTCCAGGACATTATTTTTCAGTACAGAAAGGAATACCAGTCTTTCGATGCCTTTTCCGACTGGGCGGCCATCCAGTTGAATGACACCCATCCGACCATTGCCATACCGGAACTCATGCGCCTTTTAATGGATGACTATGGCCTTTCCTGGTATGAAGCCTGGTCAGTCTGCGGAAAAACTTTTGCCTATACCAATCATACCGTCTTGCCTGAAGCACTTGAAACATGGACAGTATCATTGTTGAGCAGGCTTTTGCCGAGACATATGGAAATCATCTATGAAATCAACCGGTGTTTTCTGGATGATTTGAACAAAATCTATCCGAACGAAACTGATCTGTGTGGAAGACTGTCCATTATTCAGGAAGGCCATGAGAAAAAAATACGGATGGCCCATCTGGCCATTATCGGTAGCCATTCGGTCAATGGTGTGGCTGCCCTGCATTCTCATATTTTGAAAACGAGCCTGTTCAAAGAGTTTAACCGGGTTTATCCCGGCAAAATCAGAAACATTACCAACGGGATTACGCCGAGGCGATGGCTGCATCAGGCAAACCAGGGACTTTCAAGCCTCATTACCTCTGTTATCGGCCCGGACTGGATAGTGGACCTTTCTCTTTTGAAAAATCTTATACCCTATGCAGAGGACCCTTTATTCCAGTCAAAATGGCAGAAGGTGAAATTTGAAAATAAAAAAAGGCTGGCACGGTATACCTTGAGAAAAACCGGAAAGGGCGTCAACCCGAATACCCTTTTTGATATCCATGCCAAGCGCATGCATGAATACAAACGCCAGCTTCTCAACGTCCTTCATGTGATATACCTTTATAATAAAATCAGGGAAAATAATGATGACTCCGGCATCGGCCGAAGTTTTTTCTTTGCTGGCAAGGCTGCTCCAGCCTATTTCCAGGCAAAACTGATCATCAAGCTCATTACCTCCGTATCTGAAACCATTAATAAGGATCCTCTGGTTAAGGGAAAACTCAGTGTCATTTTTCTGCCCAATTACTGCATTTCCCAGGCGGAAAAACTCATTCCTGCTGCTGATGTTTCTGAACAGATTTCCACAGCCGGCCTTGAAGCCTCGGGCACGGGCAATATGAAATTCGCGTTGAACGGGGCACTGACCATTGGAACACTGGACGGTGCCAATGTGGAAATCATGGAAGAGGTAGGAATGGATAATATTTTTATTTTTGGGCTAAAGGCAGATGAAGTTGTCAAAATAAAACAGGAAGGTTATAACTCGAGACAATATTATGAAAACAATAGAGAGATTAAAAAGATTATTGATATGATTGATTCGGGATATTTTTCACCTGAGAATCCCCACTTATTTAAGCCCATTGTCCATTCCCTTCTGGATGGGGGGGATTATTATCTGGTGCTGGCGGATTTTGAAAATTATGCTGTGACTCAGGAAACGGTTGCAACTGCCTATAAGGACCAGAATCGTTGGACACGGATGTCAATCTTAAATACCGCCAATATGGGGAAATTTTCCAGTGACCGGGCGGTGCAGGAATATGCAAGCGATATCTGGGGAGCAACACCGCTTCCTGAATAATCCAAATCTTAGCGGAGGATGAATGAACTTCGAAATAGGTGACAACCGGCAGAATCCGGTTACATTTGCAAGACTTCCCATATTTGATATTAAAAAAAATCTCTGGGGATATGAACTGATTTATTTGTCTGCCGGTGAGGATAGCGCCATCAGTCCGGAAGCAGGGGATGGACTAACGGCAGATCTTATGTCTGGAACATCTCTTGCTCTGGATCAGATCATGGACAGCAAAAAAAAGATTATGATCCATTTTTCCAGCAAAAATATCATGAGGAGTATTCCCTATGCCCTTCCGCCGGGTCGTACGGTTATTAAATTGTCAAATCCGGAAGGGCTGTCGGATTCTCTTATTGCAATGCTGGCAAAATTAAAAAAAGACGGTTACAAGATAACGGTTCCCTGGATAAAAAACCACAAAGCCTGCAAGGCTGTTTATGATCTTGCCGATTTGATCTGTCTTGATATTTCCTCCATGGTATTGCCGGAACTCATGGATATCTGCCATGCGGCAGCACCTTACAAGGCAGACATTCTCGCTGACCGGGTAAACACTCAAGCTGGCTTTGATGTCTGCTGCAAGGCCGGGGTTTCCTTTTTTAAGGGGTCTTTTTTCAAAAAGCAGGAAGATGTATCGGTCAAAAAGGTATTATCCGGGACTATTTCCAGGTTTGAACTGATGAAAGCCATTGAAAAGACAGACCCTGATTTTACTGAGCTTGCCGCTGCCATTCAGGCTGATGTAACCATTAGCTTCAAACTGCTTGCCTATCTGAATTCAGCTTCCTTCGGGTTCAGGAGAAAAATTGATTCCATCAAGGATGCCATTGCAATGCTGGGCTGGCACAATCTTAAAAACTGGCTGCGGGTTGTACTCTTGTCTGAAGTGTCTGAAAACAGGCATGCTTCCGAGCTGGCTTTTCTTTCGGCACAAAGGGGAAAATTTTTAGAACAGGTCGGCCGATCCCATGATTTCTGGGGATTCGACCCGGATTCGCTTTTTCTTTTAGGGATGTTTTCTCTTCTGGATGCCATGTTGAACCAGCCCATGACTGAGATTTTGAAATACCTTCCCCTGGCCGATAAACTCAAAGGGGCTCTCTTGATGCAGGAAAACAATGAATATGTACCGCTTTTGAAACTGGCCCGGTATCTGGAGGAAGCCGCATTTGAACGGACGGAAACCATGATCAATCAGCTTGGCCTGGATACGGCAAAAGTAAAAGAAGCCTATTGCGAAGCGCTTGACTGGGCCAATAAGCTGAGTGAAATGCAGTTGAAAAGATAGTGACGGCGGAATAATTGACCCTTAATGAAATGGCAGACGGATGGTTTTCCGAGACTTCAGATATATGGCCCGGCATTGCACTTTCCATTGAAATAGAAAAAACTCTTTTTTCCCAAAAAAGCATTTTTCAGCAAATTGATCTCTATGAAACTAAGCATCATGGAAGAATGCTGGTTCTGGACGGGATCATCCAGCTTACGGATTTTGATGAATTTGCTTACCAGGAAATGCTGGCACATATCCCTATGTTTGCCCATCCTTTTCCTGAAAAAGTGTTGGTCATCGGGGGAGGGGACGGCGGCATTTTAAGGGAAGTTGCAAAGCATGACTCGGTTCTGTCCATTGATATCTGTGAAATAGATGAAAAGGTGATAGAGGTATCAAAGCAATTTCTGCCCGGCATGAGCATCGGATTTGATGATCCAAGGGTCAGCGTCCATATTTCAGACGGCAGTGAATTTGTCCGGCATCACCCTTTGGAATATGATGTCATCATTGTCGATTCTTCCGACCCGGTGGGTCCGGGTGAAATCCTGTTTGAAAAAGAATTTTATACCCATAGCAGAAATGCCTTAAAAGAAAACGGACTCATGGCGGTCCAGGCAGAATCCTTTTTTCTTCACCCGGACAAAGTGCAGAAAATAGTCAAAAACATGAACGATCTGTTCAGGTATAACCGATATGCGTATTCTCTTATCCCGACCTTTACCGGCGGGCACGTCGGTATCTGTATCGGTTCAGACGGACCTGATCCGTCAAGGCCGTCCAGAGCAATTTCAAAACAATTTCAGGCCAGGCTGAACTATTACGATTCTGAAGTTCATGAAGCCGCATTTGTATTGCCGAGATTTGCTGAAAGGCTGATCAAGGAAGCGTAGGTGTAACGGCCCCCGATTTCATAATTGCCCTGGCCCGATTTCAGAAAATAATCTTGGCCGGAATTAGCCGTTACTGAGAATACATCCCAGCCAGCATTATTCGATACTGGGCCAGGATTAAATTTTTTCTGGCCAGGGTTATTCAATGTTGGGTCGGAATTAACCGCTGCTAAAATTCTGTCAAAAAAAGTATACATTTTGGGCCCCATACTCATTCAGGGTTTTAACAAGATGAGAGACATCTTTACCAAGAAGCAGTGCAGAAACTTCATGACCGAGATCCTTTGCCAGAACCTGGGCCTTTCCCAGCAGCTCAAGAGAGACCCTGGCAAGCTTTCCGTTTGTCTGTTCGGCAAAGACCCAGACGCCTTTCCTGTCGGAAAAATCAGGAACAGGCCTTGGTTTGATATCAGATTCTATGGCGTGGTTCTTTTTGCACGCTTCAATACACGCACCGCAGGATGTGCAGCGTTCCGTAACCGTTGCGATGCCCCCCATGGACCGATCTGCGCTGTATCGCCATCTATGGCCTGGTGGC
>JAIFMF010000131.1 GCA_020048635.1 Desulfobacula sp. | reverse complement strand
TATCCTTCCTGTGGCCGTCAGGCCCGGGAAGGATTGATCTGGCCGTGAAATATATCTTTGATCCTGCTGAAAGGCCTTTTATGAAAAAACGGACCATTGCATGGGCTATCATTTTTCTTTTGTCCTGCACATGGGGCTGGGCTGAGGAAATCCAGATTCTTTTCCCGCATTTTGCAGGACAACAGTATGACTGGAAAATCTTTCAGGGTGAAAAAGAAATCACGGTCCGCTCAGGGGAGATTGCCCCGGACGGGCGGGTTACCCTGGTCCTGCCGGATGCCCACAAGGCCTATCGGGGCATGACCCGATGGATGCTCAAGAAAGGGGGCGGGCTGGATATGATTTATGTGGGTAACGGGTTCTCTGTAGAATGCCTGTCTGAACATCCAACACCGGAAAATATAATTTATACGGGCCACCCGGAAAATGAGTTTTTATCGGGTCAGCACATTCGCCGGCAGACCACTCTGGACAAACTGGGGGCAGTCAACCATCTGCTACAGGTGTATGCACCGGCAGACGACCTCCACAACATTATCTTAAAAGAACGAGCGCTTCTGGGCCAACAATTTGAACAACTTCAGGCGGACCGGTCCAAAAGCCTGCTGTATGCGGCCCGGTTCGGGGAAATCGTAGATTTTACAAGGGGTGTAGCGGATAAAGTGTATGAGAATCCTGCAGATCACACCGCCTATTTCAATGAGTTTGTCACCCGCACCCTGAATTTTGAAGACCTTTATACCAGCGGTCACTGGGATCAGGTGCTGCACCACTGGCTGATGATGAATATCCGGTCACAAGAGGGACATCAGGCCTTTAACGCCCGGCTGGACACAGCCCTCAGCCGCATGGACCGGGATGACATGCTGGGCGCCTTTGCACAAAAAGCCGTCCCCCTGCTGGTTCAGAATGGTAAAGATGATCTGCTGCCCGTGATAGCGGCCCGTCTGAATAAACGCCCGAACGCTCTGGCTGCATTGTCCGGCAGTGCGCAGAATATGGTGTCATCCTTTAAAATACTGACCGGTAAAAAAGCCCCGGATCTCCTGCTGAAAGCCCCGGTACGAACCCAGACCGGTAAAAGTAACAGTGATATCGTCCTGAAAACCGGCAATCTGAATGCAGATTATACAATCCTGTTGTTTTACCAGGGGGAATGTCCCCTGTGTGAAGATGCTCTCATCGATCTGGCCAATCAATACAAGCGGCTGTCCGACCAGAAGGTTCGGGTGATTGCCGTCAGCGGTGATAAAACCGAACAGGGATTTGAAAAGAAACTGAATTATCATCAATGGCCGGATAATTATTGCGACTTCACCGGCATGGACGGGGTGAATTTTAAAAATTATGCAGTGCTGGGGGTTCCCACCCTCTATCTGCTGGATCAGACGGGCATTGTTCTGGAAAAAACCGCCATAGTGGACGATGTGGTAAAGACTATCAAAAAGCGGGCATCCTCATCTCTTTAGGCTGTTTCACACCACAGGAATACTGATCTTAAAGACAGAGCCTTTTTCCCTGGTGCTCTGGACATCAATTTTTCCGCGGTGGTACTGGACAATATGTTTGACAATGGCAAGGCCAAGGCCGGTGCCGCCTTCACTGCGGCTTCTGGATTTGTCCACCCGGTAAAAACGGTTGAATATCCGGGTCAGATGTTCCTTATCGATTCCGCAGCCTTTATCCTGGATAATGATATCAATGAAGGCATCATTTTTTTCGGCACTGATGGTAACCTCCTTGTTTTCCGAGCTGTATTTTACGGCATTGTCCACAAGGTTAATAATGGCCTGTTCCATAAGAATGGGATCTGCGTTGACGGCAAGATCCTCGGGGCAATCCATATTCAATGTGATGTTTTTGGCTCTAATGCCGCTTTCACAGGAATTGACAGCCCGTGAAATCAGATTGGAAAGGTTATGGGGCTCAAAAGGGATATGGGTTCCCTGAAGACGTTCAAGCCTGGAAAGAGAGAGAAGATCATCGATCAGGGCCACCATGCGACCGACATTTTTTTCAATAATATTTAAAAATTTGTCAGCCCCTTCTTTATTATTGTCTGAAAGCATTTTCTGAAGGGTTTCAATAAAGCCCATGATGGAGGTTAGAGGGGTTTTCAACTCATGGGAGACATTGGCGACAAATTCTTTCTGCATTTTTTCAAGGTGTTTAATCCGGGTGATATCATGAAAAATAATCAGGGTCCCCATGCGTTTGTTGCCGTTGTCATAGAGGGCCGAGGAGTGAATGTTCAAAATCAGGTCCTCATCTCCGGGGATCAGGATATCTTCCTCCACCGGGTCATGGGTTTCCAGGGCCTTTTGGATGAATTTCTGAAATCCTATATTTCGTGCTGCCTCAAGGATATGACGGGTTTTAAGATCCTGGGCTGCAAACCCGAAAATCTTTGCCGCCGTCTGGTTCACGGTGATGATCCTCTGGTGCTTATCAATGGCGATAACCCCTTCCTGCATACTTGCATGAACCGCTTCCAGTTCCCTGCTCCGGTTTTCAAACGCTTTGATTTTTTCATCCAGGCTTTCGGCCATATGATTCATGATCACTGCAAGTTCGGACAATTCTTCAGAATCCGGTGCCGCCACTCTTTTAGCCAGGTTCCCTTTGGCAAATTCAGCCGCACTGTTTTTCATTTCTTCAATGGGCTGTGTGATCCGCCTTGATATCAAAAAACTCACCAGCACCGCCACTATAATGGTGAGCAGCATGGCCAGGAACATGCTGTTGCGGACCGATGCAACCTTATCATCAATGACGGAGACAGAAAAAGAGGTCCGGACAACGGCAATGACATCCTCCCCCTTTAACACGGGCAGAGCAATATACATCATGTTCTGGTCCAGGGTGGAACTGTATCTTCTGGATATACCGTCTTTCCCTTTCAGTGCGGTTGCAATTTCCGGCCGGGTCATATGGTTTTCCATGAGGTTTGCCTCGCCGAATGAATCGCCCACAACCACGCCGGACGGAAGGATGACCGTAACCCGTGTGCCGGTTTTGTTCCCAATGTCTTTGCACTGGTCATCAATATATTTTACAGTCTGAAAATCCGACAAGAGAATTTCCGAAAATCTGCTCTGCAGCAGATTAGCCCGGATCATCAGTTCTTTTTGTGAATTCTCAAGAAAAAAGGTTTTAAAATTACGGGTTGAATAGGTGGTCACGGCTGAAAGAGAAAGGACAATAATCACCAGAAAAGCCGGAAAAATTTGACGAATAAGTTTTGTTTTTTTAGTCATGGATATCATTCTTTAAATCTGTACCCGACGCCCCTGACGGTTTCAATGACCTCGGCATAATGTTTGAGCTTTTTGCGCAACCCCACAATCACCACATCAATGCTTCTTTCCGTCACGGCATAATTCTCACCCCGGATGGCATCCACAATCTGTCCCCGTGTAAACACCCAGCCTTTTTTATCGGCCAGAAAAGCCAAAAGCTCAAACTCCGAAAGGGTCAGCTCCAGTGAGCGTCCTTCAAGGGTAACCATATGCCGGGTCCGGTCAATGACCAGATCCCCTTCCTGCCTGACGTTTATGGATACGCTTTCAGACTCTTTTTTCCGGCGTCTCAGGATGGCCCTTATTCTTGCGGTCAACACCTTGGGGCTGAAGGGTTTTGAAATATAATCATTGGCCCCCAGCTCAAGCCCTGTGACGATATCGGATTCCTCACCCTTTGCCGTCAAAATGACAATGGGCATATCCTGGGTCCTTTCACGGCTTCTCAGGTGGCGGGTGACCTCAAAACCATCCATCCCGGGCAGCATGAGATCCAGGACCATGAGGTCGGGTCCGGACTGCTCTGCAATTTTAACGGCTTGTTCCCCGGTCCGGGCCGTCAGTATGGAATAGCCTTCTGTTTTCAGATTGTATTGAATCAGTTCGATAATGTCTTCTTCATCATCAACGATCAGAATGGTTTCTTTTGTCATATGGGTTACCGATGCCTTACTATTTCGCCTTCAATGAGATAGATCACTTCTTCAGCAATATTTTTGGTATGATCCCCGATTCTTTCAAGATGTCTTGATATCAGGTACATATTGATGATCCCCCCTACTTTGTCCGGCTGATCCTGAATGTCTTTTTTCATGATCTCGTAGGCATCATTTCTCATGGCATTCACCACTTCATCCATGTCCCGGACATCATAGGCCATGTCCACATCCATGCGGACCAGGGCATCCAGACTTTTTCTCAGCATTTTAGAGGCCTGATCCGCCATGGGAGCATAATCATATTTGAAAAGGCGGGAGTCCTGGAATGAAATGATAAACCGTTTGGAGATATTGCATGCGTAATCCGCAATTCTTTCAAGGTCGTTGTTGATTTTTATTACGGCGATCAGAAAGCGCAGATCCGTTGCCACAGGCTGGTGCAAGGCAAGGATCTTGAGGCATTCCTCTTCCACTTCGATCTCCCTCTGGTCAATTTCGAAATCCGTATCCATAATGTGTTGTGCAAGCGCCTGGTCTCCAGTTTTAACCGCATAAATGGCTCTTTGAAACCTGTCTTCAACTATGGCCCCAAGGCAGAGAACCTCGTTTTTGATTTTTTCAATTTCTCTTTCCAGACGACGTCTCATGCTTTTCTCCTGAATATTGTTGAGTTTTTATGGGTTTTATGATCAAGCACTGTATTCATATTTATCCAAACCGGCCTGTGATATAATCATTGGTCAATTGATGCAACGGGCTAAGAAAAATCTGGTCCGTAGGGCCGACCTCAATCAGGTCGCCCATATGAAAAAATGCGGTCCGCTGGGAAACGCGGGACGCCTGCTGCATGGAATGGGTGACAATGGCAATGGAGTATTCCTGTCTGAGCTCATTGATGAGTTCTTCAATCACTGCAGTGGCGATGGGGTCCAGTGCTGAGCAGGGTTCATCCATGAGGATGACCTCAGGGTTCACGGCAATGGTCCTGGCAATACAGAGGCGCTGCTGCTGGCCGCCGGAAAGTCCTGTCCCCGGCTGATTCAGACGATCCTTGACCTCATCCCACAGCCCTGCCCGTTTCAGGGATTGTTCCACCAGTTCATCGGTTTGATGACGGGTCTCCACCAGCCCATGAATTTTAGGACCATAGGCAATGTTGTCGTATATGGATTTGGGAAAAGGGTTGGGTTTTTGAAATACCATTCCTACCCGCGCCCTTAAGGGGACCACATCAATATTTTTATCATAGATATCGGTTTCATCCAAAAGGATTTTACCTTCCATCCGGCAACCATCAATGGTATCGTTCATCCGGTTCAGACACCGGATAAATGTGGATTTCCCGCACCCGGACGGACCGATCATGGCAATGACTTCATTCTGGCCGATATCCAGGGATACATTGTTAATGGCCTTTTTTTCACCAAAATTATAATACACACTGACATTTAGACAGCGCATCCGGGGATCGGCAACCGTGCTCTGGCCCACGGTTTCCCGGACGTTCCGGTCTACCAGTTGGTTTTTACGCTTTATGAGGGTCGGGGTTTCCGGCATTTTTATTTTCTACCTTATGCTTTGATTCTTTTTCTTGATACGCCATTATTCCCATATTGTACATACCGGATGGAAAAATTTCCACCCGGTATGGAAAACAGGCTATAATTCCGATGCCTGAAGCGGTGTCAGTTTGTTTGCAATTTCACTGTATTTTTTTCTTTCATCTTCACCCATGGGGATAAGGCCTTTATCGGTGAGATATCCTTCTTTGCCCCAGGCTTTTTCACTGGTGAACTCTTTCAAAAACTCCCTGATGCCGGGAATCTGGTCCACATGGGCTTTTTTTACATAAAAATAAAGCGGACGGGAAACCGGGTAGGATCCATCGGCAATGGCGCTAAAAACCGGGCTCTTCCCTTCAATGGTAGACCCCTGGAGTTTGTCGGCATTTTGATCTAAAAAGCTGAAACCGAAAATACCCAATGCTTTTTGATTGGCTTCCAGTTTCTGGACAATCAAATTGTCGTTTTCACCGGCTTCGATATAGGCGCCGTCTTCACGAATGGTATGACAGACAGCTTTGAACTGTTTTTCATCGGCTTTTTCCATGGCTTTGATAAACTCGAATTTTTTCCCGCCATTTTCCATGGCAAGCTCAACAAAGGCATCTCGGGTTCCGGATGTAGGCGGCGGTCCCAGGACTTCAATGGCAATATCCGGAAGTTTTGCATTGATGCTTTTCCAGGTTTTATAGGGGTTTGCCACCAGGGTGGGGGTTCCGTCCGGATTGGGAACTTTGGCTGCCAGGGCAAGGAAAATGTCCTTGACGGACAGGTCCATCAGAGCCGCTTTTTTAGAATTGGCAATGACGATGCCATCATAACCGATCTTGATTTCCACGATTTCCTTGATGCCGTTTTCAGCCGCTTTTTCCACTTCCGATTTTTTAATCCGTCGGGAAGAATTGGTGATATCCGGGTGTTGAACACCAACGCCTGCGCCAAACAGTTTGTGCCCCCCGCCTGACCCGGTGGATTCAATTTTCGGGGTCTTGAATTTTGTGGCCTTGCCGAAATTTTCCGCCACAACCGTGGCAAAGGGGTAAACGGTGGAAGAGCCGACAATCGAGATATAATCTCTGGATTCGGCGGC
>JAIFMF010000111.1 GCA_020048635.1 Desulfobacula sp. | reverse complement strand
ACTTTCTTGAAAATGGTGACAATCATCCCCTCGGCAATTTCCATGATATCCTGTTCCGTCACAAAGGAAAGTTCCATATCGATCTGTGTGAATTCGGGCTGGCGGTCGGCCCTCAAATCTTCGTCCCTGAAGCATTTTACGATCTGGTAATAACGGTCAAACCCGGCAATCATCAGCAATTGCTTGAAGAGCTGGGGGGACTGGGGTAGGGCATAGAAATTGCCCGGGTTGACCCTGGAGGGAACCAGATAGTCTCTCGCACCTTCTGGTGTGCTTCGGGTCAAAAAAGGCGTTTCAATATCAATGAACCCTCTATTGTCCAGGTAGTTGCGGATTGCCAGGGTGGCCTTGTGCCTTGCCAGGAGATTGTTTTTGAGCTGGGATCGTCTTAAATCAAGATATCGGTATTGAAGGCGGACCGATTCCGAGGCTTCTGTCCGGTCTTCAATCGGGAATATGGGTGTTCTGGCCTTGGAAAAGATGAGAAGCTCGCTGATGATGACTTCAACAGCACCGGTTTCCATATTCGGATTGATCATGTCATCGGGTCTTGCAATCACCTTCCCTTTTACGCCAAGGACATATTCACTCCTGATTTCCTGGGCTTTTCCATGAACAGTTGCTGATATTTCCGGGTTAAAAACAATCTGGGTGATCCCTTCCCTGTCCCGCAAATCCACAAAGATGACACCTCCGTGATCCCGGCGGTGCGCAGCCCATCCCATGAGGACAACTTCTTTATCAATATCAGCGCTACTCAACTGGCAGCAATGATGTGTTCTTTTCATATTTCCAAGTAAGTCAGTCACGTAAAATTTCCTCTATTTAGATTTTATTATTTTGATGAGCTCTCGAATCAGGGTTTCAATTTTCAAAGAAACCTGGTCTTTGGTGGTCATGTTTCTTAACACAATGGCATCTTTTGCCAGTTCATCATCTCCAGCAATCAATACATACCTGGCTTTTAATTTATCTGCCCGTTTCATAAGGGCTTTCATGCTTTTTCCCCTGAAATCCAGTTCAGTCAGGATCCCTGCAGGGTTCAGCTCACAGGACCATTGATAGGCTTTTTCCAAAGCTGTATCCCCTAATGGGGCGATAAACAGGTCAAGGGAAATTTCTTTGGGTGTTTCAATCTGTTCCATGACTTCTATCAGACGGTCAAACCCAATCGCAAATCCGATACCAGGGGTTGGAGGCCCCCCCAATTCCTGGACAAGCCCGTCATATCTTCCGCCGCCAGCCACAGAACTCTGGGCGCCAAGGGTAGTGGTTTGGATTTCCCAGGCAGTCCGTGTATAATAATCCAGGCCTCTTACCAGGGATTTATCAATTATAAAATCAACACCTTGCTTTTCAAGGGTCTTTTTAACAGTTTCAAAATGACCGGTACAGGCAGGGCAGAGATGATCCAGGGTCGAAGGGGCATCAACAATGGCGTTTTTGCAGTCAAGGACTTTGCAGTCAAGGATTCTTAAAGGATTTTTATCCATTCGCCTCAAGCAGTTTTCACAGAGCCTGTCTTTTTTGGATTCAAGGAATTTCAAAAGCGATGCCTGAAAAGACGGTCGGCAGTCAGGGCATCCAAGGGAGTTGATGTGGGCGGAAAGCCCTGTCAATCCGAGACGTTTGAACAATTCGGTCAGTAGAAATATCAACTGAGTATCGATATAAGCGGATTCGATCCCGAACACTTCCACATCTATCTGGTAAAACTGACGATACCGGCCTTTCTGAGGTCTTTCACGCCTGAACATGGGGCCGATCATGAAGAATTTTCTGACAGGGTCGGACGCATACATTTTATGCTGGATATAAGATCTCACAATGGATGCCGTGGCTTCCGGTCTCAGGGTCAGTTTATCCCCCTTGCGGTCATCAAAAGTGTACATCTCTTTTTCAACAATATCGGTTGCCTCTCCGATACTTCTGGCAAAAAGCTCTGTTTTTTCCAGAACAGGAATCCGGATCTCTTTGAATCCGAATTCATCAAACAGGCGCTTGGCTTCTTTTTCCACTTTCTGCCAGAGTGCAATGGTTTCCGGCAGTATATCTCTGAATCCTCGTATAGTCTGCATGGTTTTTTCTTTATTTAAAATTGTTACAAAAATTTCACCAAACGTACTTTATAGATTAAGATCAAAGTGTTGGTCAATATTTAAAATGGTAGCCTCAAAGCTATTTTCTGATCCTGATTGAGTTGGCATGGGCAGAAAGACCTTCTGTTTCAGCAAGCCGTATCACATCATCCGCCTCTTTTGCAAAAGCCTCTTTGGAATAATGAATGAGGCTGGTTTTTTTTGTAAAATTCTCAACACTTAATGCCGAAGAAAACCTGGCGGTTCCGGCAGTCGGAAGGACATGATTGGGACCTGCGATATAGTCTCCCATGGGTTCGGGAGCATAGGGACCCAGGAACAGGGCGCCTGCATTCTGAATCCGGTCAATGTAATCAAAGGGATCTTTGACGATCAGTTCAAGGTGTTCCGGTGCCAGCCGGTTGGAAAGTTCAATCCCGGTTTCGATATCCGGGACCACCATGACAGCACCGAACCTTTCAATGGATTTTTTTGCAATCTCTTTTCTGGGAAGAGTTTCAATCTGCTTGGCAAGGGCTGCGACCGTGTCCTCGGCTAGGCGTTGCGAATCGGTCACAAGAATAGCGGAGGCCATGGCATCGTGTTCTGCCTGGGAAAGAAGGTCGGCTGCCAGAAAATCAGGGTTGGCGTCTTTATCGGCAATGATGAGTATTTCGCTTGGCCCTGCAATCATATCAATGCCCACGGTTCCGGCCACGAGTTTTTTTGCCAGGGTAACATAGATATTCCCCGGTCCCACAATGACATCGACTTTAGGGATGGTTTTGGTTCCATAGGCAAGGGCGGCAATGGCCCAGGCAGAGCCTGCCTTGAAAACAGAAGTGATCCCGATTCTATGGGCTGCAGCAAGAATATGGGGGTTAATGCTGCCATTTTCCATGGGCGGGGTCACCAGATTGATGGAAGGGACACCGGCCACTTTTGCAGGAATGCCACCCATAAGAACAGAGGATACCAGGGGAGTTTTTCCACCTTTTGCACCGGGCGCATAAATACCTGCAGCATTCACAGGTCTGACAAGGCGGCCCACCATGACACCGTTTCTGGGCGTGTCGATCCAGGAGTTTTCTTTTTGCCTGGAATGGAATTGCTCAAGCTGACCGGCAGACCGGTCAAGGGTTTTTAAAAATGCAGCGTCCACGGATTTTAATGCAATATCGAATTCATTTGGCGTGACCTTTATGGTATCAATGGTCACCTTGTCAGAATCAAACCGGTTGGTGTATTCAACAAGTGCTTCATCTCCTCTTGCCCTGATATCTTCAAGATAGGCTTCAACAGCTTCCTGGTCCTGTTTTGTAAAACCCAGACCACGTTCCAGGGTTTCCTTGACTCTTTGTTCCGCATTTTTTGAAGGATATCGATAAATTTTCATGCTATTAATTATTCCAAAATTAACACCAATAAGGCTTACAAGCGTTTTCAGTCATTGCTGTAAACATAAATGAACAGGCTTTTTATACCAGAAGAGCGAGGATAAATCCATTCAAAAAAAACAGGGGGCAGAAAACGCTGCCCCCTGTGATAAGGGTTATAAAGCTTTATGGGTTAAAAGGAAAGCGTTTTTGAAAGCTCTTTGGTTGAAAAATCCCATGTTGTATTATGGGGCGGGAAGCTTTCAAGAAACATTTCCGGGAGCTGGTCGTCAATTTCCGTGAACCCGGCCTTCTTGTTAAATTCCTTTTCATTGTTCAGGATGGATTTTCCAAGGGTCATGACATCATCCGGCGTCAGGGAAAGACCATACTGGGCATTGATCATGTTCACAATGGTGGGAAGCCCGTCTGCATTGTCAAGGACTGCAAAGGCCACAAAGAGACACAGGCCCGCGGCATCAATGGCGGCCGTGGCAATCTGAAGCCCTTGGGACAATTCAATGTTGCCGGTTTTTTTCTGCGGGTCTATGGTACCGCCGACGCCCAGGATATTGGCCGTTACCCCATACCCTGCAGTATGGTCCGCACCCATGGGGGTTGTGGCATAGGTAACCCCGACACCCTTGCAGGATCTGGGGTCATAGGCCGGGAAAGCCTGGTTTTTACAAACCGGAATACGATCCACGCCAAGGGCATCGCCGGTGAATACAGCGCCGTTGCCGATGATTTTACCTTCCGGTGCATATTTTCCGACTTTGGACAACAGCTTGATGGCGGCCTTGCCATCGCCCCAGGGAATCATACCGCCTTCCATGGCAATCCCGATGGCAACCCCGGTTTCAATGGTATCCAGGCCGAAATCATCACAAAGCCGGTCCAGCATGGCAATATCGTCCAGGTTTTTAATGGTGGTGTGCGCGCCAAAGGCCCAGATGGTTTCATACTCAAAACCGGATGTGAGATATTTCCCGTTTTTGTCGTGGTAAACATTGGAACATTTGATCACGCATCCCGGATGGCAGCCTTCCGTTGTAATACCCCCTCTTTTCTGGATGAGCTCGGCCATTTTTTCCCCACTGATGTCCTGGGCATGCTCAAACCGGCCGGTCCGGAAATTCTTTGTGGGAAAAGCCCCGGCTTCATTGATCACATTGACAAGGACGGCCGTTCCGAGAGCTGGAAGACCCTGGCCGGTAACCGGGTGTTTGAGGAGCATGTCCACCCATTTTTTATTGGCGGCCTTAAAAGCGTCTGGATTTTTCATTTCAAGGCGCGGAGCCCCTTTATCATCCACAACAATGGCTTTTATTTTTTTGGCTCCCATAACAGCGCCCAAACCGCCTCTGCCGTGGGCCCGTCCCGGTCTCCCGCTCATGTCGGCCTGGTTGATGCTGGCGCCTTTCAGGCATTGTTCCCCTGCCTGGCCAATGCTGAGTACACCCACGGATTTGCCGTAGGTTTTCCACAGGCTTTCCATGACGGCATAATTGCCTTTTCCGACCAGGTCTCCGGCTGGAATCAGTTTAACCCCGTCCTTGTTGATGACAATAATGCTGTATTCATCATTTTGAGGTTTATCTTCCAGAACAAGGGCGGTGATGCCGAGCTTTGCCAGTTTCTGTGATACAAGGCCACCGGCATTGCTTTCCTTTATGCCGCCCGTCAGTGGTGATTTGGCGCCGGCGGAAAGCCGCCCCGAATTCCCTGCAGGGGAACCGGCCAGAATTCCGGGTGCAAAGATGAGTTTATTAGATTTTCCAAGTGCATGACAGTTTGCCGGTACTTCATCCAGAATCATCTTGGATGTAAGCGCCCGTCCTCCGAGTCCTGCATAGGCTTTTGGCACGTCCTGAAACCCAAAGGTTTTTTCTTTGGTGTTAATTCTTAATAATTTTCCCATTTTTTTCTCCTTGGCAAGAGTTAATGATAAAATTCCTATCTCCTTCTTCCTGACCTTTTCCTGTCGGGTGGCGCCATTTTTACAAGTTTTGGCTCAAATTTTGCCATGATTTCAACAAGACCCTTTTGTTGATCCATGACATCTTCGATGTTCTTGTAAGCCATGGGTATTTCATCCAACCCGGCAGAAATTAATGTGATCTGTTTTTTTTGCATTATATCCTGAAGATCTTTAAAAGCAAACTGTTTTAAGGCGGCATTCCTGCTCATCCTGCGCCCTGCGCCGTGGGCGGCCGACTTTAATGAATCTTCATTTCCAAGTCCCCTCACAATGAAACCCGGATCTGCCATGGAACCGGGAATGATGCCCAATACGCCTTTGCCTGCCGGCGTTGCTCCTTTCCTATGAACGATTACGTCCAAAAGCCCGATCTTTTCCTTCCAGGCAAAATTATGATGATTTTCAATGGTGACAAGTGCCTTTTCTTCCAGGAAACCCAGTACGGCATCATGGATAATCTCATGGTTGGCCGAAGCATACCGGCCCATAAGTTCCATGGCTTTAAAGTATTCAATACCGTCGCCTTGTTTCATGTCCAGCCAGGCAAGGTTGTTCAAAGGCTTTCCAAGCTCCGGATGAAGTCGTTTGGCAAGGTTGGAATAATGATCCGCGATCTTTGCGCCTGTTCCCCGGCTGCCGGAATGGGTTAAAAAGGCAATGTATTCGCCTGGTTTTAAACCGATATCCTCGCGACTCAGGATCAATTTACCGAATTCGGCAAAGTGATTTCCTGATCCACTGGTTCCGAGCTGCTTATGGGCCGTATCTTTTAAAGATTTTACAAAGGGGCTGATATTCCAGTCTTCATCCATGACCGGGTGCTGTCTGGGTCGTGAGAATTCTTCACCCACACCGAATCTTGTTAAGGTTTCAAGGGCTTCTCTAAAGGTCTGTTTACGGGCTTCATAGTTTTCAAAAGGTGTGGAAAGTACAGATAGTTTCATCCGGCAGGCGATGTCCACTCCAACAGCGTAAGGAATAACGGCATCCTTTACGGCCAGGACACCGCCAATGGGCAGGCCATAGCCCACGTGGGCATCGGGCATGAGTGCGCCCTTCACGGCTACAGGAAGGCTGACGGCATCTTCCATCTGGGATATGGCACCGGGATCAAGATCTTTTCCAAAGACGATATATGCAGCCTTTTTAGTCATAATCCCGGAACCTCCTTTTATTGATTAGAGACTTCCTGATTCCGACAGGTCTTG
>JAIFMF010000045.1 GCA_020048635.1 Desulfobacula sp. | reverse complement strand
TATCCGCCAGAAAAAGAAATTCTTCTGGGATACCATGAAAAACGACCACAGACATTGGCTTGCAGCCAATATGTCAGGTGAAGCCTTCCTTCCTTGGAGGATTAAATATCACAGCCCACGGTGGGAAAGTTATCCACGCCCGAATGGGGCGCGAGACATTTGTGGGCTTTAATTCTTTTTTAAACGGGAAACCTGATGCCGTAATTAACATCGGTGAGGGTTGTATCGGGCAAGGGATCGATTTTTATTGAGGTCTTTAAAAAAAGAATTAACAATATCCTTCAGAATTGAACCCTAATCGGATGTGAGATATAGCATGTATAAAAAGATTCTGATCGCTATAGAGGTGAATTGCTGTTCGCATTATATGGACCTGCAAACGGCTGGGTATTACCACTGTGCCGGTTTATTCCGATGCGGACAGCCGGAGCACCGGAAAATGGCTGATGAAAGCGTATATATCGGAGGTACCCGATCAGACATCAGCCCCACCCCGGAGCCGACATGGTGCATTTGGGACTGCCGAAAACCCGTATAAACCCGAATGATTTCTTTAACGCTTTAAGATGATTGATCAATTGAGCAGGTTTGAGTTTCTTTAAATTATTTACTTATGAAAACATATATTGTATGACTGAAGGGCTAAATCGGGAACTGAAAATAAATAAGATCAATATAAATGAGGTAAAAAAGATGAAAAAAGAGATGCAGACAATTGACGGAAACACGGCTGCAACGCATGTGGCCTATGCCATGAGTGAAGTAGCCGCCATATATCCCATAACACCATCCAGCCCTCTGGGTGAAATAGCCGATACCTGGGCTTCAAAAGGCAGAAAAAATATATTCGGCCAGGTTCTCGTGATTAAACAGATGCAGTCTGAAGCAGGAGCAGCAGGAGCGGTTCACGGATCTCTGGCTGCCGGTGCCCTGACATCTACTTTTACCGCATCCCAGGGGCTTTTGTTAAAAATTCCCAATATGTATAAAATTGCAGGCGAGCTTTTACCCTGCGTCTTTCATGTAACGGCAAGATCCATTTCCGCCCATGCCCTTTCCATTTTCGGGGATCACCAGGATGTCATGGCAGCCCGCCAGACCGGTTTTGCCATGCTGGCCTCCAATTCAGTCCAGGAAGCCCAGGATCTTGCCCTTGTGGCCCATCTGTCAACCATGGATGCCCGGGTGCCTTTTCTGCACTTTTATGACGGGTTCAGAACCTCCCATGAAATTCAGAAAATCGAAATGATCAATTATCAAGACATGGCTTCCGTATTCAATTATGAGGCGTATAAGGCATTTAAAAGTCGGGCCGTAAACCCGGAACACCCGGACACAAGAGGAACGGCCCAGAACCCGGATATTTATTTTCAAGGCAGGGAAGCGGCTAATTCCTATTATCTCAAGGTTCCGGCCATTGTAAAAGAATATATGAAAAAAGTCGGAACTCTCACCGGCCGAGAATATAATCTTTTTGACTATGTCGGAGATCCGGAAGCCGATAAGATCATTATTGCCATGGGGTCAGGATGTGAAGCCATTGAAGAATCCATTAACCGACTGAATGCCGACGGCGAAAGACTCGGACTGGTGAAGGTCCGTCTTTACCGTCCTTTTGACCGGGAAAGTTTTTTCAGGGCCATTCCATCTACAGTAGAAACCATAACGGTTCTGGACAGGACCAAAGAGCCCGGAGCCATAGGTGAACCCCTTTATACCGATGTCTGCACAGCCTTCATGGAACACGGCATCAGCCCGAAAATCATCGGTGGCCGATATGGCTTGTCTTCCAAGGAATTTACACCGAACATGATTAAGGCTGTCTATGATAATATGAAATCCTTTCAGCCGAAAAATCATTTCACTGTTGGAATCATTGATGATGTCACCCATACTTCCCTTGACGTTAAAACCGGTTTCAACCCGGCACCGGCCGGCACCATTGCGGCAAAATTCTGGGGTCTGGGAGCCGACGGCACTGTTGGTGCAAACCAGAGCGCCATCGCCATTATCGGGGACAATACAGATAAATATGCACAAGGGTATTTTGCCTATGATTCGAAAAAATCCGGGGGGTTAACCGTATCCCATTTAAGATTTGGAGATGTGCCCATCAAATCAACCTACCAGATTGATAATTCCGATTTTATTGCCTGCCATAAATCTAATTATGTTGAGATCTATGATGTCTTAAAAGGCATAAAAGAAGGGGGAACCTTTCTTCTTAACTCACCCTGGTCGGTCAAGGATATGGAAAAATTCATTCCCGGAGATGTCAGAAAAACCATTTATGACAAAAAGCTGAAATTCTATAATATTGACGCAGTTAAAATTGCGACAGAAGCCGGTCTTGGCGGCAGAATCAATATGATTATGCAGACCTGTTTTTTCAAGCTGGCCAATGTCCTTCCCGTTGACAAAGCCATCGGTCTTTTAAAAGACGATATAAAGGTCATGTTCGGTAAAAAAGGGGATAAAGTGGTCTCAATGAATATTGAAGCCGTTGATAAGACCCTGGATAACCTGATTGAGATTAAAGTTCCCAAATCATGGAAAGACGGTGTTAGCACGGAAAAAACCGTTGAAGCGGCAACCCCTTTTGTTGATCAGGTCATGAGAAAAATTAATGCCCAGGGCGGTGACGACCTTCCGGTGAGTGTGTTTGCACCGGATGGGATTTTTGAGCAGGGAACAGCCCGGTATGAAAAAAGAGGGGTGGCCATTGATGTTCCGGAATGGATCCCGGAAAACTGTATCCAGTGCAACCAGTGCGCTTTTGTTTGTCCCCATGCCGCCATCATCCCCATTGTTGCCATGGAAAAGGAACTCAAAGGTGCACCTAATAATTTTGTGACCGTGGACGGTAAGGGCAAGGAAATGGAAGCCTATAAATTCAGAATCCAGGTGAATCCGCTGGATTGCCAGGGATGCGGAAACTGCGCCGATATCTGCCCTGCCAAAGTTCCGGCCCTTGTCATGAAGTCTCTGGCCAGCCAGGTGGAAGGCCAGGTTGACAATCATAAATTCTCTAAAACCATTTCTTTTAAAACCGAAATCCTCAAACGGGATACGGTTAAAGGAAGTCAGATGTTTCAGCCGCTGTTGGAATTCTCCGGCGCCTGCGCAGGCTGTGGCGAAACTCCTTATGTAAAACTGTTAACCCAGCTTTTCGGGGAGCGCATGACCATTGCCAATGCAACAGGATGCTCTTCCATCTGGGGCGGGTCTGCACCGGCAACCCCATATTGCACCAATGCAGACGGCGAAGGTCCAGCCTGGGCCAGCTCACTTTTTGAAGATGCGGCCGAATTTGGCTACGGCATGATGCTGGCCACAAAAACGCGACGAAATACGGTGGCGGCAAAAATTCAAAAAGCCCTTGAAACCAAAACCACTTCTGCCGTGAAAGAGGCTTTAACGGGTTGGTTAACCGCTAAAGAGGATGCCGAGGAATCCAGAAAATATTCATTTACTTTGAAAAACCTGTTAAAAGATCAGACCAGCGGCCTTTTAAAAGAAATCTATGAAGAAAAAGATATGTTTGTGAAAAAATCCCATTGGATATTTGGCGGAGACGGATGGGCCTATGATATTGGATTCGGTGGGCTTGACCATGTTCTGGCCTCAGGAGAGGATATCAATATCCTGGTCATGGATACGGAAGTGTATTCCAATACCGGCGGGCAATCTTCAAAGGCTACCCCCACAGGCGCTATTGCAAAATATGCGGCATCTGGCAAGAAAATCGGTAAAAAAGACCTTGGCCGGATGATCATGAGTTATGGATATGTATATGTGGCCTCTATTTCCATGGGCGCAAACAAAAACCAGACCTTGAAAGCGCTTCTTGAAGCCGAGAAATATCCCGGACCCTCTCTGGTCATCTGCTATGCACCCTGTATCAACCAGGGCATCCGGAAAGGCATGGGCAAATCCCAGCTTGAAGGAAAACTGGCCGTTGATTCCGGTTACTGGCCGCTTTACCGGTACAATCCTGAACTGATCAAAGAAGGAAAAAACCCGTTTACTCTGGATTCAAAAGCGCCGGACGGAACTTTACAGGAATTTCTTGGGGGTGAGACACGATTTGCCGCCCTTGAAAAGAGCTTTCCGGATGAATCCAAACGCCTGAGAGCCAAGATAGAAGAAGAAGTAGCGGATAAATATACCATGCTCAAAATGATGGCTGATGTTGGTAAAAAAGAAAAATAATATGGCATTCATCAGATAGAAAATAATAAAGGCCGGGGGCAAAACCTCCCGGCCTTTATTTTATCTGCATTAAAAATATTGCAGCAGGGCTCTTTTTTGCTTTGGCGTTAATCTGCTGTGGAGATTGAAAGTCCTGGCTTTTTTCAGATATTACCGCATAAAAACTCATGCGCTTCAACGCGTTAACAAGTCATTTCATCTTTTATAAAACCTCAGCTATTAGCGGTTTTCACTATCCACCCATTTTTGAAATCCCTGGCACAGGGATTGCTTTAAGGGCATCTATAGAATCGAATTAGAGATTTGAGAAACCGGTAAGAAGGATTAACAATTTTATGGAGGTGCAGGGTGACAAAGAATTACAGAATTTTTTTATTTATGGTTTTATTGGTGCTTGCGGCTGGCATATGGATGGAACCGGCCTTTGCAGGTAAACTTCAGGACGCCATCGCTTCAGCACCGTCAGGCACGGGAAAAGGCCAGATTGATCCAGGAAAACCCGCCGGTTTTCTCGGTATTCCGGGCGGACCCCAGGTGAACCTGGTGGTGGCCTTTTTCTGGGCCATGTGGGTGGGCTGGATATTTTCTACAGTAGGTGCCTTTGGCGGGGTTATGGCCGGGGTTGGGCATATGAGTGTTTTCGGACTCGGAGGCTATGCCAAATCCTTCAAGGAAACGGCTCCTTCCCTGAACAAAGCCATCACCGACTCCATCCGGGGGTCTAATCAATATCTCGTGGGCCTGTCCGCCCTGATCACATCCTTCAATTATTATAAAATGGGTCGGCTTGTCGTGCCGCTGGCGATATCCCTCGGCATCGGGTCCATCCTGGGCGCATGGGGGTCTGTTACCCTGACAGCCGGGAAGCTCTCTTTTTCAGCATACCAGGGATATTTTGGGCTCTTTGTGTTAGTGCTCGGCCTTTATCTTTTCTATGAAACCTCGTCCAAGGGACAGGCCGGCAAGAAAAAAGCCAAGGCGGCAGCCGATGCCTTTGAACAAACCGTAAAAAAACAGAAGAGCGGTGAACGAGTGGATACAGCCTCTCTGGGAGTTAAAGTAACAAGTTTCTCATTGACTCAGATCTGTTTTACTTTCTACGGCGTTGAGTTTAAATTCAACCCCCTGATTCCCCTTCTCGGTGGCGTGCTGATTTCTGCTGTTGCCGCATTCCTGGGAGTGGGCGGCGGTTTTCTCCTTGTTCCCTTTTTAACCAGCGTTGCTGAACTGCCCATGTACCTGGCAGCCGGAACTTCAGCCCTGGCCGTTCTAATCAGCATGATCACCAGCATTGTGACCCTGATTTCCAAGGGTGTTCAGTTTGACTGGGCTCTGATCGGTCTTGAATTGATTGGTATTACTGCGGGTTCCGTCATAGGACCGAGAACGTCCAAGTATTTTTCCGATCTCTGGCTGAAACGGCTTTTTATTGTTCTGTCTTTGTACGTCGGCGTGGATTATATCCTGATCGGTTTTTTTAACATCAAAATGTTCGGATAGATTTTAACCGGCCTCATGGCTTTTAAAGGAGGGCTCCGGGCCAAACACCCGGAGCTTTTATATGAATTCGATCATTGCCTTGCTCTTGTTTCTTGATCCCTTTTTCATTGCCCCCTTTCGGGTGATATCGTCTCCCACCGCCGGATATATTTTTGGGACAATACTTCTGACTCTTCAGTGTTTCATCCTGGGAGATATCTCGGCCATGGGGATAAAATTTATCAATCGGAAATACTTAAGAAAAATCCAGAAAGACATGGACCGGCATCACCATCTTTCTGAAAAAGCCCTCATGATGGGGGATAAAGAAAGCTATAAAGCAGTCAACCGACAGGCCCTGGACGCCTTTGGACATTCTTTCTCCCTGGGCGGGGCAATTTTCTGCGTCTCCATCTGGCCCATGCCCTTTGCCCTTGCCTGGATGAACCTGCGTTTTGCCGATGCCCCTCTGGAACTGCCCATCCATCTCCCCTTCCTTGGAAACAGCATCCACTATTTTGCTTCTTTTTTGCTGATCTATATTGCCGTCCGAATCACGGGTTCTGCCCTGGTTCATCGCCTGTCCTGGTATTCAAAACTGACCGCGAGGCTCTCCGGGAATAATGAATCCCCTGCCTAAGGTGCTGGACCCTCTTTTTCGTTCCAAAAGACCTTTTCGGACAAGGATGTCCATGGTTTTCTTCTTCTGTGAGTCACGGGTGAGGTTACCTGTTTCAGAAACCGCTGTTCTTATCAATACTCCCCGCCGCCAGAGAAAGCCTTGTGGCGGCGGATTTATAATCATGCAGGGATTTTAAATGGTTCATCCGGCTTTGCTGGACTGCAGCTTCTGCATCCAGGAGATCGGTAATGGTGAAAAGCCCGCTGTCGTATCGGTTTTTAACGATACGCAGGGATTCCTCGGCCTGGCCCACGGCAGCTTTCGCAACCGGTATCCGCTCCCATGAGCTTTTGGCATTGAAAAAGGCCTGGCGGGTTTCTCCGCAGACCTGCTGGTTCATGCTTCTCAGCATGGCATCGGTCTGTTTCAAGTTGCTTTCGGCTTCCCGGATGGCGGCTGAAATCCTGCCGCCCGTATAGAGCGGGAGGGAAAGTGCAGCCCCGACGGTGTAGCTGTTGCCGTGGTCATCCAGCTCTTGCGAATTGATTTCATAATTGCCTGTCAGGTTCACTGAAGGAAGGCGGGCGGCGTTCGATTTATCCACTTCTTTTTTGGCAATATCCTTTTGAAGCGAAAGGGATTTTAAATCCGGACGGGCGTCCAGGGCTTTGTTGATCCATGAATCAAGATCACCTGCAATGGGCTCTCCGGGGTCCAGGGGTGAGGTCAGGGTCAGGTCATCAAACTCTCCGGCAACACCCATGACAACGGTGAGGCGGCATTTGGCAATGTCAGCCAAACTTTTGGCTTCACCCAGTTGCTGCTCCAGATCGGCAATATGAACCTGGGACCGCAACAGGTCGCTTTTGGCCACAAACCCACCATTGTAACGGGACTGGATGAGTTTCAGATGGGACCGGGCCGTGTCCGTGGCCTGTCGGATGACGATTTCATTTTCCCTGGCCAGTAAAGCCCCGATATAGGCGGTAATGGTTCCGCTAATGACTTCCTGCCTGGCCCTTTCTGCATAAAGCTGTGCCGAATCATGATTCAGCCGGGCCTGCTGGACTCCAAACCAGGTTCGGCCCTGGTCGTATACGGGCCAGACCACGGACAGGGATGACCCGTAATTGCCGATAACGTCCGGGTTATTCAGCCGGGCCGGGTCGAAATCCTGTGACGTGATGGCTTCCTGGTTCAATTTGGTGCCGAAGGCCCACATGGGGTTGTTCGTCCGGCTGTATCCGCCGTTGAGATGGACCTGGGGCAGAGCCCCGGATCTGGCCTGGATGGTTTTTTCCGATGCTGCCTCCACCCGGAACCCGGCAGCCTCAAGGCCCGGGTTTTTGGCAAGGGCTGTGTCAATGGCCTCGGAAAGGGTGAGATCCGATGTATGACCCTGAACCGGGATCAGAAAAAAGCAGGATATGAAAAAAACGGCAAGTGTGCAATCAAGCAATGTGCTGATAGGTTTCATGGATTACTCCTTTGGTTTGACATGGGCGGATTCCCAGCGTTTGTCCATAAAATACAGGACCGGCACCGTCATCCTGGAAAAGAGCAGGGAGGCCACTTCTCCGGCCATGAGGGAGATGGCAAGCCCTTGAAAAATTGGATCAAAAAGGATTACGGAGGCCCCGACCACTACGGCGGCGGCTGTCAGCATCATGGGCCGGAACCGGACGGCACCGGCATCAATGACGGCCTGATCCAGGGGCATGCCCTGCTGGAGTCTGAGTTCAATGAAATCCACGAGAATGATGGAATTTCTCACCACAATCCCGGCTCCTGCAATGAACCCGATCATGGAGGTGGCCGTAAAAAAGGCATTCATGGCCCAGTGGGCCGGGAGAATGCCGATAAGGGAAAACGGGATCGCCACCATGATGACAAAGGGGGTTGAAAAGGACTGGAACCACCCCACCACCAGGACGAATATCAGGACCAGGACCACGCCGAAGGCAAAGCCCAGATCCCGGAAGACTTCGTAGGTGATATGCCATTCGCCGTCCCATTTCATGGAAAGCTGACGGTCGGAACTGGGCAGTGCTGCCGTGTGCTGGACAATGCTATACCCTTCCGGGGTTTTGATTTCATCAATTTTCTTTTTCATTTCCAGGATGGCATAGACCGGGCTTTCATTGGCCCCGGCCATATCGGCCGTGACATAGATCACCGGCATGAGATTTTTATGGTAAATGCTGCGGTCAAGTTCCGTCTCCTGAATATTGAGAAGGGATGAGAGCGCCACAAGACTCCCGTCGGCGGCCGGAAGCTGTACAGCGCCCAGGCGGCCCACACCGGCTCGATCCGCAAGGGCAGGCTGCAATACAATGGGAAGATCCTCTTTTTCCAGGGGCTGATGAAGGAGTCCAGAGGCCTGCCCTTCCAGGACGGTTCTCAGGGTCTGGGCGATCCTGGCGGTGCTGATGCCGTGCAGGGCCGCCTTTTCCTGGTCAATATCGAGCTGATACCGGACCTGATCTTCTTCCATGTACCAGTCTGCATCCACGACCCCTTCGGTTCCTTCAAAAATATCCCGGATCTTCAGGGCCAGTTCTTTCTGACGATCATAATCCGGGCCATAGACTTCGGCCACCAGAGTGGACAATACCGGTGGTCCGGGCGGGACTTCTGCAATCTTCACCCTGGCCTTGTGGCGGTCGGCAATGGCTTTTAAGGGGTCTCTTACCCGTTTGGCAATATCATGGCTCTGGTGTTTCCTCTGCCCCTTGCCGGCCAGGTTGACCTGGATATCAGCCATATGGGGCTGGTTTCTTAAATCATAGTGACGGACAAGGCCATTGAAATTATAGGGCCCGGCTGTTCCGGTATGAATCTGATAATCCACCACCTCATTGACCGTGGCCAGATATTCCCCCATTTCCAGGGCCACGGCAGACGTATCCTCCAGGGTGGCGGTTTCCGGCATGTCCAGGATGACCTGGAATTCGCTTTTGTTGTCAAAGGGCAGCATCTTGACTTTGACCAGACCAAAGGCCACCATGGCGCAGGATAGGAGTAAAAGACCGGCCACACCAATAAGAAACCCCCGCTGTCGGGCCTTATTGTGAAGGAGCTGATCCATGACGTTGCGGTAAAGCCGGGTGGACCAGTCATCCACATGATCATGCCCGGCGGCATGGTCCCCGTCGGCCTTGATCATCCGGACCGAGGCCCAGGGCGTGACAATAAAGGCCACCAGCAGGGAAAAAAACATGGCAGCCGACGCCCCGACTGGGATGGGCCGCATATAAGGCCCCATAAGCCCGCCAACAAAGGCCATGGGCAGGATGGCGGCAATCACGGTAAAGGTCGCGAGGATGGTGGGATTGCCCACTTCGTCCACAGCCTCGATGGCCACATCGAATTTGGAACGACCCTGGTTTTCCGGGAGCCGGTAATGGCGGACCATGTTTTCCACCACCACAATGGCGTCATCCACCAGGATACCGATGGAAAAAATCAGGGCAAAAAGGGTGATGCGGTTCAGGGTGTATCCATAAAGATAAAAAGTCGTCAGGGTCAGGGCCAGGGTTACGGGAATGGCAAAGGCCACAACCCCAGATTCGCGGTGTCCCAGGGTGAACCAGATGAGAATGGTCACCGACACCACGGCGATGAGCATGTGAAGCAGGAGTTCGTCCGACTTTTCCTTGGAGGTTTCACCGTAATGGCGGGTGATGGTCATATGGACATTGTCCGGGATGATCCGGCCCTTGGCATCCTCCACCCGTTCCAGGACTTTTTCAGCCACGCTGATGGCATTGGTGCCCTTGCGTTTGGCAACGGTGAGGGTGACAGCCGAAAAAACGCCTTTGGACGCCCCCACCTTGGGGATTTTTTTCTCGGCAGCCGCAGGACCGGTTCCAAAAAACACATACTGGCCCGGATCGGACGGCCCGTCTTCAATAGAGGCCACATCCCTTAAATACACGGGTCGGCCCTTGTAGACATTAATGACCACCCGGCCCACATCTTCGGCATCTTTTAAAAGGCCGCCGGTATGTACCACGACCTGGCCCCTGGACGACGGAAAGCTGCCGGAGTCCGAAGCATGATTGGCTGCGGACACCTGCCCTGCCACCTGCTCCATATCCAGGCCGTAAGCCGCCAGACGGGCGGGATCGAGGCGTACATTGACCTTTCGCTGTTCACCGCCGATGAGAGTGGTAATGGACACATTGGGTTCCTGCTTGACACTGTCCTCCACTTCCGCCACAAGACGCCGGAGTAGATAATGATCCACCTCTTCGCTCCAGAAGGTCAGGGCCAGAATCGGGACATCGTCAATATACCGGGGGCGGATGAGCGGCGGGGTTACACCGGACGGAATCCGGTCGTAATTGGAGGTCAGCTTGGATTGTAATTTCACAATGGAGGCTTCTTCATCCTGGCCCACGAGAAACCGGACCACGGCCATGGACATGCCGGGCATGGAGGTGGAATAGATATATTCAACGCCCGGGATCTCCCAGAGCAGTTTTTCCATGGGTTTGGTCACCCGCTGCTCCACTTCCTTGGCTGATGCGCCCGGCATTTGGACAAAGACATCGATCATGGGAACGATGATCTGCGGCTCTTCTTCCCTGGGAAGGGCAATGACCGCGGCCATACCAAGAAGAATGGAGGCAATGATAATGAGCGGCGTCAGTTTGGAATTGATGAAATAACCGGCTATTTTTCCGGCCAGCCCTGAATGCGCGTTCATGAGGCTGCCTCAATTTTGATACCGTTCTTTAATCCGGCCGGGGGCGATACCACATACCGGATGCCGGGTTTCATGCCGGAAATGATTTCGATCCTGTCCCCGAATGTCCGTCCGGTTCGCACCAGCCGGAACCGGGCCACAGCCCCTTCATCCACCATGAAAAAACCCGTGAGCTGACCCTGGGTCACGACGGCTGACTCCGGGATCAGGAGCATACCGCCTTCGCCCACCGGGATGTTGACCCTGGCGAACATGCCCGAGCGAAGCATCGGGGTTTCCGGAAGAATGACCTTGACCATAAAGGACCGGCTCCGGGCGTCCGCCATGGGGGAGATGGTTTCCACAACCCCTTTGATGAGCGTGGAATCGCTTTGGGCCGGGATACTGATGTCCATGGCCTGACCCACCCGGACAGCATCTATATGATGTTCCGGGATGACCAGTTCAGCCTGGAAGCCACCGGTTTTCTCCAGGGTGAGCAAGGGAGTTCCGGGAGACGCCAGATCCCCGGCATTGATCATCTTGGCGGTTACGATGCCGTCATAGGGAGCCAGGATTGTGGCATCCTTTTCCGAAATACCGGCCGAAGAAACGCCGGCCTCAGCCTGCTGAACACGTGATTTTGCCGCCGCCAGCATGGCGTCTGCCTGAGCCAGAACCGCCTGGGCCTGGCGATGCCGGGCCTCAACCTCTTCAAATTCCTGTTGAGTGGCAGATTCCTCCTTTAAAAGTTTCTGATACCGTTTAAAAGTGGCTTCCGCCAGTTTTGCCCCTGCCTCTGCCGCATTCCTTGCAGAAGCCGCAGCAGTCACCGCTTTTCCCGCCTCAGACAACCCCGCCTCACTCTGACGAAGTCCTGATTCAACCTGTCGTTTGTCCAGGACCACCAGGACATCGCCCTGTTTGACAGGGTTTCCTTCCCGGACATTCACCGACTTGATGACCCCCATGATTTTGCTGGACAGGGTACTGACGGCTTGGGCCATGATGGTCCCGACAGCTTCATAAACAAAAGGCTGGGTGCTGACTTCAGCTACTGCCACCCCCACTTTTATGGAAGCTGCCGGACCTGGCTCAGTTGTGCCGGGCTTGATCTTATCACCGCAGCCCAGAAATAATAAAACAACTCCTAATAATATCCCCAGCCCTTGCAGCAAATGTTTAGCCATTATCTTCTCCCCCTTATTTTTATCTAAACCGTGACCGGTTGGTTTGATATTTCCAGATTCCTGAATATTTAAAGAATAAAACCATAGTATTATGTTCAGGAATTTCAGCCTTGTCAATCATTCATTGCAACTGAAATCGGGATTGACGTTAGTCACGTCATGCGTTATCAATTGGTGTTCCTGCTCAACGCATCAGTGAAATTATTGCCGGAAAGCGCTCTATAACTGCGGATACGGATTTACGGCTGTGCCGATTTTTTGCTTTATCCAACGGCTATTGGCTGCGCGCCCAGGCAGCCCACGATACTGAAGTTGCAGAGCAGATGCTGAGTGATGTCATCAAAAATATCAAACCCTGGTCTGAGTGCAGCGCCCGGCAAACTGCATAAATGGGCCATCGCAACTTAAGGCCCATAACCATGAAGCGCATGAAGATTATGAAGAAACTGGAACTAACAACTTCATGTCCTTCATGCACTTCATGGTAAAAAAAAAAGGCTTTACAATAATTCATCAGCAATCTTCAGACGCAATATCTGTACCTATTATTTTTTTGAAAATCTGGAACTGTTTCTCGAAAGACCAATAAAGTATCTTTTCCTTCGGAAGAAGAATTATACCAGGGAATTGCACTTGCCGCCCATCATACCCGGAATCTCACCGAAGGTGCAGGGTCTGCCTGCTTGAGGGCGGCCATAAAAATCCGAAGCGGGTTGAAGGGCAAGAAAGTGGCCATCCAGATGAGCGGAGGCAATGCATCGGGCACTGAATTGCAGGAGGCCATGGCCCAGCCCTGCCTCATCAGTGGTGTGGTTGATTAAGGTCACTGCCCTGAAAGTATCGATCAAAATTCCCCACCCAGCGTTAGGGCTCCGGGGTTCATGGTGCCGTGGGGCTCAAACCTATTTTTGTAATGAAATGAAAGTGGAAAGATATTGATTTAACATTTATTAATCAATATAGTGAAAGCAAGAGGTAAAATATGATAGAACTATCTGAAAAAATATATGAACAGGCCCTTGATCTTCCAATTAATGATCGCCTGATTCTAATAGATAAACTGATCATCAGTACAAACCTACCAACTCAGAATGATATAGATCAGGCTTGGGCACAGGAAGTCGAACGCCGATGTCAAGAAATTGATAACGGGACCGCAAAACTAATTCCAGGTGAAGAAGTTTTTGAAAAAATCAAGAAAAAATTTTCAAAATGACATACAGCTTTCATGAGTCTGCAGAGATAGAGTTTTTTGCTGCAATTGAGTATTATGAAGAATGTCAGCAAGGATTGGGACTGAAATTTTCCGAAGAAGTTTACGCTACTATAGAACGGATATGTGTAAATCCGTCTGCATGGACTAAAATCGACACAAAAACAAGTCGTTGCCTCACAAACAAGTTTCCTTATGGTATCCTCTATCGAATTTTTGAAAATAACATCCGTATTATGGCGATAATGCATTTGCATAGAAAACCAAATTACTGGAAAGACAGATAAAAGCCCACAGGCAAATGGCACAGCAACATCATTCCCCGCCCAGCCCCGGTGGCATTGATCAATACAGGGCTTTTGATTTCACGCCCGATCCCCACGGCAGACAGAAGATTTTCTTGTCTTAGACCGGGAATCTTCGAACATCCCTGATGAATAAAGCAATTCCCCTGTAAGAGGTCATACCAGTTAAGGGAAAAAAGTCAAGTTTCTCTGCATAAATCCTTGCAATCCTTATTTTTCAATGGTACATGATCAAAAAAACGATCTGATAGACCATGATATGATTCATCAACCCAACACAGCGGAAAAATTATCAGCCGCATTGCAGCAAATGACCACTCCGTTGTCTCTTACCCTGAAAGACGGCCTCGCCTTCTGGCAGGAAAAAATCCTGTTAAACCTTCTTCTTGTCTCCATTATTCTGGGATTTTTCACCTATATCCCGAGTTTTGCCCTTTCCCTCAGTGAACAACTGTGGTTCATCGCCATTGTGGATACCCTTATGTATTCTTTCATCCTCTTCCTTTTTTTCAGAAAAGACCTTTCCTTTAACATCCGGTCTACCGGGGTTTGCCTGATCAGTTATGTCCTGGGCATGGTTCTTTTAACGACCCTTGGTCCCTTTGGCGCAGGACCTGTCTGGCTCTTTTTTTTTCCGATCATCACCGGTGTCCTGCTCGGTCAAAGACATGCACTTCAAGCCCTTGGCATTAACCTTTTAACCATTATCGGGCTTGGTATTCTGATTCATTACCGCCTGGCTGATTTTCTTTTGCCCCTTAATTTCAAACCCTGGTTCCTGGCTTTGGAAAACCCGGTTGAAAAATGGGTGGTTATCAGTTTGAACTTCATGCTGCTGAATGTGGCTGCCACCCTGTCCCTGACAACCCTTCTGAAAGGGCTCCAGAAATCCATTCTTGCCGTTTCCGAATCTGAAAAAAAATATCGCCGGATATTTGAGAATATCCCGGATGTTTATTTTGAAACCAACCTGGAGGCAAAAGTGCTTGAGGTCAGTCCCTCCATAGAAAAAATTACGTTTTATACCCAGGACGAAATCAAAGGGCAGTCTCTTTTTAAAATTTACAATGACTTAAAACAGCGGGAAGAAATCATTCACCGTTTGATCACAAACGGGACTGTCAAAAACCATGAAATCGATTTTATTGACAAGGATGGCAAGGTCTCCTGCTGCTCCATCAATGCCGAACTTGTGAAGGACGACAATGGAAGCCCTGAAAGGGTGATGGGTGTTTTAAGAGATATTTCCGAACAAAAAGCCGTTGAAAAAGAACAAAAAGAGCTTGAAGAACGCCTGAGCCGGTCTCAGAAAATGGAAGCCCTGGGCCTCCTGGCCGGAGGGGTGGCCCATGATCTGAACAATATCCTGTCCGGGATTGTTACTTATCCGGAATTGCTGGCCATGGATCTTGCCGCGGATGATCCCTTAAGAAAATCTCTTGATATTATTCAATCTTCAGGACTCAGGGCTGCTGAAATCGTTCAGGACCTGTTAACCCTTTCAAGAAGAGGGGTGATCACAAAAGATATCATAAACTTAAATGATCTGATTTTAAATTTTCTTCACACCCCGGAATATCAAAAAATCCTTTCCTTTCATCCCAACGTCAGGGTTGAAAAAAAGATCAATTCAGCTTTCCCATTTATCAAGGGATCATTTGTCCACCTTCAAAAAACAGTGATGAATCTCATTTCCAATGCAGCAGAGGCTCAGCCCAAAGGTGGAACCATAAGGCTCTCCACCTCTGACCAACATCTTGAGAGCCCTTTGAAAGGGTATGATCGAGTGGCGGCAGGGGATTATATCGTCTTGAGCGTCGAAGACGATGGCTCGGGCATTGAACCCGAAGATTTAAAAAGAATCTTTGAACCCTTTTTCACCAAAAAGGTCATGGGAAGAAGCGGCACAGGTCTTGGCATGACCGTTGTCTGGGGAACGGTCCAGGATCATGGTGGATATATTGATATTGATTCAACCATGGGAACAGGAACACGCTTTGATTTATATTTTCCTGTCAGTACGGATGTGCCGATACCTTCTCCGGAACTCTTTTCCCTTGATCACATCCAGGGCAGGGGTGAAAAAATACTCATTATCGATGATATCAAAGAGCAGCGCCAGATTGCAGAAATACTGCTTCAAAAACTCGGGTATGAAACCGCCTCTGTTGCCAGCGGGGAAGAAGCCGTGTCTTATCTAAAGGAACACAAAGCCGACCTTCTGCTTCTGGATATGATTATGGAACCAGGGATAGACGGCCATGAAACCTATAAACAGATCCTTTCGTTCGAGCCCGGACAAAAAGCCATCATTGCCAGCGGGTTTTCCCAGACCCTTCAGGTGAAAGAAACCCTTGCGCTTGGCGCAGGACAGTATCTTAAAAAACCCTATACCATTGAGAAAATTGGGTTGGCCGTTAAAGCTGAACTGGATAAACCTTAATCTCAGCCGTGCTTGATGGAAATCTTTTCAAACATGACAATGATACCGGCGGCAATCCCGTAAACAATATCAATATCCGCATTCATGTCAGCCGATGAATCAAAGAACAAATGAAGATCCGATGCCATGGATTCTTCGGCTTTCCAGTAACAGATGAGCAAAGGCAACTTCGGCAGGGGATAAAGAACTATAGAGATATCCGATTTATAATGATTCTCAACCGTTTTCCCATTAAACAGAACCATGAGATCTTCAAACAGGCCGGTATAGGTATCGGCTATTTTTTTCAGGGATTTTTCCGAACGCTGGACAAACAAAGCGTTTTTCTCCCGGCCACCCTTCAGTTCCCGCATGGGCACCCATTTGCCCGTCAAGGGCACCCCCTGGCAGCGCAGCACATACCCCAGTACCGGGGCGGCGATCCAGGGATTGATATGGATATCGGCATACATATTGCCCTTCTGATCAATGGAAAAGGGCTTGCCGAAAATCCTCAAGGTCAGTCGGCCGTTTGAAAAGGTTCCCCCGACTCTTTTTGCAGCTTGCTCAAGGTCCAGGTCTTTTATCTTTTCCTTTACATCCGAGAGAATGGATTCCCGGTATTCTTCGCTGGTCTGTTTTTTCTTCTGACAGCCCTGGTATCGTTCTAAAATTTCCAGGGACAGGGCCGGACATTCGTTCAGATGTCTTTCCCCTAAAAAAACCTTGGATGCAAAGGCAAGACAGGTCTGTTCATTACATTTTCTGCAATTGGATTTATCCAGCAGCCTGAAGGCTTCCATGGCATTGGCAAATTCGGTCATACTCGCTCCTGTTTTTCTTTATATCCATTATCTTTTAATAGACGACTATAATCATAATTTAAAAAAAAATCTACCCGTTGACGAATCACTCCGGCCTAGGATACCATCGCCAATCAGTCTTGCTTTTAACAAGATAAGGAAAACTATTGGAATAAGGCATAACAATATGAATCCCCCCAGGAATATAAGTCTCAGCGTTTCAAGCATCATTGTCGCAGCCTGCTTCAGCGTCCAGGCCATCGGAATCGGGATATATATTTCCTATGGCGTCTTTTTCAACCCCCTCATGGCCGAATTCGGCTGGCCCAGAGCCGCCATTTCCGGGTCATCCGCCGTTGCCTTTTTCGTTTCCGGCCTGTTTGGCGTTTATATCGGCAGGTTGAACGACAGGATCGGGCCCAGGATCATCATGTCGGTGTCTGCCCTATTCCTGGGGATCGGGTGCATACTGATGTCGGGAATGGACACGATCTGGGAATTATACCTGTATTTCGGCCTGGTGTTTGGGATAGGCCTCAGCTCCATTGATGTCATTGCCCTGACCACCATTGCCCGATGGTTTCCTGAAAAAAGGGGGCTCATGACCGGCATCACCAAAGTGGGCACCGGCGCCGGACAATTGATGTTTCCCCTCCTGGCAAGTTTTTTGATATCAGGCTTTGGATGGCGCAATGCCGGTGCGATCCTGGGCATCCTGGCCCTTGTTTCCCTTCTGGCCATTGCCCAGCTTCTGAAAAAAGAACCGGACAGGGCCAAACCCGGATTTCATAACCCTACCGGCAGGGCCACCCGGCCACCGGACGGAAATCTTTCCTTTTCCGAGGCCCGCCGGACCTTTCCCCTATGGCTGCTCTGCATCATCAACCTGACCATTGTCTCCTGCCTCATGAGCATTCTGGTGCATATCGTCCCCCATGGCCGGGACATCGGCATTTCAGCCCATAAGGCTGCGGGTGTGCTGTCCACCATCGGAGGAGTCAGCATGGCTGGCCGGTTCATCACCGGCATGGTCATTGACCGGATCGGGGGCAAACGCTCCATGATCATGTCTCTTTTACTTCTCCTGACGGGCCTTTTCTGGCTCCAGACAGCGGACAGCCTTTGGAAACTCTATGTTTTTGCCTGTATTTACGGGCTTGCCCACGGCGGGTTTTTCACTGTGATCTCGCCCATTGTGGCCGAACTTTTCGGAACCGCTTCCCATGGCGCCCTTTTCGGCCTGGTTGTTTTTTTCGGCACCGCCGGAGGGGCCCTGGGGCCCATTCTCACCGGTTATCTCTTTGACATCAGCGGCAGTTACAGCCTGCCTTTCCGCCTGATCCTGAGTGTCAGCGCCTTGGGGCTCCTGATGCTGTCCTTATTAAAACCGGTCAGGCCCATGAAACCCTAAAAATTCAAACATTAAAAATTCAATTGACTGTTTCAAACAAATGTTTTATTCATCTGTTTGAAACAAACGTTCAACCTGAAAAATGAGGGCCCATGACAAAGCTATTGCCGACAAAGGAAAGAATCATTGATATTGCAGGAGATATCTTTGGTCGAGAAGGATTTCAATCTGCCACCATCCGTAAAATCGCAGAAGCGGCAGATGCCAATATTGCTTCCATCAATTATCATTTCCGGGATAAGGACGGTCTCTACCGTGCGGTTTTGGAAGATATTTTTTCCAGGACGTTTCAGAAATTTCCAGCCGTTCCTTTGCCCGGAAACCCCACTGATCCCGAAGAAAGGCTTTATGTCTTCATCCATGCAATGTTTCAAAGGTTCCTGAGCCATGAGGGATGGGGCGGTTTTTCAGGCAGGGGCAAGCTCATTGCCAGGGAATTTCTGGATCCCACCCCTGCCTTTGAAGACGTCGTGGAAACCTATATCAAGCCCCAGAAAAACATTCTATCGTCCATTCTTTCAGATCTGTCAGAAGGAAAAATGGACAAAGACAGAATGATTTCGTGTGCTGTCAGCATCATTGGTCAGTGTGTCTATTATGCCTTTGCAGGCCCCTTTATCCAGAGGATAGCAGGAAACTTCAACATCAATGAAGAAAATCTTGATTTTCTCTCAGATCATGTATTTCAGTTCTCTCTCGGCGGTATTCGAAAAATTATCAACGACGCCATTGAGAACAACAGCTTAACCCATCAGGAGAAACATTCATGAAAAAAAGATTGCCCCTTGTGATCCTGCCTGTAGTGATCATTGCAGGGATACTCACCTTCTTTATTTTTTTCAAGGAAAGAACAGATCCCGGGACAATACGGGTTTCCGGAAATATCGAGGCCACCGATGTTGAACTCGGATTCAAGATTGCCGGACGGCTTGAGGAATGCCTTGTCAATGAAGGGGACAGCGTATCAAAAGGCACTGTTATGGCCCGTCTTGAAAATATGGACCAGAAAATTGCCATGGCCCTGGCTGAAACCACTGTTGACCGGGCAAAATCCGTATTGGCTGAACTTGTGGCTGGAAGCCGCCCAGAGGAAATCGACCTCTCCCGGGCCAGAGTTCTTCAGGCCCGTCAGGCACTCCTGGAACTCACCCGGGGAAGCCGGGCTCAGGAAATTGAAGCAGCCACATCGGATCTGAATACGGCCCTGTCAGCAGAAAAATCTGCAAAGGCGCAATTGACTCAGGCCAAAGAGGACTTTGACCGATTCACCATTCTTCTTAAGGAAAAAACTGTGAGCCAGCGGGATTTTGATCTTAACCGGACCCGGTATGAGGTGGCCCGGAACACATCAGAAGAAGCAGGGTCCAGGGTCAATGTTGCCCGCCAGAATCTGTCCCTGCGAAAAGAAGGACCGAGAGCCGAGCAGATCGAAAAGGCAAAGGCCGCCCTTGCCCAGGCTGAAGCGGAGCTGGCCCTGACAAAAGCCGGGCCGCGGCAGGAAAAAATCGACCAGGCCAAAACCATGGTGGATGAAGCAATGGAAAAACTGAACCAGGCAAAACAGCAGCTCTCCTATACCGAGCTTTTTGCCCCCATGGACGGGGTGATCCTGAGTCGTTCCGCAGATCCCGGTGAATTTTTAAATCCTTCCACCCCAGTGGTTACCCTGGGAGATATTTCCCATCCCTGGCTTCGGGCCTATGTCAATGAAACCGATCTTGGCAGACTCAAATTAAAGGACAAGGTAAAGGTCAAAACCGATTCTTTCCCCGGCAAGACCTATGACGGAGTTCTTTCCTTTATCAGCAGCCAGGCCGAATTTACCCCAAAATCGGTCCAGACCTTTGAAGAGCGGGTCAAACTCATGTTCAGGATCAAGATTGAGTTGTCCAACCCGGACCAGGAGCTGAAACCCGGAATGCCTGCAGATGCGGTTATTGCGACCCCTGTGAAATGATATGAACCCCCTTGAAAAAAAAGACGGCCCTGCCATTGAAGCCCGAAACCTGACAAAAAAGTTCGGTGCGCTTACGGCTGTGGACCATGTCGGTTTTGAAGTGACCCATGGGGAAATTTTCGGCATTGTCGGGCCTGATGGTGCCGGGAAAACCACCACTCTTCGCATGCTGACCGGCATCATGGACCCAACCGAGGGCAGTGGATCCATTGCAGGGTTTGACACCCTGACCGCTGCTCCCAGGGCCAGGGAACATCTGGCCTATATGAGCCAGAGATTCGGTCTTTATCCGGATCTCACCGTGGCTGAAAATGTTTCGTTTTACGCGGATCTTTATGGCGTGCCGCGAAAGGGCAGAGACGAACGCTTTGCAGAGCTTTACGGATTCAGCCATATGGAACCCTTTAAAAAACGAAAAGCCAGGGATCTGTCCGGCGGTATGAAGCAGAAACTCCAGCTCATCTGCGCCCTGGTGCATACACCGGCCGTTCTTCTTCTGGATGAACCCACCAATGGGGTGGATCCGGTGAGCCGCAGGGATTTCTGGAGAATTCTGTATAAGATTGTCCAGGGCGGGGTATCCATTCTTGTAACCACGGCTTATCTGGATGAAGCGGAACGTTGTGATCGGATCGGACTTCTGGACAAAGGAAAACTCATGGCCGTCGGTACTCCGCATGAAATCCGGCAGTGGATGAAGGGAAAACTTCTGACCCTGCAAAGCCCGGATGCCAGGAAGATCACCCGGATACTCAGAGAGGGGCTTTCCGGCCTTGACATCAATGCCTTCGGTGATACCGTGCACATTGTCTGTGAGGATGTTGAAAAAACCCGGGCCCTGGCCCTTGCCCTGATTCGTAAAACCGATTTTCAGATGAATGAGATCCGGGAAAGTCAGCCCGGTCTTGAAGATGTGATTATCAGCATGATGGAGAAA
>JAIFMF010000159.1 GCA_020048635.1 Desulfobacula sp. | reverse complement strand
GCCGTCCTTGCCTCCTATGTGGTAGCCCTGCCCCTCTTGATCAAGACCGCCAGGGCGGCCATTGAATCCGTTGACAAAAATCTCATCAATGCCTCCTACACCCTGGGGCATTCGGAAATCAACACGGCCCTGAAGGTGATCCTTCCCCTGGCCAAACGGGGGATTATCGCCGGGGCTGTGCTTTCCTTTGCCCGTTCCATGGGAGAATTCGGGGCCACCCTCATGCTGGCCGGAAACCTGCCAGGCAAAACCGAGACCATGCCCATTGCCATCTACAGCCTGTCCGGCAGCGGGGAATGGAACAAGGCCCACGGGCTGGTCATCCTCATGACCCTGATTTCCGGCATTTTCCTTTACATTGCCAACCGGTATTCTAAGAGGACTCTCTGATGGGGCTTTACGTCAATCTGCAAAAAAAGGTCAATGGATTTTCTTTAGACATTGAATGGGAGATCGGCCATGAACCGGCTGTCCTCTTCGGGTTTTCCGGGGCCGGGAAATCCATGACCCTTCAGTTGATTGCCGGGCTTTTGAAACCGAATTCCGGAGTCGTCCGCCTGGACGACACCTTCTATTTTGATTCCCTGTCCAAAACGGATCTGCCTCCCCAAAAAAGGCTTTTCGGATATGTTTTCCAGGATCTGGCCCTTTTCCCCCACATGACGGTATGGCAGAACATCCTATACGGGGCCCCGCTTCTCTCCGGAAAAAAAAAGGCGGACCGGGCCCATGACCTGATCCGGTCCTTCAAACTCTCCGGACTTGAGAAACGGTACCCGTCCGAGATATCCGGGGGGCAGAAGCAGCGGGTGGCCTTTGCCCGGGCCCTGATCCGGCGGCCGAAAATGCTTTTGCTGGATGAACCCTTTTCCGCCCTGGATCGCCCCCTCCGTCTTGAGATGAGGGAATTTTTAAAAGAGGTGAAGGAAACTTTCAATATCCCCGCCATCCTCGTGACCCATGATTTTGACGAAGCTGCTGCCGTCTCGGACCGGATCATCATTTACGAACACGGCAGAATCACCCAGACAGGCTCCCCCGAACAGGTTAAAACCGCTCCGGCCAACAGCTATGTGTCCCACCTGGTTTCATGCTGACCCGCCTTTATTCAATGCCTTATTCAAAAGAATTGTTCTGATTGCCGGCGGACTGCATTACCCGGTCAACGGTGGCAGGATCATGATCGGTCCCATCAATATTCAGAGCATTGTCGGATCAGACAGGCCTCCTTGGATTAGCACCCGGGAATGATTATTCCACACACGATTAATTTTTTGGAGCTATCCGCACGATACCCCCCAGAGTGCCTTGCCAGAAAACACCTTTTTTGCCCACATTGCCTGCCATTTGAAGCGTGTCTGCAAAAAGACCTGATCCAATTTGATTCTGCTTTAACACATCACCGGTCTCAGGATCTATCACAGTGAAATGATAGGTATCAAAAATTGTAGTCTTATTTCCGCCTGATGGGGATATCCGTTCAATGGTATATATCAGCTCGTCGGCTATTGATATTTTTGGAACTGCAGATGAGCGCACATAGTTTTCCCATACAATATTGCATGGACTGCAGGCAGTTTCATCATCCCTGCATTCGTTTATATCCACACGCACCATACCACCGACAAAATCGGCACGTTCCGGATTGGATGGACCCGCACCTTCCGGCAATACAGGATAAGGATACCCGTAGGTGGACGCCACAATAGCGGTATTGCCAATGCCGATGGCGGAATTTTCCGAACCGGAATTTTCTAAATCAGTAAAAATTGCTTGTTTGCAAACCAAATGTCCATCCTGAGTATCGCGGATAATCAGGGAAATCTCAAAATCGGCATTATCGGTAATCATCACAAATTCAGTTCCTGTATCGGGCCCAAAAAATGTGGGTGTTGCACCGCTGCCATGACTTAACTGGCCTGGTTTGCGTGCAGCTCCAGCATCGTATTCGTGACGCCATAAAATTTGAGGTTGGTTATCATCATTTTGGTTTAACAGATACAAAGCCTCATTGGTAACAATTGCTGCAAATCCATCCATGGTTGTTGAAAAAGAATTATCAACCCGTTCGTGATCAGCCAGTTTTATAATTGTGATGGCTTCATCTTCTGTTGGCGCTTCCGGGTTATAAATACCCACCCGCGATTCTTGGGTCACAAACCACACCATCCCATGAATACCGGCGCTTATACTCACTACCGCATCAGAACAGTTCCGGCCACAATATTCCTCTATCTTTTCCGTCAACGATATACTTTCATCTAAAGAGAGCACCCACCAACTGAACCATAAAAAATTTATTTTCTCAGCTTTGATGCGAATGAGTTGCTGATTACCATCGACCATGACCAGGCGATCCTGGTTGTCGATATAGGCATAAACGCCACCCAGAAGACTGCCTGCCTCCAATTCCAGATTTGCAATCTCTTTTCCATTTTTTTGTCTGAGCAAACGGACTATTGGTTTCCGATTTTGGAAACTGGTGCATAGAGCGAATGGTTTGCCGTCAGAGCGGATTAAAATCGTCGGACAGGCAGAAAGAAAATTTTGAGTTACCACATCCACATCCTGTATACCCGGTCCGGGAAGAGGGGTTGAATCGGAAGATGTAATATCTCCATGCATACTGGCTGCACCATCCAAGCCGACATCGGGGCTGGCTTGAGGACGCACCCAGGATATGGCAAAAACGACTGGCACCAAACCAATACTAAGCAAAAAAAATATTATCAAAAAGCAATATCCCGTATGTTTTGACTTTTTTCTTTGGGATTGGTGGGATTGGGATAAGAACTTACTTTTTGCTAACCAAACCATAAAAAACCCTCTAAAATCCGAAATATTACTCCGATCTGTATCAGGTCAGAGTAAGTTAAGGCAAGAAAAAAATTCACGTATTGGAACAGGTATTGGAAATTTGAAAAAGATGCTGTCGTTATACGCGCATTGCTTTCGCCAGCGCTTCCTTCAATGCGGACATCGAATACGGTTTATATAAAAATGCCTGCGGTTGTTCGGGATGGTCACCCGCCATGACCACATCCCTGTTATGGCCACTGGCCAGCATTACTCTCACATCATTCTGAATTTTTCTAAGCTCTGTAAGGGTTTCCCAGCCATCCATGCGGGGCATGGTCAAATCCGATAGAACACAGCAGATTTCATTTTGTCGCTGACGGAATATCTCTACCGCTTCTACCCCGTCCTGCGCCTCAATGACAGAGTATCCGAAGCGGGTGAGCATCGTCTTTGCCATATCTCTGACCATTTCCTCATCTTCGATGAGTAGCACAGTTCCGGTGTTTTCAATCTTCCGGGCCGGAACCGCCACTGGTTTTTCTTGTTGCAGGGAGATTTTTTCCGTTGATATCGGGAGATACATCCGAAAAGTGCTGCCGCACCCCACCCCACTGTCTACAGTGATGCATCCGCCATGGGCTTTAACAATTCCCATGACAACAGCCAATCCCATTCCCCGCCCAGTGAATTTTGTGGTGAAAAAAGGATCAAAAAGTTTCTCGATATCCATGCATGTGATCCCGCAGCCCGTATCCGACACTTCAAGGCAGGCATGGGGAATATGTTGCGGTTGCCAGTCAATGGGAAAGCGCTTTGAGAGGGGAATATCCACTTGGGAAACCGTCCTGATAGCCAGGCCGATTGTACCCTGATTGTTGGGAATGGACTCCCAGGCATTGGTGATCAGATTGGTCAGAGCCTGATTGATCTGGCCTTCATTAGCACGAATGATCGGTCCGGAATCGGGAAAATCAATGTTTACGATGATGCCTTTCGGGATTACTGTCTGGACAAGGGACAGATTTTGACGGCAGGCCCCGGACAAGTCTATGGGTTCATGTTTGCCAGGTGTTTGTCCAAGATAGGTCAGCATCTGCCGGCTCACCTCTGCTGCTTTCTGTGCAGCCATCATAGATCGTAAAAGGTTAGCACGGTTTTTAGCATCGATTGATAAACCATCCAGAGAAAGCTCCAGGTTGCCCATTATCACACTGAGTTGGTTATTGAAATGATGGGCAATGGCACCTGCCATGCGGGCCAGGCTTTCAGTCTTTTGAAATTGCTGAAATCGAGCTTCTATCGCCTTCCGTTCAGTAATGTCGATGGATGTGGAGGTCAGGGCGATGGGATTACCTGTGCCATCCAAAACACTGGCCGCCGAAACCTGAACATCAAAAAGGCTACCGTCTTTCTTCATCCCTTTGAGTTCACCCGCCCAGGTCCCCTCGGATTGAAGCGCCCTCATAATATCTTGGTCTTGACCGTCCAGCAGCCAGGAGCTCCGGAACGGTTTTCCCAAATATTCTCCAGGGCTATCAAACCCCCATAATTTTTGAAAAAAGGGATTTCCATAGGTCATATTCCCTTCAAGATCACAGGTAGCGATGGCACAAAAAGAAGACTTGATGATATGTTCTTTAAAGACAAGATCTCTTTCAGCCCGCTTGCGGTCAGTAATATCACGGGCAATGCCCCACAGATGACAGGGGTTGCCCTGGTCATCCTTGATTATGAATTTTTGCAGTTCAACGGGGAATATTGTTCCATCTTTCCGGATTAATTCCTTCTCATAGATGCCCGACGCACCAGCCTTCAGCAAGCGGTTACACCATATCTCGTTGTGCTCCCAATCGCGCCAACGTTCAGGGGTGATGGCATAAAAATCCTTCTTAGCCTTTAATTCATCGAGGCTGTAACCCAACATTGCACAATAGGCCTGGTTGGCGTCCAGGAAGCGCTGTTGACTATCCACCACGACAAAGCCGTCCCGGCTATCTTCAAACAGCTCTCGGTATAACCGATTGCTCTGCCGCAGCGCCTCCTCTGTCTGCTTGCGCGAAACAGCAATAGCCACCTGGTCGGCAACGGAAACCATTATATCCATGTCGAGTTGACCATAGCACATTGGGTCATGATAACTTTGGACTGCAATGACTCCGATCACTCCATCCAGAATTTTCAAGGGTACTCCCAGCCAGATTTCTGATGGTGTGCAAGCCGGTATTTTGAGGGTGCTTTTGGCTCGTTGGGCTAATATTTCTGATTTGGTCACGAGCAACGGTCGGCCTGTTCGGATGACTTCCGCAGTTAATGAGGCGGTTCTGCTGACCTCAATAACCGGTGGATAGCACGCATCTATCGTATCAACGCAGTAGGGAAAAGTTAAACCGTCTTTGGATCTGTCATATAACGCAATAAAAAAATTGGTTGTGTCAATGATATGACTCATGGAGCGATGGATCGTTCGGAATAATTCGTCAAGGGTGGAAGTGACATTGACTGCATGGGATATTTTGAACAGCGTGGTATTGATTTCTTCAAAACGCTTTTGCTTAGCCGATGCATTCTCCAACAGAGCTATTCGCTGTTCTAATTCTTTGTAAGTCGGTTTTTCAGTCATGCGAGCCCCCCCTCATCCCTAAAAAATTCTAATGCTATCTGAGACAAGTTCATTTCTGATTTTTACGATCAGCTCTAATCCGTTCATCACTGGTATATTGTATACTACTCCAATTTTGGTTTTAAAAGGCAAAAATTTTGCTTTTCAGTATCAACTCGAAAAGTTCGACAACCTTCTGGAACAAAAATCATGCCAGACAAAACCAAAGTTGGAGCACTATACTTCTAAATTTCATTTATTATCGAAGAATCAGATAATTAGTATGGCTTATTCCGCCTGAATTCTTTAAAACATAGAGCAACAGGTATGTGCACAATATTTATTTGTCAATAAATCAAAGGGTGTGTGAGAATTTATGAAAATGCAGAACGATTGCCTGCCCTGTATTGCCCGCGGCAGCCTGGATGCGGCAAGGCTTGCAACAGATGATGAAGGTCTCCAGCGTAAGGTGGTGAAAAAGGTTTTAAAAGAACTGATTACCTTTGATTTGAATTCGCCTCCTCCGCTGATGGCCTTATTTATCAGCCGGACCGTGAAAGAAATCACAGGAGTGAGCGATCCTTATTATCGGATAAAGAAGAAATATAATGATTTTGCTCTGGGGCTTTTGCCCCTGCTTGAAAAAAAAGCCCTGGATTCGTCCTTTGATATGGCACTTCGTCTCTGTATTGCGGGAAACATCATAGATTTCGGCACCCATGCGAGGGTGGGCAGACAAAAGGTCCTTGATACCATTGATGAGGCACTGGTCATGGAAATCAACGGGGAAGGGGAAGTCTTTGAAAAGGCCTGTGAAAAGGCTCGAAATATTTTATGGATAGCCGATAATGCCGGTGAAATTGTGTTTGATCGGCTGCTGCTTCAAAAACTCGATTGCCGAAAAATCATTTATGCGGTCCGGGGAGGTCCGGCCCAGAATGATGCCACCCTGGAGGATGCAGAATATGCAGGTGTGACAGGGATGGTGAAAGTGATCGATACAGGGGCGGCTATTCCAGGTGTAATTCTTGAATATTGTTCAGAAGGGTTCAGAAAGGTCTATGAAAAAGCAGATATGATCATTGCAAAAGGCCAGGGCAATTTTGAAACCCTTGATCCCCTGGACAACCGGATTTTTTTTCTTTTCAAGGCAAAATGTCAGGTCGTTGCAGATCATGCCGGGTGCAGGCTGAATGATATGGTCATAAAAAATTCGAATAGAGAAGGCTTTGCAGGATGAAAATTTGAACCCTATGTTTAAATCGCTTGCAACCCTTGTCAACCAAATATATAAGTACCTAAAATATCAGGGTAAAGGCAGAGCGGATATGAAAATGGCAAAGAATTCAGAAAAACGCTATTCTGCCTTTAAAATTTTAATAAGGGGTTAATTTCGGGACAAAAATTAAAGGGTATCGGCAATGAGTGAAGTTGTACTGATCAATATTACAGGCAGGGACAGGAAAGGGATGGATGCAAAATTTACAAGGATATTGGCGGAATATGGGGTCACTATCCTGGATATCGGCCAGGCCGTCATCCACGATTATATCTCTTTTGGGATTCTGGCACAAATCCCTGATCCCCGGAATTATTCTTCCATTTTCAAGGATATGCTGTTTGAAGGCCATAACATGGGGCTTACCATTGACATCAAAGCCATCAACAGCCAGGATTATGAAAATTGGGTTCATGACCATGGTAAGGAAAGACGGGTGATTACCCTTTTGGGCAGAATCATCACTGCACGGCAGATTTCAGCCGTGGCTGCCGTCATTGCCGAAAATCAGTTGAATATCGACAGTATCCAACGGCTGACAGGAAGAATTTCCCTTAAGCAGCCGCAGATTAATCCCAGAGCCTGTGTGGAAATGTCTGTGAGTGGGAAACCTCTGAATATTCAGAACATGAGAAGTAAATTCATGGAGATTTCACAGGAGACAGGGATTGATATCTCTTTTCATGTGGATAATATTTACAGGAAAAATCGGAAATTGGTGGTTTTTGACATGGATTCAACCCTGATCCAGGCAGAAGTGATTGTTGAGCTTGCAAAGCTTGTGGGAGCCGGGGAGGAGGTGGACAGGATCACCGAATCGGCCATGCGGGGGGAGATGGATTTTTGCGAAAGTTTTAGAAAACGCGTTGCGCTGTTGAAAGGGATACGACAGGAACAACTCTTCAAAGTCTCAAGGGAACTGCCGTTGACCGATGGTGCGGATCTTGTGGCTAAAACCCTCAAGGGGCTGGGTTATAAACTCGGGATTCTGTCCGGCGGCTTCACTTTCATGGGAGAATACTTAAAAGACCGGCTCGGGTTTGATTATATGTTTGCCAATGAGCTTGATATAAAGGATGGCGTGGTGACGGGAGAGGTCGTGGGCGAAATTGTGGATGGACAGAGAAAAGCAGTCTTGTTGCGGCAACTGGCCCAGAGGGAGAATATCACGCTTGAACAGACCATAGCCGTAGGAGACGGCGCCAATGATCTTCCCATGATCAGTATTGCAGGTCTTGGCGTAGCCTTTAATGCCAAGCCAGTGGTCCGTGAGAAAGCCTCCAATAATATTTCAAGCGTTGGATTGGACGGTCTTCTTTACCTCCTCGGACTTCATGAAAGGGAAATCAAAGACGAGGTCCGACAGTCAGCAGAGTATTCCTTTGGATAAGATGAAAAAGCTTGCCCTGGAAGTAAAAAAGCTTGAAAAAGAGCTTGCTGCATGCACCCGATGCGGCATGTGCCAGGCCAATTGTCCTTTATTTGAAAGGACAAGGAGGGAAGCCGATGTTTCCAGGGGAAAGCTCGTCCTGATCAATGGATTGATCGATGGCGTGTTCAAGGATGCAGAAGGGGTTAACGAGCGCCTGCAACGGTGCCTTCTTTGCGGGTCCTGTGCCCATGGCTGCCCCAGTGGCGTCAATACGGTTGAAATTTTCATCCGGGCACGGGCCATCATTGCCCAATATCTTGGGATGCCGTTTGTAAAGAAGCTGGCATTTCAAAAAATTCTATCCAGCCCTGAACGATTCAATGGACTCATGACCATGGCAGGGGCTTTTCAGAAGATTTTTTTCAAGGATGAGAAAAATCTGCAGGGGACTTCCTGTGCAAGGATCGCTTCACCGCTGCTGCGAAACCGGCATCTTGTCCCGTTAAAGGAAGAAGCATTCAACAAAAGCCTTTCCAAAGATGACGTCCGGGTGGAAGGAAAGGGCGTGAAAATTGCTTTTTTTGTCGGATGTCTGATTGACAAGGCCTTCCCCAATATCGGGCATAGTGTGGTGGATGTGTTGAAACATTTTCATGCCGGGATTTTTATTCCTTCGGGTCAGGGATGCTGCGGTATCCCCGCCATCGCAGCAGGAGACCTTGAAACCTTTGAGACGCTTGTCAGGCTCCATGTGGATCTTTTTTCAAAGGAAAAATTTGATTACCTTGTAACCGCCTGTGCCACCTGTTCCTCGACCATTATTAAATTATGGCCGACCCTTCTGAAGCATAGGGATAAGGAATTGTTAAAAAGGATCGAAGCTTTGGCTGAGAAAACCGTGGATATCAGCTGGCTAATGGAAAAACGCTTTGATCTTGCATCGGCTGTACCGGATCATAAAAAGAAAAATGATATCATTACCTATCATGATCCCTGCCATCTTAAAAAATCTCTTGGGGTCTCAGAGGAGCCCCGCGGTGTGATTATTGCTTCTGGAAATACGCTCAAGGAGATGAAAAACAGCGATGCCTGCTGCGGCATGGGGGGTAGTTTCAATCTCATTCACTATGAGCTTTCAACCGAGATTGGTCAGATAAAAGCAGAGAATATTATCGCTACCGGATGTTCTACCGTGGCCACATCCTGCCCTGCCTGCATGATGCAGATTTCCGATATGCTCGCAAAAAATCAACAGCCCATCCGGGTGAAGCATCCGGTCGAGATTTATGCCGAGGCACTGTCGGCCGTATAATACGGGGTCGGATCTTTTACGCCTGCTTCGGCAAACCCTTTTTTCCTGTGAAGGCAGGAATCGCAAAAACCACAGGAACTGCCTTTTTCGTCTGGGTCGTAACAGGAAATGGTCAGGGAATAATCCACTCCCAACTGGATACCGGTTTTGATAATTCCGGCTTTTGAAAGATGAATCAGAGGGGTTTCAATTTTCAGGATGGTTTCCTTTTTGATTCCGGTTTTTGTAGCAAGGTTTGCCATCTTTTCAAAGGCCTTGATAAATTTGGGCCGACAGTCCGGGTATCCCGAGTAATCCACGGCCGTGACACCGATATAAATAAAAGAGGCTTTTAAAATTTCAGCCCAGGCCATGGCATAGGAAAGAAAGATCGTGTTTCTGGCCGGAACATAGGTGATGGGGATGTCGTCTTTTTTTATGTCTTCAAGGATGTCGTGTTTCGGAACCGGTATATCATCGGTCAGGGCGGAACCGCCAAACTGTCTTAAATCAATATCAATGATTTTATGGGCTTTTGCTCCCAGGCTTTTGGCAATTTTTACAGCCGCTTCGAGTTCTATGGAATGCCGCTGTCCATACCTGAAGCTCAAACTGTAAATGTCTTTACCTTCCGATTTCGCGATGGCCATGGCGGTTGTGGAGTCAATCCCGCCGCTTGAAAGAATAATGGCTTTATCCGGCATTGATGGTTAAACTCCTCTTCTATCAGGTGTCCATATGATTTTGTGCTGTTGCAGGGACAATCTTGCATGAAGATTGTCCTCAATCATCCGTTGTGCAAGAACCTCAGGAGAGATTTGACTAAAAACCGGTGAAAGATGAATTTTTTTCTGTGATATCCCGCTGAGTTCATTCTCAATCATGGCTTTTGCAAATTCATAATCTTCAAGGGAGCCGATCACAAATTTGATCTCATCCGCTTTACTGAGATATTGTATGTTTTCCTGTAAAAAACTATTGGATTCATTGCTTGAGGGGCATTTGATATCCACGATTTTTATGCACGGCCCTGGAATATGTTGAATGCTGAAGCTGCCGTTGGTCTCAAGAAGAACCTGATAATGTCTTTCCAGGAGCATGGAAATCAGCATGGGGGTGGCCTTCTGGAGAAGCGGTTCTCCCCCGGTTATTTCAATAAGAGTGCAGTTATAGGGCTCAATTTTTTTCAGGATCTGATCAAAGGTCATGGGAAAGGATTCTTCTTCTGCGTACCGCGTGTCACACCAGGAACAGTTGAGATTACAGCCTGAAAGCCTTATGAAAATACAGGGAAGGCCAGAAAAGGTGGATTCTCCCTGAAGGCTGTAAAAAATTTCGCAGATATTCAGCAGCACTTATTCCTCCCAATAGGCAGAGCCGCATCCCGGGCTTTCAAACACCATAATTTTTTTTACTTTAATATAGTCGGTATTCAGCCGCAAGGAGAGTTCAGTATATAAAAATTTGGAAAGGTTTTCAGATGTCGGGTTAATGGCGCCGAATTCTGCGATGTCGTTAAGATTGGTATGGTCTAACTTGCTCAATACATCCTTTAAAACGGTTTTCACATCCCTGAAATCAATACCAATACCAAGCTTGTTCAGCCTTCTACACTGAATATAGGCCTCAATGATCCAGTTATGTCCGTGCAGGTTGGAACAATTTCCATCGTAGCCTTTCAGCGCATGGGCTGCGGCAAAATGATCCTTTATATAAATTTCATATACACCCGGCATTAGGCCTCCTTGAAATAAGTCATACCATTGATGCAAAAAAAATAGTATCATTAAACTTTGTTCTGAATCAAAAATGTCAAGAGGAGACAAAAAAACGGGTGGAAAAAGAATGAGAAGACCAATAATGATCCTGGTGGGGCTCCTGGGGCTACTCGGAACGGCTGTGAATGGGGTTGCAGGGTCTGTATGCGGACATGTGAACATTGAGTGGATTTCAACTCATCTTCCGTTTCCAACGGATACAAGGATTGTCCTGAAACAGGAAGAAGGTCAATTGTGTGAAGTCATTCTCTCTATTGGCGGTGACTTAGCGCCAGTTTATGCGGGTAATAATTTTATCCTGGTGGGTCAACTTTTTAAAGAGGGTCGGTCCATCACCAGGGAAACTATAAACACGCTATCAGGTGCGGCTGAGACAGAACATCAGAAATTTGCTGAAGAGATTGACTTGAAAAAGGAAAAACGAAGCGTCTTTTTCAAAAAAAATATCAAAGCCTTGGAAGAATTTGTTTCATTATCCTTAAAACCTTCAAATGCCAAAGATTTTCTTTATGTGATCACAGATCCTGATTGCTCCCATTGCAAAGATCTGTTGCCTAAGTTAGAACTGACCGCCCTGGAATCTGGGATCGAACTTAAGGTGATCATTTATCCGATTCTTGGGGTTAAGAGTCGGAATATGGCTATCCAGGCGATTTGCAATAAATTTTCTTACCAGGCCTATAAGGAAATTCAAATGACTGAATCCACGTATCCCTGTGAACAGGCAGAGAAACTGCTTAAAAAAACAGATGTTTTTTTTCAATCCGCAGGCCTTTCTTTTGTACCGCTGGTGATTGCCGGAGATGGATCATGGGTGGTGGAGGTCAATGATATCCATCAAGTCAGATCCCATTTGGGAATTGAATCCAGCAAAGTAGAGGCCGGACCCGGAGGAGCTTGTTCATCCAATTAAAACAATTATTTAGCCTCCAGTCGTCACAGTATGATATTTTTTTTCAATCTTTAAGCTTTTATTGTCTTGACAAAAAGCGTTTGATCATTCTATATCCGTTCATATCGTAAGCGAGGTCTCACTTTTACATAATATTAAATGAGGAATGATTCGATGAAAAAAACAATCTTTTCTTTACTGTGTTCAAGTATTTTTTTGTTGTTTCTGACAGGATGCGTATCTTCTTCCATGTCGACCGGATCCCAGGAGGCTAAAACAACAGCGACTGGATCTGCAGGTGGCTCAAACGCTCAGGATGCAAATAGCGGGCTGCAACGTTGCGAAGCCTCTTTGGGGACCATAGCAATTTTTGAAGACACCTCGGAAACGTGGTATCAACATTTGACCAGCGATTTACGACTGCCGTCTACAATTCCTGTTATTCGACTGCTGGCACAGCAATCAAACTGTTTTGTCGTTCTTGAACGGGGAGCGGCTATGAAGCAGATGATGCAAGAACGGGAGCTGGCACAGTCGGGAGAAATACGGACCGGCTCAAATTTCGGGAAAGGACAAATGGTTGCTGCTGATTATACAGTTACCCCTTCAATTACATTCAGCTCCAGAAATACAGGTGGTGCCGGGGCAGCGGTCGGTGGGCTGATAGGTCCCGTAGCCGGTGCTCTGGCGGGCGGAATGAAGACGAGTGATGCAAGTACTGTTTTAACAATGATAGAAAATCGTTCAGGAGTTCAACTTGCCGCTGCCGAAGGGAGTGCCAGAAATACTGATTATGCTTTGTTAGGTGGTGTTTTCGGCGGTGTTGCCGGAGGTGCAGCGGGAGCCTATTCAAAAACTCCGGAAGGAAAAGTGATTGTTGCAGCTTTTACGGATTCTATGAATAACCTCATCAAGGCTGTTAAATCCTATCAGGCCCAGACTGTCAAGGGTGGCCTGGGAACTGGCGGTCAACTTGCAGTGCAGGGAAGCCAGACGGCCCAGACAGGTCAACCCGGGGTGCAGGGGGGCCAAGCTACCCCAAATGGTCCTTTTGAAGGTGTTATGACAGAACGTAATTTTAACAAATCGACTAATCTTTACGAGTATGTAGTGATTGCAAAAGATAAGAGTCGGTCTTTTACGTTTAATAGTCCTAAAAAAATAACATATCAAAACGACTTGATCCAATTCTCTTTGATTAATGGCCAAATAGATGAAAACTCAATCAAATTGCTCCAGAGAAATTATATGAAATAATATTGGAAATAATTGAGAGAGCGGAGGGCTTAGGCCCTCCGCTCTCTTGCGCTGCAATACATACGATTCCTTTGAATGAAATCAATCGAACAATGAGAAACAAAAAGAAGATTACCCGAACAACGACACGGCATTCCTGCCCAATATCAGCTCTTTTTGTTGGGTTGTGATATTGGAATTGTCCAAATCTTTGTAATACCGATCCGGGGTCAGAAGCGGAAAATCAGTACCGAACAATACTTTTTCAATCACACCAGCCGTGGCAGCCATATCATAGATTTGCGGGTCAAATAAAAACGGGGAGGCAGCCGTATCATACCAGATGTTTTTCAAAATCTCCTTGGTCTGTTTTTTCATGATATTGTAAAACAGGATGCCGCCGCCCCAGTGGGCCAGGATGATTCTGTTGTCCGGAAAGGTTTTGGCCAGAGTATAAATCTGTTCCAGGGTGATGGGGGTTTTCCCTGAATAGGGCTGACCCACCGGCTCATTGGTGTGGATCATGCAGGGCAGGGTGTTGTTTTCCCTTAACACGACCATGACCGGGTCAAGAAAAGATAGCGCCTCTTCGTCGATGCCGGAAAGGTAAAAGGCCAGTTCGCCTGCACCGCTGAGTCCTTCATCAATACACCGTTTTGTTTCATCGGCAGCCCCTTTCCAGGCAACATCAAAGCAGGCAAGGCCTTTGATTCTGCCGGGGAATTTATGAACAGCCGCGATGACCGCATCGTTGTTCTGTTTGATCAGGTCCGGGGTTCGCCAGGGAAATCCGCAGACAACAGACATGTCCACCTTGTGGACGTCCATGGATTGGATCAGTTCATCCACGAGACTGATTTTGGCCTTGGGTGAATTGTAAAGGAGTTTGAATTCAGGTTCGTTTTCAAAATAGGGGGTACGGTCCTGTTTGATTTTTTCCGGAAAAATATGGGTATGGGCATCAATGATCATGCAGGTTATCCTAAATAAAAGCGTTTGTTATTGAAAAAAATCCTAGGGCAATATATATTAATCCACTTGTGCAGACAAGGGTTTAAATAAAGGAAGACAATGCGATATTACCCCATTTTTCTGGATGTGAAAGGCAAAAACTGCCTGGTGGTCGGCGGAGGGCCGGTAGGGATTAGAAAGGCCCTGACCCTTGAAAAATGCGGGGCCCGTGTCAAAGTGATCAGTGAGCAGTTTTTAGAAGGGACGGATGGGTTTAAGGGGACATCCATCCTTTTTGTCGAAAAAAAATATAAAAAAAAGGATATCAAGGGAATGTTTCTTGTTTTTGCCGCAACCAATAATGCAGAGCTCAATCAGGAGATAAAAGTAGATGCGGCAAAATCCAATATCCTCTGCAATGTGGCAGATGCGCCGGATAAAAGTGATTTTCTGGTGCCCTCCATCGTGGACCGGGGGGATCTCCTTGTGGCGGTCTCAACCTCAGGAGCAAGTCCGGCCATGGCAAAGAAAATCCGGCAGGATCTGGAAGGGTTTTTTGACCCGGCTTATGCCAAGGTGTTGTGTTTGATGGGAAATATCAGGACAAAACTCCTGTCTGCCGGTCATGCGCCCGATGATCACCGTCAGGCGTTTTCAAACCTTATTGACAGAGGCATCCTTGAGCTTGTAAGAACCGGGGATGAAATCAATATCAATCTGATCCTGAATGAAATTTTTGGAAAAGGATATATGTATCAGGAAATTGTTTCCGGAAAAAGGGGGGGATGAATGAATGACCAGACTGCTGATCTGCTGTTGCAAATAGCTACGGTGCTTTATTTTTCAAGCTTTGCAGGGTATGCAGGATTTTTATTCACCCAGAAAAAAATGTATCAGAAAACAGCGCTGTGTCTGGTTGCATCGGGCGTTCTGGTCCATTTTATCAGTATGGCGGTGTATACCTTTTCCAATCATCTTGTGCCCATCCTGAACCTGTCCCAGAGCCTGTCTGTTTCAGCTTTTGCCTTGGGCTGCATGTTTTTGTTTGTTCAGTATAAATCCGATTTGAAAATACTCGGGGTATTTGCTTCGGCCCTTCTGACCGTCATCATGGGGATTTCCCTCATGATCCCGGAAGCCCCTGTTGTGAAAAATGAGGTTTTTAAAGGATTCTGGTTTTATTCCCATATCCTCCTGATTTTTTTGGGTGAGGCTTCTCTGGCCCTGGCCTGCGGTACAGGCATTTTATACCTTCTGCAGGAAAAAGGGATCAAGACCAAAGCCCCGGGTTTTTTTTTCAGGCGGCTGCCTTCTCTCGACTTTCTGGATGATGTCGGATACACCTGTCTCACTAATGGGTTTGCCCTTTTGACCATCGGGCTTGTAACAGGATTTATTTATGCCAAGGTCATCTGGGGAAGATTCTGGAGCTGGGACCCTAAGGAGATCGCTTCTGTTGGAACCTGGCTCATCTATGCCGCCCTTTTGCACCTTCGGTTTTATTCCGGATGGCGCGGCCGCAAATCCGCCATCATGACCATCATCGGGTTTTTTATCATCATATTTACCTTTATCGGTGTGAAAATTCTCGTTGGCGGGCATCACGACACCTTTACAAAATAAAGAAAGAACAATGCAGGAAATCATACTAATCGGATTAAACCATAAAACCGCTCCTGTGGAACTTAGGGAAAAACTATCTTTTACCAGCGAGGAAACCCTTCTCGCGCTCGAGTTTTTAAAAAAGAATCAGGACATCAGGGAAGGTCTTGTGTTTTCCACCTGCAACCGGACTGAAGTCCTCTTTATCCCGGAAACGTATGGCCAGACTGAAAAAATCATAGAATTCATTTCCAGGCACAAAAATATCGGTATCCCGGAGTTTAAAAGCGCATTGTATATTCATGAAGGAGATGATGCGATTCGACATCTGTTCAGGGTTGCATCAAGCCTTGACTCAATGGTGGTCGGCGAACCTCAGATCCTGGGCCAGATCAAGCAGGCCTATCGGATTGCCGTAGAGAATGGATGCTCAGGAGTCCTTTTAAACCGCCTCATGCACAAATCCTTCAGTATTGCCAAGAAAATCAGAAGAGAAACCGGGATTGGTGACAATGCCGTTTCCATCAGTTACGCCGCCATTGAGCTGGCCAATAAGATCTTCGCCGATCTATCTGAAAAAAACGTTCTTCTGCTGGGGGCAGGGGAAATGGCCGAACTTGCTGTGGAGCATCTTTTGTCCAATAATGTCAAAGAGATCGTGGTGGCCAACCGGACCTTTAAAAACGCAGTAGCGCTGGCTGAAAAATTTAATGGAAAGGCTGTCACATTTGAAGAACGGGAGGATGCGTTAACCCATGCGGATATTATCATCAGTTCAACCGGAGCCACAGACTATGTCCTGACCCATGACCAGGTCCGGCGGGTTATGAAAAAGCGAAATCACCGGACCCTGTTCTTCATCGACATTGCCGTTCCAAGGGATATTGATCCGAAAATCAATTCGATTTCCAATGCCTATGTGTATGATATTGATGATCTGAAAAACATTGTGGAATCCAATATTGAAGGGCGGGAAAAAGAAACGGTAAAGGCGGAACGGCTCATTGAGGAAGCGGCACTCAAATTCCAAAAATGGCTGGAAACCCTTGCCATAGTTCCGACTATCAAGGCATTGAACGATAAAATGACGTCCATTGTTGAAATAGAATGCAAAAAAACCCTTTCCGCTATGAAGCACCTGACAAAAGAAGATATCGACGCCATTCAGCGCATGACCCAGGCCATTGCCAGCAGGACCATCCATGATCCCATCCGTTTTCTGCGCAATACCGGCGACCACAGAGATGATTCCCTTTACCTGAACGTCACCCGCCAGTTGTTCAACCTTGGGGGATCAGAGGAAGAATAAACAAGAAAAGCCCAGTTGGTAAAGTGTCGGATAGCGGGTTAAAACTTTAATTCTTTACATTTTTTGAATTTTTTGTATAATATCTGACTTTTGGATATATTCAATAAAGACAAAGGGGATAGGCTATGAAAAAAGAAGACGTGGACTTTTTTAAAGATTATTTGTCAGAGAGACTTACCGAGCTTCTCTCCCATGCCGACAGTACAGTTACCGGAATGACAAAGCCGAAAGAAAATTTTGCCGATCCTACAGACAGAGCTTCCCACGAAGCAGACAGAAATTTTGAATTAAGAATCCGGGATCGTGAACATAAATTGATAAAGAAAATCAGAAACGCACTTGAGCGAATTGAAAATGGAACTTTCGGGATATGTGAGACATGTGATGAAGAAATTTCCATTCAGCGCCTCAAGGCAAGACCCGTCACCACCCAATGTATTGATTGTAAAACCCGTGAAGAGGATATGGAAAAGGCCCTTGGCATTTAATTTGCGAAGGATAGTTTTTTGATTGACCTTCACTCACATTCAACTGCATCAGACGGTTCACTCACTCCTCTGGAAATTTTGGCCTTGGCCGGGAAAACCGGACTCAAGGCCATTTCCATTACCGACCATGACACCATCGACGGTGTCCTTGAAATATTAAAACACCCCCCCTGCACATGCCTGGAATTTATTACCGGAGTTGAAATCAGTTGTGAACCCCCACCCGGTTTCGAAGATCTCGGCAGTATTCACCTTTTGGGATATGGGTTCAGCGTTTATGACAAAAAGCTCACCGCCATCTTGAATTCTGCAAAAGCAGCAAGGATACAGAGAAATCCAAAAATTATAGAAGAATTGAACCGCCTGGGTTTTAAAATCAGTATGGAGCAGGTCCAAAACCGCTTTGGTGCGGATCAGACAGGGCGGCCCCACATTGCAGAGCTTATGAAGGAACTGGGCTACGTGGAAACCTTTGATGAAGCCTTTGACAAATATCTTGGCAAAGGCAAACCCGCCTATGTGGAAAAATATAAAGTCTCTTGTGAAGAGGCCATAAAGGTTATTCTTGGGGCCGGAGGGATCCCGGTGCTGGCTCATCCCGGTCTTCTTTCCTTTGCCGGAAGCGATCAGATCGAATTTTTTTTCGATATCCTTATCCAATATGGCCTTGGTGGCCTGGAAGTATATTATACGGATCATAGTGAGCCCGTTACTTCTTTTTATGAAACTCTTTGTGCAAGAAAAAACCTTATTGCTACCGGTGGTTCGGATTTTCACGGATCATTCAATGAAGGTGTTTTTCTAGGTACGGGTAAGAATAATCTGAGCATTGGATTTTCCATATTTAAGGCATTGAACGCCTGGCTGGAGAAAAAAAAAGACGCTAACACGGAATTATGCATCCTTGAAAACAATATCGGGTATAGTTTTAAAAACCGATCATTTTTGATTAATGCACTTTGTCACCGATCTTATCTCAATGAGAACCAGAATTCCTGTGATTCAGACAATGAACGGCTTGAGTTTCTGGGGGATGCCGTTCTCGGGCTTTGCATTGCACAGCTTTTAATGGAAAAAAGCCCCTCAAAAAATGAAGGGGAGCTTTCCAAATTAAGGGCCACTCTTGTCAGCGAACCAGCCCTGGCAAAAATGGCAAGGACGATTGATCTTGGAAGGTTCATCCGGCTTGGGAAGGGCGAAACAATTTCCAGGGGCCATGACAAAAATTCTATTTTGTCTGATGCCTTTGAAGCCGTGATTGCGGCTGTGTACCTGGATGGCGGATTTGAACAGGGATGCGGATTGATCTGTCATCTTTTCAATGAAAGCCTTGATGAAATGGTGTCAAATGAAAAGACCATTGATTATAAGAGCAGGCTTCAGGAATATGCCCAGGAACGGTCTGGTACTACACCTTGTTATGTTGTTGTGAATGAGACAGGACCGGATCATGACAAAACCTTTGAGATGTGTTTAAATCTTTTTGGAGTTAAATCCAGAGGATTCGGGAAAACGAAGAAAGCGGCTGAACAGGATACGGCAAGAGAAGCCTTGAAGATGCTCAAAGAGATTTCTCTCTGAAGGGTTACCTATGAATCCGCCGGAAAAACCCCTTATCATCCCCATATTTATCCCTCATTCCGGCTGTCCCCATCAATGTGCATTCTGCAACCAGTCTATTATTACCCAAAGTGCGATACCATTGCCGGGTCCTTTTGAAATTAAAGAAGTGGTCAGCCAATACCTGAAATTCAAAGGCAGGCGGGAAAAGGTGGAAATCGCCTTTTTCGGGGGTAATTTTCTGGGGCTTAACCGGGAAACCCTACTTCGCCTGTTGGATTATACAAAGCCCTATATCCTTGAACATAAAATTCACGGCATCCGGTTTTCCACCCGTCCTGACACCATCACAAAAGAAACCCTTCACCTTCTTGCGCCGTATCCCATATCTGCCGTTGAGATCGGGGTTCAGTCCATGAATGATGAAGTTCTTTTTGCATCCAAAAGAGGGCATGAAAGCCGCAGTACCATTAATGCCATGGCGCTGCTGAAACAAATTCCGGTGAAAATCGGGGTTCAGGTCATGGCCGGATTACCAGAAGACAATGAAACATTATTATTGGAGAGTACAAGAAAGATCGCTGGCCTTTCTCCTGATTTTGCAAGAATTTATCCGTTGATGGTGCTTAACGGCAGCATGATGGAAAAATGGTATACTGAGGGCCGATATCAGCCCTTGAATTTATCCGAGGCAGTCCGGCTGGTCAAAGAAATGTATCGAATATTTCGGGCAGCCGATGTTGATGTGATCCGCATGGGACTCCAGGCATCGGAAATGATGGAGGACCCCTCCATGGTTCTTGCCGGCCCCTGGCACCCGGCCTTTGGACATCTTGTTTTATCCGAGATCCTGTATGACACTGTCTGTGAAAAAATTGACCAAGACCCGGATCTTCTCACCTCCGATGCTTTGATACTGACGGTTCACCCAAGATCATTGTCCCGGCTGAGAGGAGAGAAAAACAGCAATATCAAAAAACTGGACATGACATATCCAAAGCATGAGTTTTTGATCCGTATGGATGAAAATCTTTCCATGGGTGAAATCAAAATATATGGAACCGATGAGATGAATAAAGGAAAATCAGCTGAATGCAGACGTTAAGGAAACGGTTTATAAATTGTTATTTATGGATATCGGGATCATGAACCACATCTGTGGAAATGAATGGACATATCTTCAGTCCTTTTCTTGTTTTTCCCAGCTCTTCTGCCGGGGATCCGGCTGTTTCCAATGGTATAGTACCCCGGCCACCAGTGCCGTGAACGGGGCCACGGTGATGAGCCCGAAGCTGCCCACCAGGATATTCAGGATTTCGGCGGCCACAAAGGGTGCATTGAGGATGTTTTCCGAGGGAAGCCCCTTGGCCATGAACAGGAGGAACATGGTGATATGGCTGCTGGAATAGGCCAGGAGCAGGGTGGTGGTCATAGTGCCGATGACGGCCCGGCCCACCCGGAGGCCGGAACGTAGGTGCTCCCTGAATCCGATGTCCGGGTTTTTCTGTTTGATTTCATCCATAGCCGCGGCAATGTCCATGGCCAGGTCCATGACGGCCCCGGAGGAGGCGATGAAAACCCCGGCAATAAACATATCCGTGAGATTAAGGGAAATATAGCCCGAATAGATCAGGGTTTCGGCAAAGGGCCGGATGGCGCCGTGAAGGGCAAAGGCTTTAGTGAACAGCACCGCTAGAAGGCAGGTCAGCAGCACCCCCAGCATGGACCCTGCAAAGGTGGCCATTCCCCGCCGGTTCATCCCTCCCACGGACAGGGTTATCACGGCGGTAAAAATGCCGACTACGGCCATTCCGGTGGAAAGCGGCGGAAACCCCCTGAGCAGGAGTGGGAAAAATACCTTCCAGAGGACCATGGCCGTGAACACAAAGGAGAGCAGGGCCTTAAGGCCGGTAATCCCGGCCACCCCGATCAGCAGAAGAGCAAACAGCCCAATAAGGACCAGTTGCATCTGAAGCCGGTAAATGCCCCGGGCCACCCCGTTCCGGGGATGCCCGTCCGGGGCGTCGTATTCCACCAGCACCACATCCCCGACCCTGTAGAACTCGTCGAATTCCAGTTTTCCGGTGAGCATATTGGTGACGGTAAACTCCATCCCCTTATGGGGTCCGCTCAGGATCCGGAGGGTGAGAAACTGGGCCTCGGTC
>JAIFMF010000068.1 GCA_020048635.1 Desulfobacula sp. | reverse complement strand
GTACTCCATTTTGCCATGGTTTTTGACATCATGAGGGAAATAAAAGACCCGCCAAAACCGATCAGAGCCGCAAAGGCCAGAAGCATCCCCATATTGAGCCCATTGGCGGTCAGGTATCGGTCAACACCAAGAATACGCGCACTGATGGACAAAACCACCATTACGGCAATATTGGTCAGCAAGAATAAAACAACCCGCTTCATTTTCATCCTCCTTGTATCATGCTTAAATCCCTAAGCCTCTATTCCTTCGAGTTTCCATGTCCGGTTGCCCACAGGGGTGGCAAAGGTCCATGCTTCTTCAAATTTCACAGAATTTTCAGTATCTCCTTTGACAACCGTACCGGAGTGTTCATCCACTGTATAGTCCAGAAGGTTTGCCGTAAACCGGACCGTGATAAAAATTTCATTGCCCTGAACACCGGCAGCCATGAGCTCTACATTGCGCACGGCAATATTTTCAAGGCGGTTGATATGGCCCTGTTGCTTGAGTTCCTGGAAATGCGCTGCATATTCATCCAGCAATTGATTTCCCACATAAGGTCTCAGCACGCTCTCATCCCGGCGGGTCCATCCTGCCTGGATTTTGAAAAACAGATCCTGCGCCGTTTCTTTAAACCCGTCAGGGTCAAAACTATTGTCAACGGCCCAGATTTCTCTCACTCCAGTTACCAGCGGGTCCTCCACATTGTTGTCCTGTGTCCCCTGTGACGATCCGGCATTGGAAAAAAGGCGGGCGGGTGAATTCCGATCCGTCTGAAATGCTGATCCGGCATTTCCGGCCAGCGCTTTTCGACGGGAATACCACCGAAACGCAAAATAGCCAACCCCGGCCAGAAGCAGGATCTCAAACAAGCCGATCCCACTGCCGCCAATACCGCCTGCGCCCATGCCATGGGCCAATCCGCCAAAAAGCATACCGCCAAGGACCCCTCCCATGATACCACCGGCCAGACCCCGGGTAAAAGACCCTCCCATGGGGCTTCCCACAGCCTGGGGGGCCTGGGCCTGCGGTGCCGGTTTTGATGCAGCGGGTGCTTGTTTAAATGACCGTCCGCCGCCCTTTGTCCGGGCATCTGCAATCTCCATAAACCCGGTCACCAGAAAAAACATCATCACGGTTAAAGCCGTCAGAATACTTTTGGTTTTTGAAATGCTCAGCATTTTTATTTCCTCCATTATTATATTTTTTAGCCAGCCGGAATTCATCCGTACAGCCCTGATTCATACATTTTCACCGGATATCATGTTCCGGATGATCTTCTTTTTGAGATCCATCAGTAACAACAAGGTTCCCAACGCGTCCATTTGTATTCATGCGATCCGGGACCATCAGAATATAGCGATAGACATATACGGAGACCGGAACACCCAGAAGGACACCCCATAATCCGAATAATGAGTGACCAACGTAAAGGATGATCAAGGTCAATAAAGGATTGATTTTAAAAACAGCGGAAACTATTCGAGGGTTTAGAATATACGCCTCCACCATATGCACAAAGGAAATCATTAGGAGTGCCTTACCGGCCAATCCCATGCCCCCCTCATTAAACGCAAGGAGTAAAATAGGAATTGAAGAAATAAATGTCCCCCATATAGGAATCAAACCGGCAAAAAAAACGATGCTTGCAAGCAAGGCCACAGTTTCCAGTTTTAAAAACCAGAGCCCTAAAGAGGTCAGCACCGTGTTAAGCATAGCAATCAAAATCTGTGCCTGGAAATTATACCCTACTACCAAAGCAAACTGGGCGACGCTATTAGCGGTTTCATCATAGGCAGCTTTAAAACGTGTGTTTTGCAATGCAGATATGCCTCGTTTCAGCCTGGGGAAATCTAACAGGATTAAAAAACTAAACAGAGTGCTTAAAAGAAAATAAGTTGTAAAATGAATGGTATGATTGAAAAATCCGACCACAAAATCAACGAGTGCATCACGATTGATTCCCAATAAATTCTTAATGGTTGCCGCTTCTTTAATATGCTGGATAATGGGGGCCATTTGAGGTTGCCGATGTGCCAGACCATCCAGATACAGGTGAACTGCATCCACGGATTGAGGCAATTGGGTGAAGAACAGCTTTGTCTCTCCTATGATGTGCGGCAATACAAGAAAAAACAGACCCGTTACAATCGATATAAAAAGCAGGTAGATAGCGATGGTCCACAAATATCTTTTCACCTGGGTCCGTCGTTCAAGAGCCATAATGATATTGTTGAATATATAACACAGAATAAAGGTCAGGAACACGAGCACAAAAACCTTGCGCACCAGAAACAACAGTCCGAAGAAGCAAGACCAGATGACCACTTTTTTATTGATCCGCACAAACTGATAGAGATCAATCATCCATCAACCCCCGTGCCCAATATTTCTTGCCAATTGCCTCTTCACCTGCATCCGGCGGCTGACAAGAGAAACCCCGATAGAGGTCAGGATAATTGTCCCGATGACCCCTAAAGATACAGGTGTGGAGATGTGAATATATTTTAAAAATAGCATTTTGGCACCGATAAACACCAGCACCAGGGACAGCCCGAATTTCAGGAAACGGAAATACTCTATGGCACCGGCCAGGAGAAAATAAAGGGAGCGCAGTCCTAGAATTGCAAACACATTGGATGTAAACACAATAAATTCATCTGTTGTGATACCGAAAATCGCCGGGATTGAATCCAGGGCAAATATCAGGTCGGTGGTTTCCACCATGATCAGCACCAGAAAAAGAGGGGTCAGCATGCGTCGGCCATTGATGACGGTAATGAAACGATGCTGATCAAATGAAGGCGATATGGGCAGAAATTTCTTTGCCAGGCGCATTAAGATATTTTTTCCCGGCTCAACGCTTTCTTCTCTGGTGAACAGTAATTTGATACCGCTGAGAACCAGAAAACCGCCAAAAATCATCAATGTCCAGTCAAATTCGCGTACCAGGGCGGCTCCGGCCCAGATCATGATTCCCCGCATGATGAGAGCCCCCATGATACCCCAGAACAGGACCCGGTGCTGAAAGGCCAAAGGCACTTGAAAATACCCGAAAATCAGAGCAATGACAAACACATTGTCCATGGATAGGGACAGTTCGACAATATAGCCTGTAAAAAATTCAAGGGCCTGTTCCTGTCCGCGCAACGCGTAAAGTCCCCATGCAAATCCCATGGCCATGGTAAACCACAGTATTGTCCAGAGCAACGCCTCTTTAAATTTTACCACATGGGCTTTCCGGTGAAATACGCCCAGATCCAGCGCCAGAAAGAAAATGACTGCCAGGATAAAGGCGGCCCAGTGAATCCAGGTAATTTCAGCAATCATAGATACAATCTCCTTAAAAACAAGCATTCATATTACGCCATGCCGAAAATAAAAAACCTTTACCCTAGACATGGTTGCCAGGATAAAGGTCTTGTTTACAGGATAACTGTTCCAGTCCCGGGTCTTTCGACCGTGTTGACGGAATCCGGATCGATTTTCTTCAGCCGATAACTACTCCCCTTTATTGAAGGTAAAAATAACCTGTTCCATTTTGGTTGTCAAGTTTTTTAGAGATAGTCCAGCAATTCTCGGTGAAAGGGAACAAATTCCTTTAAATACGATACGATCAAATCCGGAAATAGTGCCCTTGAGCAAATTTGAGAATCTGTCTTTAAATGATGAAGATTGCCTCCTTCCTAAGATGTCTCAGGTTGGAGCACGTCCAGGGGTGCGGTTAAATTCAATATAACATTCTGATATAATTATTATTTTAAGCTATAGAAAAGACTTAAGGCATTCAGGTAAAAATAAGCAGAAATCCATTTATGACGGATCTTGCCAGAAGCCACAGGGTGAGGGAAAGAAAGACAAAGGCCAGAGACCGATCAAAAAAAATTTCTTTTCTTTTTTCGTCATATCCCATCATCCAACCGAAAAATATACCGGAAAAAAGTCCGCCTGCATGGCTCCAGTTGTTGATATTGGGCATTAAAAATCCGACAAGAATAAGGCTCACTACCCATCCTGTCGTTTGTTTATAAACAAGTTTACCCCATTCCCCGCCCCTTGATTTACCAAAAAACAGCAGAGCGCCGATAAGGCCGCAAATCCCTGAAGAAGCACCAATGGTAAGATCGACATTGCCAATATAGGATAAGAGGAATCCTGATATTCCTGTAAGCGTATAGATGGAAAACATCCGGCAGACACCGAATTCTTCCATCACCAGAGGGGCTACGGTGCGCAGGGCCAGCATATTGAAGATGATGTGGAGAAGTCCGCCGTGAAGCCAGTTGGCAGTAACAAGGGACCACCAGGCTTCGAATTTGACAATGGGCAGTCTGCCGGAAGCCCCCAGAAAATTTAAGACATCCATAGAAGGCGTAAAGGCAAAGAAAGGGTTCAGGCTGATGGTCATATTTCTGCCGCTGTAAATCAGGCTGATGACAAACATAAGGATATTGATGTAAATCATTGCTTTAAGGACAACAGCAGGGGTTAAAAATGCATGATCAGATTTTTTATTTATCATTCTCGGTATGTCCATCATTGCAAAAGCCAATGGGAAAAAGGGTAGGAAATACGACAATTATTTCAGCGGGCCAATGCCTTTTGAATCACATCTTCAATGGACTGGTTGACAAATATTTCAAGTTTTTCAGGTGTGAATGTCATCTCCGTTCTTTCAAGGGTCAAGCTGACCGGTATGGTTTTCAATTCATTGCCATCTGATTTTTTTCCTATGTACAGGGTGAGATCGATTTCAAGTACCATATCGGTTGGAGCCCCCTTTTTTTTGGCGCGGCATTCAAATTTGTTGATCTGTCCCGTCACAATCTGTTTGAATCCGCTGCCGGCATTCATTACCCCATTGGATGTGAGTTCCCAGGGGGCGATAGGGGTAATGGTATAACCGGTTTTCTCATAATAATCGCCTACCGATTTTTTTAAAGAGTCGGCAAGGTTCATACCTTGAACAAAAAAGGTTTCCTGGCTGTTGTCATTCAGAAGCCGGTAACCCACATATCCACCATCCCGGTCTGTCCTTTTGTCTTTAAAAGGGGCTATGCCGATGACCCCGGTCTGAACTTTTTCGTGATCCGCTTTGTAAGAGATGTTGATAAATTTCTGACCGGCAGTCGCACATCCCAGTAAAAAGAAAAGACTGCAGAAAATCCACCATTGTTTTTTCATGAGAAGGTCTCCTTGTGTTGTAAACTTGTATTATAAAAATCAGTTAAGCTTGATATCATCAATCTTTACGGCATTCAAGTATTCTTTGACAGCCCCGATGGTCAGGGTGAACATCTTTGTTCCGAAGAGTATGGCGGTCGGGTTATTCTCACTGTAACAGGCAGATGCAAAGACAGGCCCGATGATAACGGCAGGGTTTTGTGACGTCTCCGGGTTTTTCTGCAGGGCATTAAGATAGGTATTGAGCCGTTCCTTCAGGATTTCAAAATAATCAAGGGATTTTCCTGTGGTGGTCTGTGTCAATGTAGAAATATTGTTGGAAATTTCCCTGATATTTTCCCAGAAGATTTGAGTCAGCAGGCTTCTATTTCTGTCGGTTTGCGGCATAAAAAAAGAGAGGGCCCAGCCCACACTCAGAATTTTAAGCAGTTGAAGCTCATATTCAATGGTTGTCATATTCAGGTTGACGTCAACAGGAATAATGGCCAGAAGCTCTTTCAAATCTGTCCTGTCGATGGCAAAGGATGAAAGATCTCCGGCCATTTTTTGAACACTTATAGTTTTCTTTTTTTTCTGCCCCATGAGATCCTCCTTTGCATTAAATTCATGTACAAATTGATTCATTTATGCCATATGATATGGGATATTTAATAACAGCACAAACAAAAAGAGTAAACTTAAAAAACAATGATCAAAATTGATCTCAGGCTGTTTGTGACATTATCCGGATATCTGCCGGAAAAAAATGAATGCCTTGAAATTCATGAGAACACAACTGTAGAAAAACTGATCAGGGATCTTGGCATTCCGGATGAACTTGTAAAATTGATTTTTATCAATGGGAAACGTCAGGGCAAGACGTATCACTTGAAGCAGGGAGACAGGGTTGGGCTTTTCCCGCCCGTCGGAGGCGGATAAAGAATGGAATCTTTAAATTATAAAGAACGATATGACCGTAATTTCAATACCTTTTCTCCTGAGGAGCAGGCAAAACTGGGGGCTTCTACTGTTGTCATCATCGGCCTTGGCGGGCTTGGCGGCGGTGTCTGCGAAATGCTGGCAAGGGTAGGAATAGGAAGGCTTATACTGGTTGACGGGGATGTGTTTGAAGTCAGTAATTTAAATCGTCAGCTTTTAAGTCAAGAGCACCTGATCGGTGTTCCAAAAGCCGAGACCGCCAGGGACAGGGTGAAAGCCATAAATTCATGGGTTGAGGTGATCCATCGGGTTGAATTTATCGATGGAAAAAACCTATATGACCAGATTAAAGGATCAGATGTGGTCATGGACTGCCTTGATTCCATAGACACCCGGTTCAAACTTCAGGATGCGGCGAAAAAAGCTTTGATTCCCATTGTATCCGGAGCCATAGCGGGGGTTACGGGCCAGGTGACAACCATTTTTCCGAAAGACAAAGGATATTCACTGATATACGGAGAAAAAAGTCGGCAACAGATAAAGGGTGTGGAAACAAAAACCGGCAATATCGCCTATTGTGCGCTTTTTACGGCGGCCCTCCAGTCTTCGGAATGTGTAAAAATTCTTTTGAGCCGCGGGGATCTCCTTCGCAATAAACTTTTGATTGCAGAGCTGTGGACCAATATTTTTGAGGTGATGGATCTTGTCTGATTTGTATAAAAAGGCAGCCGATATCATAAGATCCGCCAAACGCTGTGTGGCTTTTACTGGAGCGGGTATTTCAGTTGAAAGCGGCATTCCGCCGTTCAGGGGGGAAAACGGCCTCTGGGATAAATATGATCCTGAAACCTTTGACATTCGATATTTTTACACGCATACAAAAGAATCATGGAAAGTCATCCGGGAGATTTTTTATGATCTTTTTGGAAAGATCGTACCGAATTCAGCCCATTATTCCCTGGCAGAACTGGAGTCAAAAGGATTGCTCAGTTCGGTGATTACACAGAATGTGGACAACCTTCATTATGATGCAGGCAGCAAAACCGTCCATGAGTTTCACGGGTCATTAAAAAGACTGGTTTGTCTTGACTGTAAGGTGGGCTATGGGATTTTTGAGATTGATCTTACGCAACTGCCTCCTCAATGTAATAAATGTGGTGGTGTTTTAAAACCGGATGTGATTTTTTTTGGAGAAGCAATTCCTGAACCTGCAAGAACAGATTCATTCAATGAAACCAGAAGGGCGGATTGTTTCATCCTTATCGGGACCACGGGATCGGTGGCACCGGCCAATATGATACCGTCGGCAGCAAAGGCAAATGGAGCAAAAATTATTGAAATCAATCCCTTTGTTTCTGAATATACCCATACTGTGACCGACGTCTTTTTAAACGAAAAAGCCACGATTGCGATGAAAAAATTAATGGAGGCAATAAATAGTAAATGATCGTTAAAAGGAGTTCCGTATGCCAGGAGATTGTGTTTTCTGCAAGATAGTCAACCGGGAAATACCGACTGAATTTTTATATGAAGATGATGTTTGTGTGGTTTTCAAGGATATTAACCCTGCTGCACCGGTACACCTCTTGCTGGTGCCTAAAAAACACATCAGAAGCGTCAATGACCTGAAAGATGAAGATAAGGCCATCGTCTCCCACCTTTTTCTGGTTGCAAGGGATATGGCAAAGGAAAACGGGGTCAAGGATTCCGGGTATAAGCTCTTATTCAATGTTGAAAAAGGCGGTGGGCAGGTGATTTTCCACCTTCATCTTCATTTGATCGGAGGATGGAAAAGGCAATGATAAAAAACGACCTCACTCTTACCCAGATACCGTATCCAGAAGAATCCCGTGTCATGTATGGTGGGGATTGTATTGCCTTTGAATTAAGGTTGTCAAAAAAGACAGACGGCAGGGCATGGGTCAGAACAAACCTCGGTTCTGCCGCTGTATCCAGACGGGAAGTCATTTCCCGCATTGAAAAAAATGAAATAAAACTGGATGAAGCCTGGTATGATATTGAGATGGAGAAAAAGAATGATCTTGTTTTTGAGATTGTCCTGCCACTTCATCAGACAGGCTATTTCCAGGCAAAATGCTTTTTTATCCCTGAAAATACGAGCATCCCCATCTGGCCGCAAGGCGGAAACTCCATTATCAATGTGGAGCCTCCCGGCACCTGCTGCGCCAATATCATATACAACGCCTTTGTCCGGCAGTTTGGCAAATCAAAGTCTGGTGTGATCGAAGACAAGGAATTGTCATCCATCATCAAAAACCTTGATGCACAAGGGTATACGGTTATCCCGGAATCAGGGAAATTCAGGGATTTAAAGCGGGAAGTGGAATTTATTTTCTCCCGCCTCGGGTGCCGGGTTCTGCATCTTCTGCCCATTCACCCCACCCCCACCACCTATGCCAGGATGGGAAGGTTCGGAAGCCCTTACGCAGCCTTGAATTTTACAGAGGTTGATCCTGCCCTGGCCGAGTTCGATCCTTCTGCCACACCCCTTGAACAGTTTTTGGAACTTGTGGATACGGTTCATTTCCATAACGGCTATCTTTTTATGGATATTGCCATTAATCATACCGGGTGGGCCGCATCCATCCATGAAACCAATCCGGAATGGCTGGTCCGGGGAGATGACGGCAGAATCGAGGCGCCGGGCGCCTGGGGCACGATCTGGGCTGATCTGACAAAGCTCGATTTTACTAATATCGACCTCTGGAAATATATGGCCGATGTTTTTTTGTTGTGGTGCCACAGGGGGGTGGACGGGTTCAGGTGTGATGCAGGATATATGGTTCCGGTGGAAGCCTGGGAATATATTGTGGCAAAGGTAAGGACGGAATATCCTGAAACCCTTTTTTTCCTGGAAGGCCTTGGCGGACCCATTGCCACCACACGAACCCTGCTGAGCCGGGCCAATTTCAACTGGGCCTATTCAGAACTTTTCCAGAATTATTCCAGGGATGAGATTTCCCGGTATCTGCCCACGGCCTATGATATTTCAGAGGCCTGCGGGAATATGATCCATTTCGCAGAAACCCATGACAACAACCGGATGGCATCGGTTTCAAAGCAATATGCAAAAATGAGAACCGCGCTTTCCGCTCTTTTTTCGGTCTGTGGCGGGTTTGGATTTGCCAATGGTGTGGAATGGTTTGCCACACAGAAAATTGACGTCCACGATTCTTCCAGCCTGAACTGGGGAGATAAAATCAACCAGGTGGATCATATAGCTAAACTGAATCTGATCCTGAAACAACACCCGGCCTTTTTTGCCCATACAAGGCTCGCACTGATCCAGAAAAATCAATCCGAATGCCTGGTTCTATTGCGTCATAATGAACACTATCACAAAAAACTCCTGATTCTGGTGAATCTGGATTGCGCTAATTCCAATGACGCGGTCTGGAGCCGGACGGATACGGGCCTTACAGAAGCCCTCATGACTGACCTGATGTCCGGGGCCACCGTGAAAACGGAAGAAGAAGGGGATCTTTTCACGCTCAGGCTTGCACCGGGAGAAGTCCTGGTGCTGACACCCGATCCAGAGGACTTGAAGCATCCGGAATTGACCCATCAAGATAAAAGCCGGGTACCCGAAAGAGTATATCTCCAGAAACTGAAAGCCAAAGTCCTCTCAATTCATACGGTATTCAAGGGATACGGCCATATAAAAGGAATCGATATCGAGAAAGAGGCCCTTGAATTTGCAAAACACCCGGCGCAATTTATCCGTTCACTGAACACAGCGTCAAAGGAATGCCGTGTCGTTGAATTTAAATTTGAAAGGGATTTAAGACGTCAGTTGATGATTCCCCCTGGTTTTTTCTTTTTGATCACCTGTAATACAGGGTTTCGGGCGGAAATTCTGGATGAAAACAGATCTTCAAAAACATCCCTGGGATATGAAGAAGGCATTCCAACACCGGCCGGTAATGGTTTTTTTGCAATCTTCAACCCCTTTGAAATCCGGAATCAGCATAAGGAATATTCACTCATTCTGAGGGTTTTTGGGCCTGACGGCACCAGGGTTGAAAAGATTTTTCTCTTATCCCTTGCCCCTCTTGAAGCCCTTTATATGAGTTCTTCCTTCACCCGAAAAGAGATTGTTAAAACACCTTCCCTGAAATTATTGGGAGCCACGAAAAGAGGGGGAATGATGCGGGCCGCAGCCTGGTGGAGCAGGCTTGACAGCCGCTACGATGCATTCCTGGGGGCGAATCTGAACAAAACCATGCCGGAAAACCGGTGGATGGTGCTGTCCAGATGTCGAATCTGGGCCATATTCCAGGGGTATTCCAGGGAACTGGTTCCCGATTGCCTGGAAAGATTTACATTCTCATACCATCACGGCGGCCGATGGCTGTTCCGTGTTCCCACATCCGAGGGTAAATACTATGCCCTTGAACTGGATCTTTCTATTGATCCGGAAGAAAACCAGGTTTATCTCATCATTAAACGAAGCCTGTCCAACAAAGATTCGGAATTTTTCCTGGAGGATCATAAAGGCATTACCCTGATTATTCGCCCGGATATTGAAGACAGATGTTTTCATGACCCTGTCAAAGCTTATATCGGGCCGGAAAAAAACTGGCCTGGAGCGGTTACTGTCAATGAAAAAGGCTTTGATTTTTGTCTTGCAAACGGGAACACATTAGGGGTGACCCTGTCCAAAGGCAAATTTCATTCTGAAGCGGAATGGTATTATATGGTTCACCGATCCATGGAAGCCGAAAGGGGCCTTGATCCGGATTCCGATCTTTTCAGCCCAGGTTATTTCAGCGTTTCCTGCCTCGGAGGGGATAAAGTTCTACTCAATGCCTGGGTTATGGAAAGCCATGAGAATGCCAGGCGGTTTGATAAATCCATTGAACTTCTGGGGGAGAGGACTTTTGAAAAAGGGATGAATCTGTGTGATGCGATTTATAAAAGTCTTGATGCTTTTATTGTCGAAAGGGGCAGTGAAAAAAGTGTGATTGCAGGCTATCCCTGGTTTTTGGACTGGGGAAGAGACAGTCTTATCTTCTGTCGCAGCCTGATCGAACTTGGGCGGTTCTCAGAGGCTAAATCCATTTTACGTCTTTTCGGACAATTCGAAAATAATGGAACCCTTCCCAATATGATCTGCGGAAAGGATGCCGGGAATATTGAAACATCAGATGCCCCTCTATGGTTTTTTGCCTGTTGCAAAGATCTCCTGGAAAAAGAAAAGAGCCATGATTTTTTAAACGAGGTTCTGGATAACCGAACCGTCAGGAAAATTCTTCTTTCCATTGCCCATTCCTTGATGAATGGAACAAAAACAGGAGTGATTGCAGACCCTGAGACTTTTCTGATTTACAGCCCGTCTCATTTCACCTGGATGGACACCAATTTCCCTGCCGGATCTCCGAGGCAGGGGTATCCCGTTGAAATCCAGGCCCTCTGGTATAATGCCTTGATCCTGCTGTCATCCATTGACAAGGACCATGGAGCGGACTGGAAGAAAAAAGCAGCAGGCGTTCGAAAATCGGTTCAAACCCTTTTCTATCTTGTTGACAGGGGATATTTTTCAGATTGTCTTCATGCCGATGGTCCCATTGGCGCCAAAAAAGCGGTTCCTGATGATGCATTAAGACCAAACCAGTTGTTTCTGTTTACTTTTGACGTAATAGAAGATAAGAAAATAGTTCAGACTTGTGTTGAAACCTGCCAGGAACTGCTGGTCCCCGGAGGTATCAGAAGTCTTGCCGACAGAAGGATTGAACATCCCAACCCTGTTTATTATGATGGTAAATTGATAAATGACCCTCATTTTCCTTATTCCGGGGAATATAAGGGAGATGAAGATACAAAGAGAAAACCGGCCTATCATAATGGGACGGCCTGGACCTGGCCTTTTCCCGCTTTCTGTGAAGCATGGGCAAAGGCTTTTGGTAAAAATAGCCATCCAACCTGTCTTTCATGGCTGGGCAGTGTCTTCAATTTGTTGAGAACCGGTGCGGCAGGATATATCCCTGAAATTCTGGATGGGGATTATCCGCATACGCCGAGAGGATGTGATGCACAGGCCTGGGGATCCAGCGAGTTCGCCAGGGTGATGCATAAATTATTAAGCAGTTGTGTCAGTGGAGAGGATTGATCATATGGAAAAAATGCAGATTTATAAAGTGTACCCGGCTATCCCTGAAGCGCTGTCTTTTCTGGATTACCTTGCAAGAAACCTCTGGTGGTGCTGGAATCCTGAAGCTATAGAACTCTTCCATAGAATTAATTCCGCACAATGGGAAAAAATCGGTAAAAATCCCGTGGCGTTTCTTTCCTGTATTTCCCAGCGCAGATTTGATGAGCTTTCAAAAGATGAAAGCTTTCTGGGCCATCTGAACCGGGTGAAGGCCAAATTCGAGCGGATGTTTTCCTATGTATCCCAGATTAAGGAATTAAATCTCGGGCCTAAGGAAACCATTGCCTATTTTTCCATGGAATTTGGTCTCCATGAATCCCTCCCGTTTTTTGCAGGAGGGCTAGGCATTCTTGCTGGCGACCATCTGAAAGCGTCTTCCGGTCTTGGCATTCCGTTAACCGGTATCGGGCTTTTATTTCACGAAGGCTATTTCAGGCAATTTCTGGATCATAACGGCTGGCAGCAGGAAACCTATCCCATCAATGATGTATTTGATCTTCCAGTTCAAAAACTCAAGGATGGTGCCGGATATGATATCATGATAGAGATCCCGGGGCCGACAGGTTTGATTCGGGCCTGTGTATGGCAGTTGAGAATCGGAAAAATTAAGCTTTTGCTACTGGACACAAACCTTCCGGAAAATCCCAAGATGATCCGGGATATCACCTCAAGGCTCTATGACAGCCAGGGGGAAAGAAGGGCTGCCCAGGAGGTATTACTGGGAATCGGCGGGCTCAAAGCATTAAATGCCATGGAACTGTTTCCCGCCATCTGTCACATGAATGAGGGCCACTGCTCCTTTGCGGGTCTTGAGCGCATATCCATGATTATGGACAAATATCATCTGGAATTCCAGAGCGCCTTCCAGGTTTGTAAGCGCACTTCCGTTTTTACAACGCATACTCCGGTGGCTGCCGGGCACGATGAATTCCCAAAAGAATTGGTCAGGGCCTATATCAAGCCATATTCCGAGAAATTTGGCATATCTGAGGAGGAGTTGCTTTCCTGGGGTGAGCCCCACGGTTCAAAGGATACCGGAAAATTTTCCATGTTTATCTTCGGCGTCCGATTCTCAGGATTTATTAATGGTGTCAGCCGCCTTCACGGCCAGGTGGCCCGCAGTATGTGGCAATCCCTCTGGCCCAAACGGCATGTTGAAGAAATTCCGATTTCCCATATCACCAATGGGACTCATATCTGTTCTTATCTTTCAAGGCATAAGAATGCATTGTTTGAGCGGTATATATCTTCCGACTGGTCCAACAGAATCTCTGATCCCGCGCTGATTTCAAGAATCGATAATATTGAGGATGCAGATCTCTGGCATGTCCATGAACTGGACCGGTCCAATTTGATCCGCAAATGCCGGGAATTGTTACTGGCTCAGTATGAACGACGCAACGCCCCTAGAAATATTCTGGATGATGTGGTGAGTGTTCTGGATCACCGTGTGCTGACCATCTGCTTTGCAAGGCGCTTTGCAACTTATAAGCGTGCCGCCCTTTTGTTGAAAGATCCCCAGCGTCTCATAAAACTTATCGCCGACGAGGAGAAGCCAGTGCAGATTGTGTTTGCCGGCAAAGCCCATCCCAATGACAATGAAGGAAAGGAAATCATCAAGCGGATTATTGAATTTGCAAGGTTGCAGGATGTCCGCCACAGGGTTGTTTTTCTTGAAAATTATGACATTAATATTGCACGGTATATGGTTCAGGGATGTGATGTCTGGCTCAATACGCCGAGAAGGCCCAACGAAGCCTGCGGTACTTCCGGTATGAAGGCCTCGGCCAATGGGGGCTTAAATCTTTCCATTCTGGATGGGTGGTGGTGTGAAGGGTACAGGGATACAAGAGGGTGGAGTATTGGAAACGGGGATGATTATGATGATCAACATTATCAGGATGAAGTTGAAAGCCAGGCCCTGTATAACATTCTTGAAAATGAAGTCATTCCGAAATTTTATGACAGGAAAAGAGGCAACCCGCCTGAAAAATGGATCAGAATGATGAAAGAAGCCATGAAAATGGCCATCATGGACTATTCCAGCGACCGGATGGTCAGGGAATATTCAACACGGTATTATATTCCGGCATCAAGAAATTTCAACCAGTTGACTATTGATTCGGCATGGAAAGCCAAAGAGCTTGCCCTTTTGCAATTGCGCCTGATATCTCTTTGGGGGAGCATCCGGTTATCATCACCAAAACTGGCCACAGAATCTGATTTCACGGTGGGTGACACCTTCAGGATCACCCTCCAGGTTTTTCTTGGCGAGCTGACCCCGGAAGAAGTTGAGGTTCAGATCTATCACGGCAAAATTCGATCTTCGGACTATGTTGAGGGCAGCCGGGCAGAAACCATGTGGCTCCAGGAAACCATTTCCGAAGGAACTCATATTTATGCATGTACCATCACCTGTGCAGATTCCGGCCGGTTCGGATACACGGCAAGGGTAATTCCAAAGGGTGACGAGGTATTGAGCCATACACCGGGCCTGATCACCTGGGCCCATGACAGGGACAATAAATTGTTATAGACGTCAGGAATTGATTGTATAAATAAATCATATCCAGGAAAAAACCAATGGATAAAAAAAAACCAAGAATCCTTATTGTAACTCCGGAAGTAACCTATCTTCCCGAGGACATGGGCGCACAGACCAGTTATTCGGCAAAAGCCGGCGGACTTGCCGATGTATCTGCGGCTCTTATCAGTGCTTTGTTTGATCTTCGATGTGATGTCCATGTGGCGCTTCCGGATTACCGCTCCATTTTTAATGGATATTCCACCAAGACCCATAACCGGGAGCTTGAAAAAATTCGAAAAAGCCTTGATGAAGAGAGGATACATCTTGCAGCCGATCGGGCCTTTTACTATCTCGATAATGTATATTCAGGCTATTCCGATAAAGATCTCAAGGTCTCCCTTGCCTTTCAAAGGGAGGTGATCAACAATATCATTCCCAGGGTAAGGCCCGACATCATTCACTGTAATGACTGGATGACGGGTCTGATACCGGCCATGGCAAGACAGATTGAAATTCCCTGCCTTTTTACGATTCATAACATCCATACCATGACTTCGACCATGGCAGAAATCGAGGACCGTGGAATTGACGCTGCTTCCTTCTGGCGTTGGCTGTTCTTCAAGAAAACTCCCCAGAATTATGAGGAAAGCCGGGGTTGGAACCGGGTGGATTTTTTGACTTCCGGTGTTTTTGCAGCCCATTATGTGAATACGGTGAGCCCGACGTTTCTGACTGAAATTGTCGAAAACCGTCATCCTTTTGTAGAAACCTGTCTTAAAAACGAGCTGACCAGTAAATTTTATGCCGGATGTGCCACCGGTATTCTCAATGCACCGGAACCGGAATTCAATCCTGCAGTGGATGAACTCATCCGTTATAATTACGGCCCCAAAAATCACAGATTGCAGAAAGCTAAAAACAAGCGATATTTTCAAAAGATCCTGGATCTGGAAGTGGATGACAATGCTGTCATGTTTTTCTGGCCGTCGCGGCTGGACCCTATACAAAAAGGCTGCCGCCTCCTGGCTGAGAGCATGTATGAAATTGTTTCCAAATACTGGGATGTGAAACTTCAGATTGTGTTTGTGGCCAGCGGTGAATTCCAGAGACATTTTCATGATATTGTGAGGTTTCATGGACTAGGGCGAAGGGTAGCCGTCTGCGGATTTAATGAGGCCCTTTCCCATCAGGCATTTGCGTCCAGTGATTTTTTATTTATGCCGTCTTCCTTTGAACCCTGCGGACTTCCCCAGATGATTGGCGGGATTTACGGAACATTGCCCATTGTGCATGATACGGGCGGATTGCACGATACCATCCGCCAGCTCGATCCTCACAACAACGCGGGAAACGGTTTTCTGTTCAATGTTCACGATACGATAGGGTTTAAATGGGCCATTGACCGGGCCATGGATTTTTATTTCCTTTCACCTGAAATCAAAGAAGCTCAAATCAATCGAATAATGATTGACAGCGTTCTTGGATTCAACCACAGCAGATGTGCGGAAGAGTATATCAACTTATATGGAAAAATGCTCCAGAGGCCATTCATTGTCTGATCCGGGACTCTTCAACGACCCGTATCTTCTTAATCATGCCGATACCATAGCCATGCGGCTGTCTCATGCAAAATCCCTTGAAGCAGGACTTGTAAAGGAACATGGCGGTTCCTTGCAGGCCTTTGCCGATTATGACCAAGTGTTTGGTTTTCACTTTGAAAATGGAGCGTGGGTTTTCAGGGAGTGGGCCCCCCATGCAGATGAAATTTTTATTGTCTGTGATAAAACCTCCTGGAAGAAAAATCAGGAGTTTCAACTTGATAGAAAAGAGAACCATATATTTGAAAAGAGTTTTCCCAAAGAGATGTTTCAGCATGGAGACCTTTATCGGCTTAAAATTACATGGCCTGGCGGTGAGGGTGACAGAATTCCGACGGCGGCAAAAAGAGTGGTTCAGGACCCCCATACCCTTATTTTCAATGCCCAGGTCTGGCAGCCGCAAAATCCCTATCAATGGAAAATCAATGATTTCACCCCGCAAAAAGGGCCTCTTTTGATTTACGAGGTTCATGTGGGAATGGCCCTGGAAGAAGGGCGGATTGGAACCTATCGAGAATTTGAGCATCATATTTTGCCTAAAATTGTAGACGCAGGGTATAATGCTATTCAGATGATGGCTATCCAGGAGCATCCATATTATGCGTCTTTTGGCTACCATGTGTCGAATTTTTTTGCACCTTCATCACGGTTCGGGACCCCGGATGAACTTAAAAGCCTGATTGATGTTGCCCATGAAAACGGGATACGGGTATTGATGGATATCATCCATTCCCATGCCGTAAAGAATGAGGTGGAAGGTATTTCAAAATTTGATGGAAGCGAATATCAGTTTTTCCATGATGGTCCCAAAGGCTATCACCGGCAATGGGATTCCCGGTGCTTTGATTATAGCAAACCTGGGGTACTACGGTTTCTTTTATCCAATATCCGGTATTGGATCGAAGAATTCAAGATTGACGGATTCCGTTTTGACGGCATCACCAGCATGCTGTTTGAGGATCATGGCCTTGGAAGGGCGTTTACCCAATATGAAGATTATTTTGGAAACGATGTGGATGTGGATGCCCTGTCTTATTTAACCCTTGCCAACACCCTGGCCCATGAAACAAACCCTGACATCATAACGATTGCCGAAGATGTGTGTGGCTATCCAGGGCTTGCAGCCCCTCTTTCAAAGGGGGGAACCGGATTTGATTACCGATATGCTATGGGGATTGCCGATTACTGGATCAAACTGTTAAAAGATCATAAGGATGAGCAATGGCATCTGGGAACCCTCTGGCATGAACTGACCACCAAAAGAAAAGAAGAAAAAACCATTAGTTATGCTGAATCCCATGATCAGGCCCTTGTCGGGGACAAAACCCTGATGATGCACCTGATGGGTCAAAAAATATATACATCCATGAAAAAAGCGTCACAAAACCCTGAGGCTTTCAGAGGGGTGGCCCTGCATAAAATGATCCGCCTGATTACCATTTCAACTGCCGATTCAGGGTATTTGAATTTCATGGGAAATGAATTCGGTCATCCTGAATGGGTGGATTTTCCTTCTGAAAGAAATGGTTTTTCCTTTCATCATGCAAGGCGGCAATGGTCTTTGAAATATGATCAAACCCTTTATTATTCTTCTTTATTTGAATTTGACAGGCACATGATTGATCTTGTGAAAATGGAAAACCTATTTCTGTCCTTCCCTAAGCTTTTACTGATCCATGAGGACGACAAGATTATGGCCTTTGAAAGAAACAAGATGATATTTGTTTATAATTTTCACCCTGAAAGATCATTTGTTGATTATCAGTTTGATGCACCTCCGGGTCAATATAAAATGCTTTTAAACACTGATGAAACACGGTTTGGCGGAAAAGGAAGACTTAAAGATGGCCAGGTTCATTTTACATTGTTTGATCCATTGTTTTATGGAAAAAGAAATCTGTTAAGCCTTTATCTGCCGAACAGAACAGCGATTGTGCTTAAAAAAGTGATATAAAAAGCCAATTATTTTAATTGTTGACAAGGATGAAAACTATCTATAGGGTTCATAAATAATTTTGGAAAAACGCAAATGAATAAATTGACACATACAAGCATATTTAATTTTGGACGCTTCTTTTTTAGAAGCGTTCATCCGGTATGACGCTTTATTGATTTAATTAAATAAAGCCCCGGGTGGACGATTAAATCCACCCGGGGCTTTTGTGTTTATAGGCTCTGGGAAATTTCCAGGGCCTTTTTTATTTTACGGGTTATTTAAACAGGAGGAAAAAAATGAATCTCGTTCTTGAAAACCGGATTACAGAGGCGCAGAAGGAAAAAATAAGCCATATCAAAACATCCCATAAACTCGTCAGCCGTGAGTTTAAATCGGAAAATACCCAGGTCAAAATCAATCAAGTCGTCATCGGATCGGACCGGATTGTCCTGATCGCAGGGCCCTGTGCGGTTGAAAGTCATGATCAGGCCATGACCATTGCAAAGGAAGTCAAAAAATACGGGGCAGTCCTGTTCAGGGGAGGTGCCTATAAACCCAGATCTTCGCCATACTCATTCCAGGGACTTGAAGAGGAAGGATTAAAAATTCTTGCCAATATCCGGGAAAAAACAGGTCTTGGTGTGGTTACGGAAATCACATCCGTTTCCCAGGCAGACCTGATGATGAAATATGTAGACGCAGTTCAGATCGGGGCTCGGAATATGCAGAACTTTGAGCTTCTGAAATGTGTGGGGCGGATGGGCATGCCGGTTGTTCTGAAACGGGGCCTTGCTTCCACCATCCAGGAATGGCTCATGTCTGCCGAATATATCATGGCGGAAGGCAACAGCCATATCATCCTCTGCGAACGCGGCATCCGGACCTTTGAACCCTATACCCGGAATACGCTGGATTTATCCGCCATCCCGGTTCTCAGGCAATTGACCCATCTGCCGATCATGATTGATCCCAGCCATGCCACCGGAATACGGGAAAAAGTCAGTCCCATGGCAAGGGCGGCCGTGGCAGCCGGGGCAGATGCCCTGATGATAGAAGTCCATAATGATCCGGACAAAGCACTTTCAGATGGCGCCCAGAGTCTTTACCCTGATCAGTTCGGTCAACTGGCCAGGGATATTTATGTGATTGCCCCGGTTGTCGGCAAGCAACTGGATTTTGATTATCTGAAAAAAATTGAAATGATCAACAATCTCGATGCAAAAGAGTCAAAAACAGCGGCTTTTATCGGCGAATATGGTTCTTACAGCCATAAAGCAAGCATTGGATATTTTGGTGATGAGATAAAACCCGTTTCGATGAAAACCTTCCGGGATATTTTTAATGCGGTCCGACACGGCAGTTGTCAATATGGCGTGGTCCCGCTGGAGAATTCTCTTTCAGGATCTATTCATGAAAATTACGATCTCTTGCAGGAATATAATCTGAAAATTATCGGAGAAATCACCATAAGGGTAAAACATGCGTTGATTACCCATGAAAATGTTTTAAAGAGTGATATCAAAAGAATTCTTGGGCCGCCGCCAGCCTTGTCCCAGTGCCGGAATTATCTGGATCAATATCCCGACATTGAAATCGTTCCGGTGACCTCTACCTCCAGCGCGGTCCGGCAGATCAAAGATTCCGGGGACAGACAGTCGGCTGCCATCGGATCAGCCATGGCAGCAGGGATCTTCGGCATGAACATCCTGGAAGAGTCCATTGAGGATAACCCCAGAAATTATACACGCTTTGCCATAATCGCCAAAGAGAAAACAGATTATAAAAAAGTGACCAAAACCTCCATCATCTTTTCTACCGGAAACAAACCCGGAGCGTTGTTTGAGGTTATGAAAGTCTTTTCTGAATACGAGATCAATCTCGTCAAACTTGAATCCCGCCCCATGCTGGGAAAACCGTGGGAATATATGTTTTATGCCGACCTTGAAGCAGACATAGGGCATCCGGACTTCGAGCCGGTCATGGATAGATTAAAGGAAAAATCTGAAAATCTGCGGGTCCTCGGCCGGTATTAAATAGTAACCCTATCAGTCTCTCTGGCCCGGATTGCGACATCCGGGTCAGGGATATTAAAAATCATCCCGGCTGAAGGCATCAGACCGAACTTTCTTCAGGACTTCCGCCAGATGGTCTTTGGCATGAAGGGCGTGCTGGGCTACCGCCTGGATTATCTTTTCCTTATCCCTGGTGATAAGGGTCTGATAAATTTTGATATGCTCCTGTAAAAGTTCATTCCAAAGGGGTTGAACCAGATTAAGCGCATGTCTGTATTTTATGGTTTGATCGCTCAGGTTTTTGCATACGGAAAAAAGGCTTTTGCTTCTGGCAGCCTTGTAGATGATTGAATGAAATTCAATATCCAGCTCGGTAATCCTGAAATCTTCCTTTGCCTTGATGGCAGCTTTGGTCTTTTCAAGGTTATCGTCAAGGCGTTTGAGTTCTTCTGCGGTAATATGATCAATCGCTTTTTGAAAGGTGATCTGCTCGATTTCCATCCGGGTGGTAAACAGATCCTGGATATCGTTATCGGAAAGGTCTTCCACCATATACCCGGCCTTTGGAATAGCGGTCAACAGCTTTTCCTGAGACAGTTTCTGAAGGGCTTCCCTGACCGGGGTCCGGCTGACATTAAGAGAATCGGCAACCTCGTTCTCCGTCAACCTCGTGCCTCCGCGTATTTTTCCGGATACAATATCCAGGCGAAGAGATCTATATACTTTGGTTCTTAAAGATTCTGCCCTCATATAATGTTCCTCCTATACCTGCTTGATACTTATTGTATGCATCAGGTGTTTGTCAAGCGCATTCTTATCACTGTAATGCGGCACATAATCTATGGAATTTGATTAGAGATTTGAGCAAATAAACTCAGGTTTTTGAAAAATATTAGTTTTTGGATTCAAACAAAATATATTATAGAGACCAATATGGGGAAAGGCCTTTGATTAATGTTGGCAGAAAATATAGTTGAATTTTAACACCTAAATCACCGGTTC
>JAIFMF010000162.1 GCA_020048635.1 Desulfobacula sp. | reverse complement strand
ATATCCCAATGCTCAAGGAAAACAATGTCCGGAAAGGGTTCTTTGAGCATGAACAGTTCATTGCCCTGCGAAATGAATTACCGGATTATCTTAGACCCTATGCAACATTCGGGTATAAGATCGGCTGGCGACATCAGGAGCTGGCATTATTAACCTGGAATGATGTGGATCTGCTAAACGGGATTGTGACCTTGAAAGTAGGGGAAACCAAAAACAAGGAAGCCAGGACCGTTTATCTGGATCAGGAACTCAAAGGTATGCTGGAAACCCTATGGGAGCAAAGAAAGAAATCCGGTAAGATTGTTCCGTTTGTTTTTCCAAGTCAGGATGGCACTGGCTCCATCATTAATCTTAGAAGGGCCTGGAATACTGCCTGCAGGAAGATCGGGATTGGCTATGGATATAAAATATCCGAAAAATACGCCCATGACTGGGAAGGCAAGCTGCCTGCCGGTCCTATCTTTCATGACCTACGCAGAACAGCGGTCAGGAACATGGTAAGGGCTGGTATTCCGGAACGTGTTGCCATGATGGTGTCCGGTCATAAAACAAGGTCTGTGTTCGACAGCATAAAACAAGGTCTGTGTTCGACAGATACAACATTGTCAATGATGCGGATCTGAAGATGGCAAGCGCAATGCAGGAAAAATACCTGGAAAATCAGATGGGCACAGATATGGGCACAATCGTCAATTTAAAGGAGAAATTAGGCTAAGATGATTGGATGTAATTTATTGTTTTTATTAATGAAAAACCGGAGATATCAATATGTATGATTTCTCCGGTCATATATTTCGAAGTCCGACGCTCTATCCAGCTGAGCTACGGGCGCGCAGGTCCATGATATGGGTATTAGATACCACAATGAAAACCATTCTGCAATGGTTTGATTTCATATTTTGAGTATGTAGAATTCTCCGGTTTTTCCGTTTTTCCAGGACAGGATCATGGGGTTGACCGGGTTTGCAATTGACAATGACCGGCATTAAAAGTAGAACCCGGAAAGGAAAATGGAAAATATAAAAAAATACAAATGGCCGGTCCGAATTCTGAAAGCCCTGCTGTTTCTGTTTTGTTTTACCCTTGTCCAGGTGGTGGCCCTCCGGTTTATCAACCCGCCCATAACGCCCAACGTGGCCTGGGCATGGGTGGAATCCGTCATCAAACATAAGCCTGAAAAGCGCCCGGTCTATCGCTGGAAAAGGATTGAACAAATATCACCGCATCTGAGAAGGGCGGTGATCGCCTCGGAAGATCAGCGGTTTCTCACTCACAACGGATTTGATCTTAATGAAATAGAAAAAGCATACAATGGATTTATCACAGAAAAAAAACTGAGGGGGGCCAGCACCATCAGTATGCAGACGGCCAGAAGCGTGTTTCTTCTGTCCAGCCGGAGTGCTTTCCGGAAACTGGCTGAAATTTATTATACGGCTTTGATTGAACTTTTCTGGAACAAGCGCCGAATTCTTGAAATGTATCTCAATACCGTTGACTGGGGAACAGGAGTAACGGGTGCGGAAGCGGCTGCGCAAAAATATTTTTTAAAAAGCGCCAAAACCCTCACCCGTGAAGAGGCCGCCCTGATGACGGCCATTCTGCCCAATCCTCACAAATGGTCGGCTAAAAATCCTTCTGCATACATCAGGATGCGTCAGACGCAAATCATGCAATCCATGCACATGATGCCGCTGCTTTAAAAAGGCGGTTCCGGGACGAGCCGGAAATTGCTTTCGGGCTTAATTCTTCCCGGCCTGTTTCGGCTTTTTGAGAGCTGCATCAAAGCTTTCCTGATCTGTTTTAAACTTTTTTGCATCCTCTCCGACCCGAATAATGGTGATGGTATTGATTTTATCCCCTTGTTCGATTTTATTGACCACGTCCTGACCTTCTATGACTTTTCCGAAAACTGTGTGTTTTCCATCCAGCCAGGGAGTTGCCTTATGGGTGATGAAAAACTGGCTGCCGTTGGTGCCTGGGCCTGAATTGGCCATGGAAAGAATCCCGGCTGAATCATGCTTTAATTCAGCGACAAATTCATCTGGAAATTTGTATCCAGGCCCGCCCATGCCGGTTCCTGTGGGGTCTCCGCCCTGGATCATAAAATCCTTGATGACCCTGTGAAATACGATGCCGTCATAGAATTTTTTTAACGGCCCCTGGTTTGCGGCAATTTTCCCCTCGGTAAGACCGGCAAAATTGATAACGGTAAGGGGAGCCTGCTGATAATAAAGAATCGCCAGAATTTCCCCTTTGGTGGTGCTGATTTTGGCATAGAGCCCGTCTTTAAGGTCCTTTGAAAAGGCAGGAGCAGATATTGATAAAATTGAGATAATGGTAAACAAGATAAACATTCTTCCATTCTTGAACATTTTGAACCTCCCCTTGCTTAGTGATTGTCGGTCTTTTGTCTGAAATCAAAAAACCCGATGCTCAACGGATTTGAGTGCCGGGTTTCCTGCTTTAAAATGGGGTGAGCGAAGGGGCTTGAACCCTCGGCCACCAGGGCCACAACCTGGTGCTCTACCAACTGAGCTACGCCCACCATAAAAAAGCTTTTCTTAATTATCAGAACCAGGGTTTTTTTTCAATAGTTTTTATTTCCATGGGTCTCAGGCTATTCAGTTTTGCATTGACCTTAAGGGGTTGTTTGACTATTATCCTTGGCAATAACAATATCTTTACAAGGGAAAGATACATGAACGCTCTTTTAATATTTGTTGTCAGGCTTATCCTGAGTCTTGTATTCGGTATTGTCCTGATACGGGTTTTCCGGCCGGAATGGGAAATTTTTCATGGTGTGGGCGCAGGGTTTATTCTCCTGGCTCTATCTTACGGCATGGTGTTTTTGAGAAAGAAGAAATAAGACGATGGAAAAAAATATCATTTTAGGGACCGCAGGTCATATTGATCATGGCAAGACCAGTCTTGTCCGGGCGTTGACAGGGATTGAAACCGATCGGCTTAAGGAAGAAAAAGAGCGAGGGATTACCATCGAGCTTGGATTTGCCTTTCTGGATCTTCCCAATGGTCAGCGGGTCGGCATTGTGGATATGCCGGGCCATGAAAAATTCGTCAAAAACATGGTGGCCGGGTCCAGCGGTATTGATGTGGTGACCATGGTCATTGCAGCCGACGAAGGGGTCATGCCCCAGACCCGGGAGCATATGGAAATCTGCAACCTCATGGGAATCCGTGACGGCATGATTGCTTTGACCAAAATCGACATGGTGGATGAAGATCTCCTGGAACTTGCTCTTGATGATATTCAGGAATTTGTAAAAGGCACTTTTCTTGAGGGAAAACCCATTGTTCCGGTCTCTTCGGTCACCAACGAAGGCCTTGATAATTTTGTAAAAACCCTTGAAACCATTTGCATCAACTTGCCTGAACGCAAATTTTCCTCTATTTTCAGGCTTCCGGTGGACCGTGTCTTTTCAATGAAGGGCTTTGGTACCGTGATTACCGGTACCCTGGCATCGGGCAGTATCCATGTCGGGGATGATATCATGGTCTATCCCCGGCGCATTATTTCAAAGGTGCGCGGCATCCAGGTTCACAGTTCAGGCGTTGAAACCGCAGGTCCCGGCACCCGGACCGCCATCAATTTCCAGGGCCTGGACAAGGACTCCGTCAACCGGGGTGATATCCTTTCCACACCGGATACCCTCATGGAAAGCTATATGGTGGATGCCCATTTTCATTATCTGAAAAGCAATGGGAAATCTGCCAAAAACAGAACGAGGGTGAGATTTCACTACGGCACCAGTGAAATCCTGGGGTATCTGATCCTTCTCGACCGGGAAGAACTCCTCCCCGGAGAAGACGCCTGTGTCCAGTTCCGCCTTGAATCCCCGGTCTGCTGCATCAAGGATGACCGCTATGTCATTCGGAGTTATTCCCCTGTAAAGACCATTGGTGGCGGCGCCATACTGAACCCGGCTTCCCAGAAACACAAGCTGCTTGACAAAGTCGTCATTCAGGGTCTCGACTCCCTGCTTCTGGATGATTATGAACACACCATCGCCTATTTCCTGTCTTTGAAAGAACATCAGGGCCTGTCTTTTTCAGAACTCAGGGTCATGACCAATATCCCGGATAAAAAACTTCTGGCAAGCCTGCAGAAAATGTTGGCCAAACAACAGGTCATTCTTACGGATAAAGAAAAACAGATCTATATCAGCGGTGAATTTTTTGATGCCTTTAAAGAGAAACTGCTCAAAAAACTGGAAGCTTATCATGCTGAAAATCCACTCAAAGAAGGCATGCCCACTCAGGAACTGAAATCTAAATTCCAGTTTATTGATGATGCGAAGTTTTTTAATCTTCTTTTTGCCAAGCTCACCAAGGAAAACCTTATTGTCATCGATAAAAACATCATCAAGCTTTCGGGTCATGAGGTGGAGCTTAAAGTGGATCAGCATGCGGTCAAAGAAAAAATCAGAAAAATCTACCAGACCTCGGGCCTGACCCCGCCCTTTTTTAGAACTGTGTGTGAGGATCTGAATCTGGATAAGAAAACAGCCAATGATGTTCTCCATATGCTCATGGATGAAAAATCCATTATTAAGACAAAGGATGATCTTTATTTTGATGCCGGGGAAATAGGAAAACTGGAACAAAAACTGATTTCATTTTTAAAGGACAAAGAATCTATCTCCACCCCGGATTTCAAAGATATGATCGGGGTATCGAGAAAATTTATCATTCCCCTGATTGAATATTTTGACTCCACCAATCTGACCATCCGGGTCGGGGATACAAGGCAGTTGCGGCGCAAAACCTAAAGCACTGCCGCGGCAAAGGTTTCCACAATGCTGTTCAGATAAATTCTGCCTTCCAGATTAAGGACAAACCGGTTGTTTTCAATCATTCCCAGCCCTTCGTCGAGAATCCGGCCAAGGATTTTTTTAAACTTGGTCTGAAAAGACAATTGAAACCGTTCCTGAAAATCCTCCAGATCAAGGCCTTCAAGGGTACGAAGCCGTAACATGATATACTCCGTGATTTTCTGCTCCAGGGTCAGTGTCTCCTGGTCTTCGACGGGCAATAGGCCTGAAGTAAGATCAGTGATATATCTTTCAATACTCCGGTGATTCCATGATCTGATGCTTCCGTCATAGGAATGGGCGGCTGCCCCGAAACCCATATAGGGCAGCAGATCCCAATATTTTGAATTGTGTCTTGACCGGTTTGACCCTCCTTTGGAGAAACTCGAAATTTCATAATGCTCAAACCCGGCCTGGTTTAAATACTGAGATGTCCTTTTGAACAAGAGAGACATCATCTCACTGCCGGAAGGAACAAAAGCGCCTTGTTTCATTTGCCGGGCAAGAGGCGTTCCCGGTTCGAGGGTGAGCATATAGGCAGAAATATGAGAAGGTTTTCTTTCTATCGCTTTTTTCAGATCCTTTATCCAGGATGACTGGGTTTCTCCAGGGACGCCATAGATAAGATCAAGGCTGATATTTTCAAATCCTGCGGTTCCTGCATGCTCAATGGCCCGGCATGCCTCATCCGCAGTGTGGATGCGATGAAGAAATTTAAGTTTGTCATCATTAAAGGACTGAACGCCAATGCTGATCCGGTTGACTCCCGTCTTCTTCAATCTGGCAAAATAGTCGGCATCCACACTGCCTGGATTGATCTCTACAGTAATTTCAGCATCCGGGGAAAACTGGAACCGGCCCCGGGCGGTTTGAAGGATATCTTCGATCTGTTTTACATCCAGAAGAGAGGGCGTTCCGCCGCCCAAATAGACCGTATCAATGATGATATCAGATGCAGCTCTTAGGGCGATCTCCGTTTCAAGGGCTTTTAGATAATCAGGAATCTGAGAAAGATCGGTCTCGGAATAAAAATCACAATAATTACATTTTCTGATGCAAAAAGGGATGTGGCTATATATAGAGCAATGATCAGACAAATCGTTTCATGAGCTCATCAATAACAGAATCGATATTGGCTGGAGTGACTCCGTAATAGCGGCACGCCTGTTTTACCCGTTCAAGATGCGGGCTTTGATCCATATCTTCCGGCCCTCTGAAAAATCCCATTCGCCGGCCAATCTGGTAAAGAATCCGGTCTTCCGGCGTCAGCTCAAAAAATCGGTCGATAATGCCGATCATTTTTTTTTTATCTTGCGGCAGCTTGCCGTTAATGGTTTCAAACAGGTTCAGGATGTGATCGCTTTTAATATATGAGGTAATCCCGTCGAGGCTTTCCAGAAACAACCGGATTTCTTTGGCCATCATGACATCGGTGGGTTTTTCAAACTCTCCCCTGGCAACCTGAGCGGATAAATCGGTTCCATCCGTCACGGCAAGGGTTCTGAGCCGGATAAAATCAGGATTGATAGTGTTCAAGGCCGATGCAGTTTCCATGGCATGCTCAATTGAATATTCAATGCCACCAAGTCCGGGCATGACATATTCCGATAGTTCCATCCCAGCCTCTTTGACGTTGAGCCCTGCCTTGATATGGATGGCTTTGGTCGCACCTTTTCTGATTTTTTCCAGCACCTTGTCGGAACCTGATTCCATGCCGATATGAACCCGGTTCAATCCGGCATAGGCGATTCTTTTCAGGTCCTCCGGCCGGATGCGGGCGATGGTGTGGCTCCTGGCATAGGAGGTGATCCGTTCCACTTTTGGAAAACATTTTTTTAGATGTGAAAGGACCGTCACAAGATCATCCGGCTTCATTATCAGGGAATTTGCATCCTGAAGAAAAACTGATTTCATTCCCGACGCATACCAGCTCATGGCAGCATTAAAGGCGATCCTGTCTTTTTCCCCGAAACTGTTATAAAGGGTATTGATGACTTCATTGTCCATGTCACCGCCTGGTTTGATGATCTGCTTGATTCTTTCTATATAACCATGAATGAAATCAATATCTTTGATGATATTTTCAACAGATCTGAGCGAGAATGTTCTTTTCTTGTATACCCGGCAAAAGGTGCAGTGATTCCAGGGGCAGTTGCGCGTCAGCCGGATTAAAAGGCTGTATGCCTCGCTGGGCGGACGGATGGGGCCCTGCTCAAATCCTTCATATAGGTCTGTTCTCTTTTGTTTTTCTTCCATGAACCCTTCCTGATCCTTTATCTAACATCGTGCATATATAATGGTTGGGGTTACCGGAACCCACATTTTTCTAAAAAAATATAACCGCTGACCGGTTTAAAGTCAATTGATTTGGAAGTCAGGAATTTCTACCCTTGAATTTCTTCTTTTGAGCCCTTGAAACCTTATGGTTTATTGTGGTACTTATCCATGACTTAAAACGGGTTTGAAAGAAACCATAACCTATTGTGATCCTTGGGAGGTGACCATGCCTGGGTTTGAAATATTTGGAGACGAAGAAAAAAAGGAAGTGGCCGATGTTCTTGGAACCGGTGTTTTGTTTCGATACGGGTTTGAAAAGGTAAGAAACGGGCAGTTCAAAGCTCTTGAATTTGAAAAGATGCTTTGCAGCATCACGGGCAGCAGGTACAGTCATCTATGCTCCAGTGGAACCGCAGCCCTTTCGACTGCTCTTTCTGCCTGCGGCATTGGCGCCGGAGACGAGGTCATTGTGCCTCCCTTTACCTTTGTGGCCACATTTGAAGCAGTTCTCACGGCGGGCGCCATCCCGGTTTTCTGCGACATTGATGAAACCCTGTGTTTGAACCCCGACCGGATTGAAGCGGTGATCACCCCAAGGACAAAGGCTGTGGTACCGGTACACATGTGCGGGGCCATGGCAAGGATTGATGAGATAAAGGATATTTGCAGGAAAAAAGGCCTGATCCTCCTGGAAGATGCCTGCCAGTCTCTGGGTGCTACCTATCAGGGCAAAGCCATTGGAACTTTCGGTCTTGCCGGGTGTTTTTCCTTTGACTCGGTTAAAACCGTCACCTGCGGTGAAGGCGGCGGCATCATCACAGATGAAAAAGAGGTCTATGAAAAGGCCGACCAGTTTGCCGATCATGGTCATGATCATCTGGGCGGCACTGACCGGGGAGCCGATGACCATCCCATTATCGGTACCAATTTCAGAATCAGTGAGCTGAACGCTGCCGTAGGCCTTGCCCAGCTCAGAAAACTGGATCAGATCCTGAAAATCCAGAGAGAAAACAAACATGCCATCAAAGATGCCATGGCCGATCTGCCGGAAGTATCATTCCGGTATATCCCGGATGCAAAAGGGGATTCCGCCACCTTTTTAAGCTTTTTTCTTCCCTCGGAAAACCGGGCAAGACAGATTGCCAAAGCCCTTGCCGCCAATGGGGCAGGCGCTGCCTTCTGGTATGACAACAACTGGCATTATTATAAAAAATGGCATCATCTGAAAGAAATGAAACGGGCGGCAACGCTTCCTTTAGAGCTTTGCAGCAACCTGCCGGACTATAAGAGCCTTGTTCTGGAAGAATCCGACGAGATCATGAAGAAGACCCTTTCCATGCAGATCATGCTGTCTTGGACAAAACAGGATATTGAAAACAGGATCAACGCTATCATAAAATCATTTAAAGAATAGGAAAAAGGATAAGAAATGTTTCGAAATTTCAAACTGGTTCCCAATATCATATTTGGAAGAGGCTGTTTTTCACAGATGGATGAGATCATCGACAAACAGCGGAATAACAAGGATTCATGGGTGGTATTTGTCGTGGATGATGTGTTCAAAGGCAACACCATGGAAAAAAGAATTCCTGTGCATGGAAACGATATGCTTCTCTTTGTCAATGTGGAGGATGAACCCAAAACAAACTATGTGGATGACCTGACCCTCAAGGTCAAGGCTTTTCTTCCCTTTCTTCCGTCCGCCGTCATCGGAATCGGCGGCGGCTCCACCATGGATCTGGCCAAGGCCGTGTCCCTGATGCTGACCAATGAAGGCTCCTCCACCCTTTACCAGGGATGGGATCTGATAAAACACCCAGCCGTCTACCACATGGCGGTTCCCACCCTTTCCGGGACCGGGGCTGAGGTTTCCAGAACTGCGGTACTGACCGGGCCTGAAAAAAAGCTGGGGCTGAATTCCGATTATACCGTGTTTGACCAGGTGGTGCTGGACCCTGAACTCACAAAGGATGTCCCGAGAGATCAGCATTTTTATACGGGCATGGACTGTTATATCCACTGTATTGAATCCCTTGAAGGGACTTATCTGAATGAATTCTCCAAGGCCTATGGCGAAAAATCCCTGGATCTCTGCCGCGAGGTTTTTTTAGGCAACCATCCGGACAGCGCCGACAAGCTCATGATGGCGTCTTTTTTCGGCGGCATGAGCATTGCCTATTCCCAGGTGGGGGCTTGTCACGCCCTGTCCTATGGGCTGTCTTATGTTCTCGGGACCCATCACGGCATCGGCTGCTGCATTACCTTTGATTATCTGGATGAATTTTATCCGGATGGGGTTAAAGAATTCCGCACCATGATGGAAAAATGCGGGATTGAACTGCCCCGGGGCCTTGTTAAAACGCTTGATGACGAAAAAATTGAAAAAATGATTACCACTGCCCTAGGTCTTGCACCCCTATGGGAAAACTGCCTGGGAAAAGACTGGCAAACCATTATGACACGGGATAAGGCAAAATCCTTATTCCTGAAAATGTAAAAGAGATTCCCATGACCCTTGCAGTCATCCCCTCCCGGTATGGATCCAGCCGGTTTGAAGGTAAACCCCTGGCCCTTATTGCTGGAAAGCCAATGATACAGCGGGTGTATGAACAGGCCAAAAAATCTTCAGCCGTCACAAAAGTGGTGGTTGCAACGGATGATGAAAGAATATTCAAAGCCGTTACAGACTTTGGCGGTCATGCCGTGATGACGTCTGAAACCTGCCGGTCCGGAACTGACAGGGTCGCGGAAGCCGCCGGGATACTCGGACTTCTGCCCGATGATATTGTTGTCAATATCCAGGGAGACCAGCCTGTGTTCAACCCTTTGACCATTGACGAACTGATCTCCCCTTTTGTTGCTGACCCTGATCTTCTCATGTCCACCCTTGCTTTTAAAATTGTGGATCAAAGGGAGATTACTGACCCCAAGGATGTCAAAGTCACCTTTGACAACAAGGGGTTTGCCCTTTATTTTTCGCGGGCACAGATCCCCTTCCCACGAGATCCGGGAACAAAGGCGGATTTTTATAAGCACCTTGGCTTTTATGCCTATAAAAAATTTTTTTTGGATACCCTTATCACGCTTCCCACTGGTACTTGCGAAAACATTGAAAAACTTGAACAGTTAAGAGTACTTGAATATGGCTACAGGATCAAGGTGGTGATCACCCCCTATGATTCTCCTGAAATTGATCTTCCCGCAGATCTAAAACGGATTGAAACCAGACTTCTAAAAAGTTGATATCATTATGAGAACCTTTTATAAAATACTGCATACGACATATGAAACCCGCTGGGGCGCCATTGAAAAAAGAATTTACAATGAACTGGTCTGGATGAAGGAACAAGGACATAATCTCATCCTTGTCTGCCCAAAGGACACCCCTCTTTTTATAAAGGCAAAGGAATACGGGATCAAAGTGTATGGGATTGATTTTAAGCCGTTGTCAATCATTAAAAATTATAACTTTCTGAAAAATTTCTTATACAATGAAAAACCGGACATCATTCATACTCATGGAAAACAGGATTCAAGGATGGCACTTTATGCTGCCCGGAAACTGAAAGTACCTTTACGGATTCTTTCATTTCATAATGATTACCGGATCAGAAAAACCCCCTGGAATCGAATGGCTTATAACAGATTCTGCCATTATATTTTTACCGGTTCCCGGCATACCACGACATATTTGCAAAAGCTTTTCAAACTCAAAGACATGCGGGCCTTTACCATGCCGGCCGGTATCATTGACCCTGAGACCCTTCCTGAAAAAACAGAAGCCAGAAAGATGCTGGCCCTGGAACTTGGCCTTGATCCTGAAACAAAATTTATCGGGTTTTCAGGTAATCCCGTAAAAGGTAAAGGCATATCAACCCTTTTGGGAGCTTTTCAAAATGTAAAGGCAAGACTTCCCGGTTTTCATCTGGTTATTTCAGGAGAAGGAACAAACGAGGCCGTCAACTGGGTAAAAGCTCTGGCCATGGAGTTGAAAATTGAGGAGTCCATCCATTTCACCAGTGAGAAAGAAGACCCCTGGCCATTCCTGAGGGCAATAGACTGCCATGTCCTGCCAAGCCTTCATATAAAGGATGTGGATCTCACGCAAAAAAGACAATCGCTGCTTTCTGCTATGCTGTGTAAAACACCGGTCGTCGGCCCTGGCACAGAACTCGTTTCCGATATCCTGATTCATGAAAAAATCGGGCTGGTCTATAGTGAGTTCAATCTTTCGGATCTTGCAGATAAAATTTTCCAGACACTTCAAGATGAAACATCACATCATGGACACCTTGGGCAGGGATATCATCCGGATTTACAGTCTTCACCAGATCCGGCGGGGCCGCCACTCATATCTGGACTGAGTTATTTTAAGTCATTGAGTCCTTTGGTGCAGGACCAGGTATCAGAGGCAAGTGCCTGTTTCAGCAGGTCTTCATTTTTTTTCAGGCAGGTGCCTTTGTTTTCCCTGTGCCATAAATGATAGCAGATGGCCCGGAAAGGATGCTCTTTTCTTCTGAGTCCGTATTTGAAAAGGCGGGCCACAAATTCTGAATCTTCCCTTCCCCAACTTGAAAATTCATGATTGAAGCCATTGACGGCTTCCACATCCTGTTTGAAAAATCCCATATTGCAGCCTCGTGTCCCGGACATTTTTTTATTCCTGGAACAAGGGAAAAAAGGAATTCGGATAATATGATGGGCATTGGAAATCCTGCCCGACAGGACCTGGCAGAGTAGCCGGGCAAAGGATGTGGTATCTTCAAAATCAAATTTGTCTGCGAGTTTTTGGGTGACCAGGGCCCGTTTGCCCTGAAAAAAATATCCCTTTTCGGCCAGGTCCAGGTGATCGGCCACGAAAAACCGGGTCGGGATGCAGTCTCCGTCCAGGAGAATCAGATATTCCCCCTTTGCTTTTAGAACCGCTTTGTTCCGAATCATGGAAAGCCTGAACCCCTGGTCCTCCTGCCGGACGTGGTAAAGGGCCGGTGCCTGATGGTGCTGAAATTCCGAGATGACCTCACGGGTTTCAGGTCCTGACCCGTCATCCGCCACCAGGATCTCATCCGGCAGCCGGGTCTGATGGTAGAGTGCGATGATGACTTTTCTCAATGCATCAGGCCGGTTATAGGTAGTGACAATAATGGAAACCTTCACGAGAACCTCATTTTTTTATCAATGGCATCATACACTTCCTCTACCGACAAATCTTCCATGCATCGGAACTTGAATTTTTTGCAGGGGGTTTGCGCATAACAGGGAGAACAGGGCAGGCCTTTTTGAATCACGGTATGGATGCTGCCGTAGGGACCTGTCCGGATAGGATTGGCTGGACCGAAGATGGCAAACACCGGAATGTTTAATGCTGCTGCCATATGCATGGGGCCGGTATCGTTGCAGACAAAAAAACCGGCCTTGCCAATGACTCCCAGAAGGTCCTTGAGTCCTGTTTGCCCGGCAATGGAAATGGCCTTTCCCCTGGAATGTAAAACCACTTCATCGGCAATGGGTGCCTCGGCAGCCGAACTGATGATCACTGATGGCAGCGGTAGCCGGGCTGCGAGTTCCCCGAATTTACGAGCATGCCACCGGTTGGCGGGTTTACCGGCCGAAGGGCTCATGACAATATAGTCCTCGGGCAAGTCTTTTAATATGGCAGGGGAAGGCTCATAGGGAGCAAAGGGATAAACGATTTCATCCACGGGACATCCCATGAATTCTGCGATTTTCAGGTACCGGTCAATGGCATGAATGTCCATGCTGCCGTGGATTTTGTGGGTATAAAAAAACGGGCTGCCTTCGTCGGATTCTTTAAACCCGAGCTTTACACCAGCCTTTGAAAACCAGGTGATGACCCCGGACCTGAAAAGTCCGGACAGATCAATGCACACATCATACCCGATCTGCCCCAGTCCTTTTTTAAACTCCCTGATTTCTTGAATGGTGAGAGAAAGTCGGTTCATCTTTTTCCACTGGTCTTTTTTGATCACCCAGAGTTTGTTGATCAGGGGGTGACCTTCCAGAAAAGGATGAAGACCATGGGCTACCACCCAGTCAATTTTGGCCTCGGGAAATCCTCTTTTCAACGCATGAAGAAACGGAAGGGAATGAACGATATCTCCAAGAGCGCTGGGCTTTACAATCAAAATATGGCGGATGGTTTCAAACAGGATTTTCTTCTCCGGTAAAAACGGTTGATGTGTCCTGATCCAGAATACTCTTGCAGATTTGAAGAACCCTGTCAACACTGATAAGATCCATGCACTTGTGGTCAATGGGGCATTCTTTTTTCAGACAGGGACTGCAGGATACCGGTACTCTCACCATGACGCTTTTGTCACTGAACGGGGCCGTGGCCACAGGGTCGGTGGACCCGATGACGGCCACCTGGTGGATGTCAAGGGCTGCTGCCGCATGCATGAGGCCCGAATCATTGGTCACGAACAGATTACAGACATTGATCAGGGCAAAGGCCTGTGAAAGATTGGTTTTTCCGGCAATATTGATGCAGGAGTGATTGGCCACGGCGGCTATCTTCTCTCCCAGTTCATGGTCGGCAGGCCCGCCGAAAATCAGGATTTTTGTTTTGTACTGGTCTGCCAAGTTACGGGAGAGCTCTGCATAGCGTTCAGGGAACCATCGTTTGGCAGTTCCGCCGGTGGCTCCGGGATTAATACCGATCACAGACGTTCCATGGCCCAATCCTTTTTCATCCAGGAGATGCTGTGCAAAATCCTTGTCCTGATCTGAAATGAAAAGATCCGGATTCATGCCGTCGGGCCTGAGACCCACTCCTTCAAGAATTCCAATATAATACGCAATGAGATGTTTTTTCTTCTGAGCCGGGTCCATACGGACACTTCGGTTGAGCAGGAGGGTTCTGGCGTCGGTATTGTATCCCACCCTTTCGGGAATTCCGGCCAGAAAGGCCAGGAGAGCCGCCTCAAATGCGTTCTGCATGAGAATGGCCAGATCAAACCCTCGGGTTCGGATATCCTGTGAAAGCCTTAAGGTTCCCATCCCCCTTTTATGGCAGCCTTCATTGTCATAGACCATGATTTCATCAAGATAGGGGTTGTTTTCATATACCGGGATCACCCATGGCTTGGCCAGGGCTGTAATCCGGGCTTTGGGATAGTTTTTGCGAACCGCCCGGATCACTGGAGTAGTCATAATGGCATCGCCGACCCAGTTGGCCGCCCGGATCAGAATCCGGGCACTCCCACTGTCTTTTAATAGAATTTTTCTCATGGGGTCATTCTCTTGGATACAGGCAGTACGGCTTTGTTTTCCAGCGGTTGTGGACCCAGAAATACTGGTCCGGTTGCTTACGGACCATGGATTCCACGGCAGAAGTATAATTCTGGGTATTGATTTCAATATCCTTTATTCTGTCCCCGGTTTGGACCAAAGGAATTTCAGGTAAAAATTCAATACTAAACTGTTTGTCCTTTCGTACGGTGTACATGGGAACCACTGACGCTTTGCTTCTCAAGGCCAGTTTGGCAAAACCGCTGTTGGTACAGGCAGGCCTTCCGAAAAAGTCCACAAACACCCCTTTGTACCAGTCTACACTCTGATCCAGCAGGGTCCCCATTACTCCGCCGTTACTCAATACAGCATCAATTTTTTCAGATGCCCCGCGCATGGGAATTAAGGTGGCTCCAAATCGCTGCCGCATTTCTAACATCAAGCGCTCCAGAGGATTAAAATCAAATTTTCGGTAAATTCCATACGGATTTTTCATTCCTGCCTTTGGAAAGGCAGCCACAAGGAGTTCAAAATTCCCCATGTGACAGCTTAAGATGATAACACCCCGTCCTTTTTTTTTAGCCTTTTCCAAATATTCTGCGCCTTTTACCGAAAAATATGAAAACAATTCATCCTTTGGTTTCTCATAGGCCCAGATCACCTCAAAAAGAATAGCGGCAATATTCTTGAAAATATGGGTTGCCAGTCTTTCTGTCTCAAATTTAGAGAACCTGTCCGGATAAGCAAGGTTTAGATTATCCAGAACAACGGTCCGATGGCGTTTATCCACTTTATACCAGATCAGCCCGAAGACATCTGAAAAAAACTTTAAAACCGTCCATGGCAGCCTTCCCATGAGAGTTACCATCAGTTTTAATAACCTGAATATCATGTCATCATTCATTGTTTTTCCATCTTTGTGACTAAAAAATCTTCAAATTTTTCCGGATGCTCAAACTTTATCCGGATACCGATCACCAAAAAATCAGTCTCCCATTTGATATTCCGGTCAATTTTAACCCAATCTTTTTCTGTTGTCAGGATAAGATCAGCTTCTTTTGTTTGGGCCATCCTGTTTATCATTAATAAATCAGATGTGTTATACCGGTGATGGTCTTTAAATTCAAGGTGATGAAGGATATTTATGTTGGACTCTGCCATTGAATCATAAAACGCCCGGTTATTTGCAAGGCCTGAAAAGAGAACCGTTTTTTTTCCTTTCAAGGCATCCATGTCCGACTCAATTTCCGGCAGCTTCTTGTCTTTTTTAATCCACCATCTGATATAGGGGTGATGAAAAGTTTTAAAACAGGGCCGGTCCTGATAAAACTGTAATAGTGCGTCTATATCGCTCCTGTTCGCAATCGATTCAGAGCATCTTGTAAAAATAATTGCGCTGGCTCTTTTCCCGGAGCTTTGAAGTGTTTCCCTCAAGCGGCCAGCCGGAAGAAGTCTTTTATTTCCCAATGGATTTTTAAAATCAAAAAGGAGGATATCCAGATCCCGTTTCACCTTCAAATGTTGAAACCCGTCATCCAGAACCGCCACATCGGGATTGAATTCAACCATTGCGTTTTGACCTGCAATGAATCTGTCTTTGCCCACAACAACGGGAAACGACAACCGGCTGGCCATCATAAAAGGTTCATCCCCTGATTCTTCTGCGCTTGAAAAAACCCTGTGACCATCAGAAACGATAATTGAATCTCCACGATAATTGCCTTTATAGCCCCTGCTGATAACAACCGGCTTTTTTCCGATTTTCTTTAACACCTCAGCCAGATATAGGGCCATAGGTGTTTTGCCAGCTCCACCGGCCACCAGGTTCCCAATGGAAATGACAAAGCACGGCAGTTTTTTTTGATGTAAAATTTTTTTCTGATACAGCCACAGCCGGAACCCTACACATGACCCATACAAGTGAGACAGGCCCACCAGAACCCATTCCAGGCTGAACAGGGCTGGGATATACTCCTGCCCTGAGATTTCTGTAATTCGGTCCTCTATTTTGTTCCACCATGTATCAAACAATGTGAAGGCTCTCCAGGTTTCTGACAATGTTCTTTACAGCACCGGAATGAGCTGAAAACACCGCCTGATTCAATTGGCCCATGTGTTTCTGAAGGCTACAGCTTCCGAATAGGGTGTCCAGTTCGTGGGTCAGTTCTGTTTCAGAGCTGACTTGTTTTGAGCCGCCATTATCGACCAGCAGGGTGGATATCCACAGGAAATCCGACATATCCGGTCCAAAGAGAATGGGTTTTGAAAATGCGGCCGGTTCTAGGGGATTATGCCCTCCCTCTTTTACCAGAGATCCCCCGATATAGGCAACATGGCAAAGTGTATATAGATGTGAGAGTATCCCCATTTCATCCACCAGAACAACTCCGGAATTCTGAGAAGTCCTCTTTATCTCCGAAAGTATTGATGCAGAGATGTCCTCAGATAAGACATAAGACAGCAAAGCACTGCATCTTTCAGGGTCCCGTGGCGCAAGGATCATTATCAGGCTCGGATATTTCTTTTTCAATTTTTGATATGTCCGACAGAGGATATTCTCTTCTCCCTCGTGGGTACTGCCTGCAATCAGGACAAGGGTTTCTTTTTGAATATTCAATCGCTTTCTCATGGTAGAGACAAAGGAATCCTCCCTGTCTTCAAGGACCTGATCAAATTTCAAATTCCCTGTGACTTGAATTTTTTTTTTACTGATATCAAGACATAGAAATCTTTCAGCATCTATCTGGGTCTGAACCATGATCTGTGCAAAACAGGAAAAAACAGTTGAAAAAAATTTTTTAAACAGCAGATATCCGTTTAGCGCTCTTTTTGAGAGTCTTGCATTGATCAATACAACCGGTACCTGCCTTTTTTTCATCTCATATAAAAAATTAGGCCATATGTCGGTTTCAACAATGATAACCGCATCAGGCTCGACCAATTTGCTGATTTTTCTAACGGAATATCCAAAATCAAAGGGGAAATATCCCAACTGGTCCACAATTTTCATATCCGTTTTTAAAAAATATTGGCCTGCCATCTCAAACCCGGTTCGTGTAGAGGCTGTAAAAATAATCTTCATTTTCCCCTGCCGATCACTTAATGCCTTCACCAGCGGCACAACGGATCTGACCTCTCCAACAGAAAGCGCGTGGATCCAGATTCTTTTTTCTTCCGGTTTTTTCGGCCTCCAGGCTGTTCCAAAACCAAATCTCAATAAGACGTTCACTCTTCTTTTTTTTGAAAACAGGTAAATAGCCGGTAAAAGAAGAAAGAAAATCCCCATTAAAAGGTTCATCAGTATGTTGTAAAAAATGACCATCAGGTTGTTCTCTCGTTTTTATCCTGAATTCATCAGGTAGAGCGTTCCCAGACTGAAAAAAAACAGATTGGTAATCCATGCGCTGATAATGGGCGGCAGAACGCTTCCATACCCTAAAGAAATGCAGAATCCGTACATAATCCAGTACATGAATGCAATCACAACGCCAAGGGCAATGGTCACGGGGAGGTTCTCTTTTGCAAAGGATCGCATCCCCGTAGCTGCTCCTGTCAGGACCATGATGATACAGATAAAGGGGAAAGCTATTTTCCCATACAGATCCACTTCATAAGTTGTCGCATCATAACCTTCTTCCTTGACCTTCTTTACATATTTTCTCAACTCTGAAAAACTCATCTCTTCAGATCTTTTTGCAACCGCTCCAAGGTCATCAGGTTTAAATGTGAGCTGAATGTTCTTTTTTTTATAGGTCTTTACATCATATTCCATTGAATCTTTAGCATGAATCTGCTCAATAATATTTTCAAAAAACCATTCCCCTTCAATGTAATACCCTTTCTTTGCATCTATTCGGGATTCAAGCCTGAAATTTTCTCCCAATGATGTAATGGTAACGCCTGCAATGGATTTCTGGACAGGATCATAATAATTAATATGGATCAGGCGGTTCTCGGACTTTATCCAGATATCCTTCCGTGCCACAGACATATTATGCTTTTTCCGTATCACATTATTCTCGATATCAAACACTTTTGACATGGAAGCCGGTATTAGGGTTTCCCCAAGAAAAAACATGACCAAACTGAAAAACAGTGCAACACACACTGCGGGTTTTATGAGAAAATAGGCATTGATCCCGCTGGACCGGATTGCCAACAGCTCGTTATTCCGGTTCATAATCCCGAAAACGACAATCGTTGCCAGAAGGATACCGGCAGGCGTCAACTGAACAAACATGAAAGGCAATTTCATAAGGACATAATTGAAGGCGCCGAGCATGGAAATATCAGATTTTAAAAATCTTTCCATTCTGGACAGATAATCAATAAATACAAACAGCACAAGGATGATCAATTGAATGATGAAAAAAAATTTTATAAATTCCTTTAACCAGTATTTATAGAGGCGTGGCATGGAGTTAGACTTTTTTCAAGATACTGTTTCGGACAACCGTTATGAACATCTGAAAAAAGGCCGGCATCCTCACCGGTTTTTCCTTTGCATTTCTCACAAGAAGAAAAATCCCGGCACACCCCATGATGATATTGGGTAGCCACATGGCAAGCGCAGGGGGGAATTCTCCAGCTCGCCCGGCCGACCATCCAAATGCCAGAAAAAAATAATACAGCAGAAAAAAGAAAACCCCTAGGCCGAATCCTGAAGATTTTTGCAGGGAATTGGATTGCACCCCCAGTGGAAAAGCAAGCAGCCCTAAGGAAAAGCAGGCAAACGGAACTGAAAATATCTCATGAAGCTGCATCAGGGCCACCCGTAACAGTCTCTCATCTTTACTGCCGGTCTTAATGATCCGGATAAGATCCATAAAATTTTCCTCGCTGATTTTTTTTATGATTTGTCCTTCTCCCCTGCCCGTGTCATTTAAATCAATGTTGATATCATAATTCCCGAAATGGATATTGTTGACAGAACTTTCTTCCGCATTGACCTGATTGATCACACCATCATAGAGTCTTATGGTGTATAGAGTGTCTTCATTGCGGATCAGCTCTCCTGAAGGTGCAATGGAAATGCTGATCACGCCTTTTGTTCTTCGATCTTCAATGAAAACATCCTTTAGCTTTTTAGTTTTCATGTCCACCTGCGAAACATACATCATGACTTTCTCAAGTTCAGAATTGAACTGTCTTTCCTGAAGTGCCATATCCATATTGGTTCTTGCAAGCTCTATGGTCTTTTTTTTGACCGAAAGTTTTCCCCAGGGAACTCCGGCAATGGTGATCATTGATGTCAGAAAAAATCCGGCCAGAGAGAAGACAAATACCGGCAACAAAAGGCTGTAAAGAGAAACCCCGGCTCCTTTCAGGGCAATCAGCTCATTTTCCCCGGCCATGCGCATGAAGGTCAGAAGAATGGCAATCATAACCGACATGGGAATGGTAAATTCCATAAACTGGGGTATCATATATACCATCAGAAGAACGACGGCTGAAATATCCACATTGTAGTTCACAACCTTGTTGGTGATTTCTGGTATCCGTATCATGAGAAAGACAAAGGTCAGAAAAAAAAGGCTGATGATAAAAGGTGGAAATAGCTCTCTGAGAATATATCGGTTTATGATATTTAAAGATTTCATTTTAACGGAAAATATAAGGTAGCGGGTAATTAGTCAAGATAAGACAAAAGATTAGATTTTCATATGGAGGATTTCATGATACTAAAATATTCATGAAATGTGTGATTATAGCCAATGGAGATCTTGAATATTCCGACGATATGGCAGGGATTATAAGGCAGGCCCGATTGATTGTCTGCGCCGACGGCGGTGCAAGACATTTAAAAGCGCTCAATATTCTGCCCCATGCCATTATCGGCGACTTTGACTCTGCTTCGCCCGAAGATCAGCTTTTCTTCAAAGAAAAAAAAATTAAAACCATTTCCTATCCTTCACGAAAAAATGAGACGGATTCTGAACTCTGCATATCATGGGCGCTTCTGAACAAGGCAACCGATATTACGCTTTTAGGGGTTACCGGTACAAGACTGGATCATACCCTTGCCAATATTTACCTGTTAAAAAAACTTGCTGAACTGCATATTCCTGCAAGGATTATCAATAAAAACAATACCATTCACATTGTAACCGATTATATTGAATTAAAAGGCCAGCCAGGTGATTTTTTGTCCATTCTTCCGATTACGGAAAAAGCGGCTGGCATAACACTGAAAGGGCTTGAATATCCATTGGTGGATGCGACGATGGAAATGGGGTCCTGTTTAGGGATCAGCAATGTATTCAAAGAAATGATTGCAACCGTCTCGGTCAGGGAAGGGCTTCTGATGGTTATTCAATCACAAGACTAACCGTTTTAATGCTTGGGCTTTTCCTTTCCTTCCGTTTCCTTTTTGCCATTCTTTCCCTCTTTTCCTTTTTCAGCGGCAGTGCCCACTGGATGGGAATTCACAGTCATAAATTCCTCAACTTTGTCCATTTCGGCTGTAACAATGACATTTTCAATTTGAATCTCTTTAATCATGCCTTCCATATGCGGATTTAACATACCAGCAAGCTTTTGGCTTTGAACCCTGATACCATTAAAGTCCTTTACATCATCATATAAAAGGGAGCTGAAAAAAGTAATCACTGTATCATGGATTTTTGAATGAACGGGCGGAGGTTTTTCATCCGGCATCAATTCTTTGAGCTTAATATTCATTTTCAGGCACAGATATCTGTCCTTATCATTTGCCCTGTTTTTATTGATGTTTACAACAACCGGTGCCATGGGTATGCTGAGGGCAGGGTTTCCTTCGGATTCAACGGTTTTTCCCATATCAGTTCTGGTCCAGGCAGTCACAAGGCCGGATTCATCTTTAAGCCGAATCTTATTTTCCGTCAATTCCACGATATTATAAGAAATTGCGCTGTTCTTTGCCCAGACATCTTCAATTTCCGACTCCACAACGGCAAAACTCATCTGTCCTTTTTCAATATGCCATGTTCCTTTGGCATTTTTCTTTGATTTTACGATTTTTAAACCGTCATCAGGAATTCTTACAATAGATTCCCATTCTCCCGTTGGGCTGGTGATCAGAAGGACATGGGCCTTGTTTTTCAGGTGTGCCCAGTTTCCTGTTATAAGTTCGGCCTGAGTTTTCTTTTTTTCCCCACAGGCGTTAAATAACAATGCAGAAAAAATACCGGTCAATACAATACACAGAAAAATTGAATGTTTTTTCATTGAGGACAAAGGGTGTAAAAGGGCAGGAAAAATATCCTGCCCTTTCAAAACAAAAAAAGGGTTAGTCCCCACAGGAGCCGCCGGAACCGCAGCTTCCGCATCCGGATTTTCCAAGATCAAGGTTGGAATCAAGATGAAACCCCATACCGGTAAAATCAATCTTAATTGTTTCCGCTTTTCCCATAAATTCTTTATCAACAACAAATTTCAGGCCTTTTATATCGAATGTATCATCTGTATCCTTTGGCTCGTCCAGAGCCATGGCAAGTGATGGTCCGCCTCAGCCGCCGGAATTGAGAAAAATACGAATCGGGGTCGGTGTCCTTCCCTGAAAATAGTCATCGATCTGCGTTTTTGCAGGATCTGTCAAGTTAATCATTTTATATCTCTCCTTATAGTTAATTTTTTCAGGGTGACTCTACCTGAATGACATAATTCTAAACATACCCATGCTGTCTGTCAATGCTTTGAAGCCTGTTTTGTCGGAAAGACGTGCTATGGCGGATTTCTTCTGAAAACAAAAAACTTGATCCAGGATTCCTGTCCATGTTAACCTGTTGCTCAAAAGATTGCAGAAGCTATACGAATGCCGTGATCTTTTATTAAAACCATCAACAAACAAACCGTTTAAGATTAAAGCCTATAAGGACTATCTATGAAAATTCTGGTTACCGGTGGCGCGGGTTATATCGGAAGCCACACCTGTGTTGAGCTTTTAAATGAGGCCTATGATGTTGTTGTTCTTGACAATCTTTCCAACAGTTCAGAAGAATCTTTGAACCGGGTTAGAAAAATCACAGGCAAATCGCTTGATTTTTATAAAACAGACCTTCTGGATAAAGAACGAATTGCCGCTATCTTCTCTGATCATAAAATCGATGCAGTCATCCATTTTGCAGGGCTTAAAGCCGTCGGGGAATCAGTTTTGATTCCCTTGAAGTATTTTCATAACAATATTACCGGAACCTTGAACCTTCTTGAGGCCATGAAGGATGCCGGTGTAAAAAATATCGTGTTTTCATCTTCCGCCACGGTTTATGGAGATCCTGCATCTCTCCCCATCAAAGAGAATTTCCCCCTGTCTGCCACAAACCCTTATGGCCGGACAAAGCTTATGATTGAGGAAATTCTGCAAGATCTTTACCGTTCCGATAAAAGCTGGAATATTGCACTTTTACGATATTTCAATCCTGTGGGAGCCCATTCGAGCGGTGAAATCGGAGAAGACCCGGGCGGTATTCCAAACAATCTGATGCCCTATATTTCCAGGGTAGCTGTAGGATCATTGCCCGCGGTCAATGTATTCGGAAATGACTATGACACTCCGGACGGAACCGGTGTCAGGGATTATATTCATGTGGTCGATCTTGCGCTGGGCCATATCAAAACCCTACCCAAACTCTTTACCCATCCGGGAATCGTTATTTATAACCTTGGCACCGGCCAGGGATACTCCGTTCTTGAAATGATCAAAGGATTTGAAACAGCCAGTGGTAAACATATCCCTTATCAAATTTCCAGCAGGCGCGCCGGTGATGTGGCCGCCTGCTGGGCTGATCCTTTAAAAGCCCTTGAGGAGCTCGGCTGGAAAGCAGAAAAGACACTTTTCGATATGTGCAGAGACACATGGAACTGGCAGAAAAAAAATCCTGATGGATACCGGAAAACCCGACAGGAGTAATTATTATGGATGACTATATCCAAGGCCTGAAAAAAAGCATAACAACTGGAAAAGTCGGGCTGGCAAAAACCCTTCTGGCACAACTTTCTTCAAGGCCGGACCCTGAAAAAAAAGAAACGCTTGAGATCCTTGCACTGACCCCTGATAAAACCGCCTTTGAACTTCTATCCTTTTTAGTTTCTGAAATCCACCATGCTCCTGATATTTATGATCGCCTTATCCAGCTCATCACTGACCGGGCACATCTTGATTTTCACTTTGTTCTGATTTTGCTGAACGCACCGGATCGAAGAACGGCTTTCAATGCCCATCCTCTTTTAAAGCATATTCTGTCTAATGAAACAGATAAGGATCTTTTAAATGAAATCATCCGAACAACCGGTAAATTGCAGATGGAGAGCATGACCGGAGATATAGCGGAATTTATTTTCTATGATGACCCTGTCCTGAAAACAGAGGCAGTCAAAGCTCTTGAACGCATCGGAACGGTAAATGCCTGTGAGAGGCTCGAACAGGCCTCAAAAACTGAAAAATGCGATCAGAATATTCTGGATGCTCTTCAGGTTCTCAAGACCAGGGATTTCTTTGAAAAACCTCCTGCTATTGACCCTGCTTGTCTTTCTGATGATATTGAGACCTGGCTGAAGCTTCTTTCATCTGTTGATGTTAATGAAAGATTTAAAGCCTTTATCGCCCTGTCTGAAAAAGGGATAGCTATTTCTTCCACCCTTGTAAAACATCTGAAAAAAAACCTTGATCATGATCTGATGATCATTATTTTACGACTGATTTCAAGAACTCTCCCTTTAGAGGCTGTAAATGATCTTTTTGACATCATCAACCGGAAAGAAACACATGATACCGTCAAGTTTGCAGTTTACAGTACTCTTGAGGCTTTTCCCGAACTTGAATCAGCCGCTTCTGTGGTTCAGGGCATTTCAGAGTCTTCCCTGTCTGTCCGCCTTGCTGCAATAAAAGCCCTGGATAAAAGCCTGTCTGATTTTGTCTGTGCCGAGATTAAAAACAAGATAGAGTCCGGGGCAAAAAAAGGAGACTTACTGGCTGAAAGTATTATAGATGCCAGAGCCAAACATATCATCGAATATCTGATGATTTCCGATACATTTTCCTATATGGCCTCCAATTATCTTACCCGGACGGCGCCTGTTCAGGCCCTGGATACCTTCATTGAAATCCTGGAAAAAAGAAATCTTAACTCCACTGCTAAAAAATATCTGGATATCAGGAAAGAAAGAGCGGCCCGGTATAAAGACAGGGTCATTGTCATCAGCTCTTCGGAATCAATCCTGAACACCTATTGCAAGATGCTGTGCACATCGGGTTTCTCAAGCCTTACTTTTCATCGGTCTCAGGATGCATTTGAGGCCATTGTATCGCAAAAACCCTCTGCCATCATCTGTGATCTGTTTTTAAATGATATGACAGGAATAGACTTTGCCGGGGAAGTGAGGGGCATTTATTCAAAAGAAGAGGTTCCGATCATCATTTCCACCCTCCAGATAAGCCTTGATAAACCCCTGCTCCAAAAAGAACTGGACCGCACAGGTGTAAATGTCCTGTGGGAGTTTCCGCCAAAACCAAACCAGATCAAATCCTGGATAAAATAAGGATATTTTTCTTGAACAGCAGGCCTATCGCACTGGGTGCAAGATTAAAAGAAATCCCTTCCATTCACACCCTGGGGTTCAAACCTGTTTTTAAAGATTATTCCATCGAGGAACAAAAATTGATTCTGGATGCAGAAAAAATCTACTACCCGACCGCTTTCTATGCCGATCTCTTTAATGCCATGGGAAAACAGACCTTTCCAAGTTTTCATACCTATAAATTTGCCATGGATAAGATAAAACAGACAGCCATATTCCACATGCTCGACATCCCCCACCCAAAAACCCGAGTTTTTTATGGAGAGAAGCAGAAAAAAACCATCCTTGATTTTTTCAGCTTTCCGTTCATTGCCAAAAAAGCCAGAGGCTCTGCTAAAGGCAAGGGTGTTTTTCTGATAAAAAATACAGGAGATCTTTCCTCCTATCTCAAAGATCACAGCCCTGCCTATATCCAGGAATATCTGCCCAATGACAGGGACATGAGAATCATCATCATCGGCAAAAAAATAAGGCTGGCCTTCTGGCGGATCGCGGGTTCAGACAATTTCAAAACCAATCTCTCCCAGGGAGGGCTTGTCTGTTTTGACCCACTGCCTCCGGAAGCCCTCAATCTTGCCTCTATGGCGGCTTTGAAATGCGGCTGGGATGATGTGGGCATTGATATTATGATGCACAACGGTCAATTCTATGTTCTGGAAGGCAATATGAAATATGGAACAAGGGGGTTTCATGCGGCAGGAATTGATTATAAAAAAATGCTCGCAGCGCTTATTCTGAAGGGTGAACTTTAAATTTTACAGCAATCCTGCTTCCTGATCATCCTCTTCCCATTCGGTAAGGTATTTAATAATATCGGCGTACTTTGAATTTCCTATGGGCTTAAATAAAAAATAACCAAGCTGTTCCACACAATTGGCAAGGCAATGGAAAAATGCTTTTTCAACAAATCCTTGATCCAACTTTTCTTCAGGCAGGGGAATCCCTTCAAAAATATGCCGTGTCAAATGACCTTCCGGGATAAAACAGTCACAGACACAGGCCTGCCATTCTTCCGGGAAATTGGTAATCTTCCATGGAATCATGGGTTCAGGCCGTAATATTGCTTTTTTCACGGGATTGAACGGAGAGTTGATAATCTCCATTTTTCTTTTTTCAAACTGCATCAATGCTTTTAAAAGGACTTCTATCTGATTAGAAAAAATCCATTCCTCCGGTTCCAGCAGAACAGGAGGAAATTCGCTGCTGGTCAATGCAAATTTAAATGGCCCCTGTTTTTTCCAGAAGAGCTTGAAATCCTTTGAATTCAAAAGTATCTGTCTTATCACCATTGCGTCATTCATTATTAATTCATCCATATGCCTTTTTTATGGTATAGCCTCTGAAAGAAATCCTTTACTCAGATTTCTTTCACAATGCAATAACAGAACGCAAAGATTTTAGTATCTACCCTCATGTCTTTCATCCGACAATTTTCAAAAAAGCATAAATTTTGGGTTGACAAGGGGCGCAAAAATAGTCTATTTCACGATGAAACTGGAAGATTTACGAAGAGGCAGAACAAAATCTGTCTCATGCAAACAAACATTGACGGGAAACAATGCAGAAACGACATCAATTTCTTATTTCGAAAAATAGTACCTGGTTTGTTTACTTCGTGATCATCACCCTGTCGGCGTCTCTTGCTTTTGGTGTGGAAAGCAAGACGCGTTCTCCCATTTTTACCGTCGGTCTGACGGATCTGCAGTTTGAAAACAAATTACAACAATATGTCGGAATCCCTTATCGCAAAGGGGGAACCTCTACAAATGGTCTGGATTGCTCCGGTTTTGTCAGATTGGTCTATGATCAGATATTCGGCATTGATCTGCCCCACAGTTCCCTGGCCCAGTTCAGTTTTTCCGATCTGAAAAAAATCGAAAAAAAGGACATGCAACCAGGCGATCTGATCTTTTTCGGTAATAAAGGGAAAAAAAGGATCAACCATGTCGGAGTTTATATGTCGGACAACAAATTTATTCATGCCAGCAGCACCGACGGTATCAAAGTATCCGATCTGGATGAACGCTACTGGAAGAAGAGATTTGTGGGGACAAAACGGCATGAGGACCTGTATGCCAGTCTTGATGCCGACAGAATCCGGTTTGAGAGTTCACTGCAAATTCCGGTTAACGATAAAGGGTTCATCACCAGCTACAGGAGAGATGATTTCAGCAAGAATGTATTAAAGATGCAAAAGAGCGAGGATATTACAGACAATCCAGCTTCTCAGGCCTATAGCCTAAATGATTCCCGACTTCATTTGCATGAAATCGGTTATGCCCATTCCCTGGCTGATGGCTTTGATGTGAATCTAAGCGCCATCCACGAAAATTTTATTGTATTTACCGCATGGCCTGAATTAAATCCGGGTACGCAGAATATCAGCTATATATCCGATGATGGTTCATCCAGCACGGCTGACAGGCTTGGATTTAAACTTGCCGGAGCTTTACAGCCCAGTAGATGGCTCAGCATCACCCCCTCCATTACCCATTTTGACTATTCCAAAGAAAATGAAGACATTTTAAATGCCCCGGAATGGTTATTCGGCCTCAATACTGTTTTATTCCCCGTTAATAAACAATGGTCTTTATCCCTGCTGCTTCAATATTCGGAAAAAGATGATTTCAAAGATATCACATCCCCATATAGCCGGTTCAGCTCTCTTGATATGGCCATCAAGCTGGGTGTCAACATTACCGACAATCTTCAATTCTCCATCATGGGGGAACATGATAAACGATCTGCTGCCTATGGGATGTCAGGCGATTCTCTTATCATGAATTCTAGAATCAGTAATGTTTTCATGTCCTTTGACCTCAGCTATTAAAACATAAATAAATATCCCCTTTTTGTATGCCGCCGAAATAATTAAAATTTCCTATCAATTTTTTCTCTTGACCTTGAATTTACCTTCTGTTAACTATGCTGTCTTGAAATGGTTAACGAAGAAACAAATACTAAAGATTCAATCTTAAAAATCCTCTTTCTGGCAAAGGGGGAGACTGTATCCGGCGTCAGGCTGAGTGAAATGCTGAAGATTTCCAGGGTCGCCATATGGAAACATATTTCCTCCTTAAAGGAAAACGGATTTGATCTGGAATCCCAGCCCAGGGGGTATGCCCTTCTCAACCCGGATGATCTACTTTTGCCCTTCTGTTTTGGGCCTGAATTTGAAAACAGAATTTTTCATTTCCAGGAACTTGAATCCACAATGGATCAGGCAAAATTACTGGCTAAAAGCAATGCCCCGCATTTAAGTGTGGTGATTGCTGAAAACCAGACCTTGGGAAGGGGACGGCTGAACCGGAAATGGTTTTCATCAAACGGAGGACTCTGGTTCACCCTGATATTGAAACCACAGATCCCGCCGATTCTGTCCTATATTTATAATTTTGCCGCATCTCTCTGCCTTTCCAGAACCTTAAACCGTTTGTTTGATTTCGATGTCAAGGTCAAATGGCCCAATGACCTCCTTTTAAATGGACAAAAGCTTGCCGGCCTTCTTTCGGAAATGGAAACAAAGGGAGATATGGCTGAATTCGTCAATATCGGAATCGGCCTGAACATCAATAATGAGCCCCGGCAATATGAACCAAAGGCTGTTTCAATAAAGGATATCCTGAACAGAGAAGTATCGCGGCGACTCATTCTTAAAACCTTTCTTTCTGATTTTGAAGATCAGATCCAAACCATTGACTGCAAAACCATCATTGGACTCTGGAAAAAGCAGACGTCCACCATCGGAAGCAGGGTAAGGATTGAAACCAATCGGGAAGTTTTTGAAGGCCTTGCCGTGGATGTGGACGAGACCGGTGCCCTGATCATTCAGGACAAAACAGGTGAAATAAAAAAAATAATTTATGGAGACTGCTTTCATACCTGATATTTAATATTAACCCCCTCCTTAACAAAGGAACCACTGCATGACCTCGTCAACCGAACTTAAAATGACCGTATATTCATCTTTGTTTGTGGCCTTAATTGCCATCGGTGCATTTATTTCAATTCCAATCGGGCCTGTCCCCATTGTCCTTCAGAACATGTTTGTCCTTTTGGCATCCATCATCCTGGGGCCTCTATGGGGACTTGCCTCTGTGGCGGTTTATCTTGTCATCGGTCTTGCCGGGCTTCCGGTTTTTGCCGGTGGAACTTCAGGCATAGGAAAACTCTTCGGCCCGACGGGCGGATATCTTCTGGGATACCTGCCCTGTGTCTTTATCACGGCAAGTATTTCAAAGGGCCTCGGCAAAAAAATGTCTTCCGATATCATTGCCATGCTCATCGGCTCTTTGATTGTCTATGCGGCAGGGGTTCCCTGGCTTAAGGTGGTGACCTCTATGACATTTCAAAAGGCCCTTGCTGTCGGCATGGTCCCCTTTCTGATCGGGGATGCCCTGAAAATCCTTGCCGCTGCATTTATTGCGAAGACCCTGAGACCCGTGGTCAAATTATGATCTCCGGCAAAAATTGAAAGATACCTTGATGCCAAAGGCAATCATAGACATAAAAGACCTCTCTTTCATCTTTGACGATGGCTTCAGGGGACTGAATCACATTTCCCTGTCCATTAACCAAGGCGAATTCATCATCCTTGCCGGAAAAAACGGGTCCGGGAAAACCACTTTTTTGAGGCATCTGAACGGCCTTTTGATGCCGACGTCAGGTACGATCAGGGTGAACGGACTGGAAATTTCAAAACATCTGATTGAAACCCGGAAGACCGTCGGCATGGTGTTCCAGGACCCGGATACCCAGATGGTCGGAGACACGGTTTTTGATGAGGTCGCCTTTGGTCCTGAAAATCTCAAAATTACCCGTGCCCGGATCAAAGAAATAGTTACTAAGGTTCTTGAAACTCTGAATCTTTTTCATTTGAAGGATCGGAATCCTTCTACCCTTTCCGGGGGTGAAAAAAGAAAAGTGGCCATTGCCGGTATCCTGGTGATGGACCCTCAAGTCATTGTTTTTGACGAACCTTTTTCCAATCTCGACTACCCCGGAATCCTTCAAGTTCTTGCCACCATCATGGACCTTCACCGCGCAGGGCAGACCGTCATGATTGCCACCCATGATATTGAACCCGTCATCTTTGAAGCCACCCGGATGATCATCATGGAAAAAGGGAGCGTCAAGGAAGACGATGTGCCATTGAATCTTGTTGGTCGGCTGGAATCCTATGGAGTCAGGGAACCCTGCTTCTCAAAATTCGGATTGGAACCGCAGTCGTGGCAGAAATAACACCCTTTACCTACAGACCCGGAGATTCCATACTCCATCTTCTGGACACAAGGCTTAAATTCTTTATTATCAGCCTTGTCAATATATCCATGCTGCCCGCAGGGTTTATTTCCACAGGTTTCTATTTTTTTATGCTTCTTTTTTTCTTTAAAAAAACAGGGCTTCGCTTTTTTTCAATGTTGAGCAATATGAAATTTTTTCTGATCCTTCTTGTCTTTGTTTTTCTTGCAAGGGCATTTACGATAACAGGAGATACTGTTTTTTCATCTTTCGGCGTTACCGTCAGTAACCAGGGATTGGCGGAAGGGGGCATGGTAGCCTTTAAATTCTTTTTGATCATGCTGACCGGTATTATCTTTTCTGCCACAACCAAGCCCTCATCGGTAAAAACCGCAGTTCAATGGTTTTTAAAACCCGTCCCCTTTGTCCCTGAAAAACGGGTGGCCGTCATGATCAGCCTTGCGCTTTGTTTTATGCCGGTCATTCTAAGACAGGCAAAAGAGGTATCCGATGCCCAAAAAGCAAGATGTGCACATCTTCAGAAAAACCCGATCCGAAAAACCATCGGCATCGTTCTGCCGTTGCTTAAAAAAACCTTTCTATCTGCCGACAATCTTATTCTTGCCATGGAATCCAGATGCTACAGTGATGACAGAACCGACCCTGAATTTAACCCCTCTGGAAAAGAAAGGGGTTTCTTTTTTGGAAGTATTGCCGTTTCCATATGCCTTATCCTTTTCTGATAATAGATTATAAATGCGGGATTCCTTTGGCTCGAATCTATAAACAAAGATACAGATGATTTTTTTACCAAGGGTGTTTATATAGTTTTAGCATTATCCCAATTAAAGGATTATGATATAAATGGGTTGAGATTAGGATGGTGAGATGAAAAAAATGAAAATTAATATTGCAATCAATGGATATGGCAGGATTGGGCGATGCGTGGCCAGAGCCCTATATGAATCCAAAAGTTTTTATGACAGGATCAGGCTTTGCGCCGTCAATGAAACCGCAGATCCGAAAGCAGTGTATCACCTGACGAAATACGATTCCACCCACGGCCGGTTCCCCTTTGAAGTGAGAACTGAAAATTCCACATTGATCATCGGCACAGATATCATTAAAATTTTCCAGGAAAAAAATATTGTGAACCTTCCCTGGAAAGATCTGAAAATTGATGTGGTCCTTGACTGCACAGGAGTCTATAAGAACAGGGAATCGGCTGAGCTTCATCTTCTATCCGGGGCAAAAAAGGTGATTTATTCACAACCGGCCTTGGATGAAATGGATGCCACCATTGTCTATGGCGTGAATCATAAAGTATTAAAAAAGGAACATACCATTATTTCAAACGCATCCTGTACCACCAATTGTGTTATCCCGGTCATCCTTGTCCTGGATCAGGCATTGGGCATTGAAAGCGGGTCCATCACCACCATTCATTCAGCAATGCACGACCAGCCGGTCATCGATGCCTATAATCCAGACTTAAGAAAAACACGGTCTGCCCTTCAATCCATTATTCCTGTGAAAACCGCCCTTGAAAAAGGAATCTCAAAGATTCTGCCGTCCATGACCGGCAGGTTTGAGACCCTGGCCATCCGGGTTCCCACTACTAATGTCTCGATTATGGATATTACGCTCGTTGTAAAAACGGATACGGATGTGGAAATGGTGAATAAAGTCTTGGAGCAGGCATCTTTGAATGAATTGAAGGATATCCTCGGCGTTACAGATGAATATCTGGTGTCCTGTGATTTCAACCATGACCCCAGATCCTCCATCATCGACCTTCACCAGACCCGGGTCAGCAGAAAGCGACTGGTCAAAGTCCAGGCCTGGTTTGACAATGAATGGGGATATTCAAACCGGATGCTGGATACCACCATAGCCGCGGTTGAGGCTTTGTAGTTCTATTTTTCCAGTTCGAGCAACTTTTTTGTGATTTCTTTTAACGCTTCCGGAATCAGGGTGATATCATCAAAAGGTCGTTTGCCGTTTCTATCTGCGTTCACGATCTCATCCATTTCCGGAATAAATCCGAGGATGGTGTAATCCGGCATACTTTCCCGGATCATAACTTTGTCTGCTTCGGATTTTACTCTGTTGCCCACCACCACAATATTCTTGATTCCGATATCCCGGCCGAGCTGCCTGATTTTATCTGCAGCCACACGGCTTCTTTTTCCCGGGTTGACCACCACAATCAAGGCATCCACAGATCCTGACGTGGCTCTGCCCAAATGTTCAATGCCGGCTTCCATATCCATGACCACGACTTCATTTCGGGCCAGAACAAGATGGTTCATCAAGGCTTTTAACATGGTGGCTTCCGGGCAGATACACCCTGAACCGCCTTTTTTAACGGTTCCCATAACCAGGAGTTTGACCCCGTCTTTTTCAATGGAAAACCGGTCCGGAATATCATCCACTTTTGGGTTTAAGGTAAAAAACCCGCCTGTGGTGCCGGGTTTTGCGCCGGTCCTTTCATATTGGCAACCGGGTCGGCATCGATGGCGATGACCTTTCTATCTTTGTTCAGGGCGGCAATGGCACGGGCAATAAGAGAAGTAAAAGTGGTTTTTCCGACTCCGCCTTTACCGCCAACTGCAATTTTTAAGCTCACAATAAGGCTCCTGTGTTCAGTTTAAATAATCTAAAATGGTTCCTTTTTCATCAAGGAGATATATTTTATGACCATTTTCTTTTGCGACGCTGAGAAGGTCTTCCTCAATGACGGCCTGGATTCCATAGGTGACGTTGAATATATCTTTGGGCATCAAGGTAAAACACGCTTGCGCATTCTCTTTTGTTTTAAAGACCGGAATAAATTTTTCACTTGTTTTTTCATTACTGAATCCTACATATTGTTCTGAAGATGTTTCTGGATTCTGAATGATAACATAATACCAGTTTTCATCTATCTTTATATCTTTGTCCAGATTGTCCAATTTTCTATTATCTCCATGTTCAACTGTTTTACCCATTATAAGACCATTAAATTCAAAATAAAGCCTTAAAAAAGGCAATACAAAGGAAAAAGCCCCTGACCATCAACGGCAGGGGCTTTTTTTATCTGTAGTGCTTAAGAGATGCTAAATCAAATTAACATCAAATTTCAAGCCATGAATCTGAATACAGCGTTTCGCCCATGATGACTTTATAGGTTTTTGCGTAATCACTCAATTCTTTGCTGAGACTTGGAATATTAGGATCATTGCCGTCCATCATGCTATGGATGAGATCCACAATATCCTGACGTTTGCCCTTGGCAATTGCGGTGAGCTGCTTATCCAGAGGATCTGAAATAACGGCTTTCATGCCGTATCTTTCAAGCATTACCATATAGGTCTGGTTCAGGATACCGCGTAGATGTTCCGGAGGACCATTGGAAATATTGGAAAGACCGCAGGTGGATTTTGAACCGGGCGCAATGTCTTCCATCATCATCTGGAAATTCATGAGGCTCATCAATTGCTGCTGCTGGATATTGACAGGGGTTACAATACCGTCTACCCAGATTCTCTCATTGGCAATGCCGGCTTCATTGGCAAAATAAATAAGTTCGACGGCCAGAGCCGCTCTTTCGTTCTCATCCCTTGGCAGTCCATCCGGTCCCCACATCAAAGCAACAAAATCAACGTCATATTGTGCAGCAAGGGGCACCATTCTTTCATATCTTTCCGGCCGTGCCATGATGGAATTGATGATATGCGGTACCGATGCCGGTTTTAAAACCTTAAGGCCTGCTTCAATGGCATCAATATTGGACGTGTCAAGCAGCAGGGGCATTCCCGGAACAGCCTCCTGAACGACATTGACAACCCAGGGCATTAGCTCCACACCGAATTTTTTTGCCGGACCAAGGTTGATGTCGATATAATCCATTCCCAGTTCTTTTTGTCGTAGAACTTCTTCTTGAAGGGGCTTGGGATTACGTTTGGCTGGATCCGGTTCTCTGAATTCCTTTCCAATTACCTTGGAAATGACGTTCAGACTTTCACCAAATAGTATCATGTTATCTTCCTTTTAAATTTATATGTTTCATTTTTTTGCCGGAGCTAAACCATCTGTTCCGGCTTATAAAGCTTATCTAGATTTTAGGAATGCAGGAATATGAGCGGCTTCCCTCGGTCCGACAATGATCTTCCAGCCCGGAAGCTCTTCTTCAACATCACCAGCAATGGCGGCTGCATAGCCTGGAATAATGAGTTCCTTATGTTTTACCTTATCCATGATGCCGCTTTTTTTAACAAACGCCCCGACATCATCACCCCCAAACTTGCCAGCAGCCCAAGCCGTCATAACGGAAAGGCCTTCAGAGTCCTTAACCAGGAGCCAGGCCGGAACCTTACTGGCTTCGATTTCACCTGAAACAATAAAATAGGTCAATGCAAAATTTGTAGTGACCAGAACGGGTGAATTTTCATTGGGTGTGCCGATTTCAAAAATACCTTCAATGACCGTCATGGGTCTCTGGGGATCTGTATAGATGTTCAACCGTTCCAGCAAAAGGGGAAAGAGAGATTCCGTGCTGAAGTCTGATAGCACCACAATCCCGCCGTATTTGGCCACAAACATGCCGGCGATAAGAGTTTCCATATCAAGGTTGGACGCCATTTCACAGGGGAAGGTGATGGTCGGGAACCCAAGGGCCTTGTTACCGGCTTTGAGGGCTGCACGACGAATGCCCACCTGATCTTCAAGGGCCTGTTTGATTTCCCTTGAACCCGGATCAATCACAAGGTCCTTCAACCCCATGCCGGTCAGTTTGGTTGTCAAAGGGATGAGGGCGTCAACAGAACCTGCTTTGACCACCAGGGGAAGATCATTCTCTTTTGCAAGTGCTCCCATGGCATCCACATTGGCTGCGGTTGCTCCACAGAGCAGTGGGCGTTTGAATCCGGCGGCTTCAACACCGGCTTTCATGACATCAATGTTTTCCGTCATCAGAATCAGGTTGAACTCGGATTCTTTGGCAATTTTGCCTGCAACGGCTGCAAATGCTGCCGCACCGTTTCCGGCATCCTTGACCACCAGAAGTTCAGGTCTCAGATTTAAGCCAACCCGTTCATACTGGAAGGCATTGTAAATTTTCAGGGTCTTATCAAGTTTTGCCGCATCAATGTCGGATGAGACGGTTGCAGCAAGAAGAGTCGGGTTAAAAAATGTTTTCTCATGTCTGTAGAGAACGGTTTCTCCACCTGTTGTGGTCTGGCGGACACCTTTGCCAAGCTTGACCGGGCGGATGGGGGGAGCAGAGGCTTCAGCCAGTTGCGCTTTCGCTTCTTCGGAAACATAGGGGCAACTGTCCAGTTCAGCCTTACCCGATGCAAGATTCATTGCAAAAGCAAGGCAGGTTGGAACCCCGCATTCCTTACAGTTTGTTTTGGGTAGGAGTTTGAATATCTGTATACCGGTTAATGCCATTTTTTTCTCCTTAAGTTTTTAAAAAACCTTATGGTAAAGGCCCGGCAGCCTTATATCTGGTGTGATCCGCAACCGGGCCTTTTTTGTTGAATTATTATCCGATCTTATTTAGCCTACTAAAGACTCCATTGAAAGAGCTGGATGACCTTTTTCCTGGAGGAAGGGAAGAATTTCTTCTTCTGTGATTCCTACGGTTTCATCGGCAATCTTATCAAACAGATCCGGAATACCCATGGCTTTTCCACGGGCGATGATTCTGTCTTTCAATTCTTCCTTTAACTGCTTGGGCATCCAGACCATTCTCAGAAGGCCGCCATCACCCAGAAGGAATTTACCCTGGGTGATATTGTATTTGGAATGGCCCACAAATCCAGGTGAGGATGCGCCGCCGCCCATGACACCGGCGAGGGTCGTAAATTTCATACCGCATGGGGTATCGCCGGAGTAGTCACGGCCAACCGTCATCACACCATTACAGGCTGGCAGCATAGCAGCGATACATTCGCAGCAGCCGCAGGTGGTCATGGGAGAATGAACCATGGAGTAGAAATTGTAATGGGTAACAGTCCCTCTAGAAGCCTTGTAGACAAAGTCATTGACACCTTTCCACTGGCCCAGTTTCGGATCGAGACACTCGCCTTTAATAATGGGCTGGTTGGGTCCTGTGGGGTTGATCTCAAAGGAAGCCTTGCAGTCCATCCAGTTGTAAGCGCCGCAGAGTCCTGTTCTTTCCGGGCTGACAGAGCATACATGGCTGGGGGCAAAAGACTGGCAGAGCGTGCAGGAATAATAGGTTTCAACATCCTCATCCGTCATCTTGTCCACACGAGCGTCACGCGTTGTATAATTAGCTCTGGCGGTGGCGGTCATTTTGTCCACATCTGCCTGGTTTGTGTAGAGGGTCACCTGAACCTTGTCAATAATCTTGGTGAAATCCTGGTGGAATTTGGCATGGATAACCACACCGATATCCTTCAGGGTAAAGCCTTTTTCAATGGCAGACTTACTGATACGGATCCAGGAGATATCCCTTTGTCCGATATGCATGATGCCCTGGATATAGTTGACCAGGTGATG
>JAIFMF010000016.1 GCA_020048635.1 Desulfobacula sp. | reverse complement strand
ATGGGGATTGTTCCTTAACCGTTCCAATTTGACTCTCAGCCTTCCGGGAACATCGTGGGCCATATACATTTTGAATTTCCTCCCAATGGGTATCATCCATATTCACTTGCCGTTTACGTCTAAATGATAGATATCGTGTATTAAGTTTTGATTAGCGTTGTTTAAAAAACAGGTTAGGATTCAATCAATCAGTAAAGGCCGGGGTTATCCGAAGTAAATCGAAGACTTACCAAATCTTAACCAATCCATAACAAAAAATTAATCATTCTCTCATCTCCATCGTGTTAAATGCATTTTCAAATATGAACTGAATATAGGAAAATTTCATGCAAATGAAGAGAGAAAGCTGGATCTGGCTTTTGGGCAGCGCAGACCCGGCTGATCTTGAGTCTGCCCTGGAAGAGCTGAAAGACCATTGCGAATTTGTCTGCATTGTGGGACCGGAAACCGGGATGCTGATGGTTCAGGCAAAGGCGGACGGTTCCGGCTCACGGTTCAATATAGGAGAAATGACGGTTTCAAAATGTATTCTGGAGGTCAAGGGAAAATATCTGGGTACGGGTTGGGTAATGGGGTCTGATCTTCGCCATGCAGAACTGGCAGCCTTGTTTGACGGTCTCTTGCAGGACCCGGACCATCATGACCGGCTGATGGCAACCCTGATTCCAAGGTTGGAGGAAAAACAACGGTTAAAAACGGACATTCTGCTAAAAGACGCATCAGATACAAAAGTGGAATTTTTTACCCTGAAAAGGGGAGAATAAAAAGGTAATGATAAAAGGATTTAATTCAGATGTCTTTGACAGCCAGGCCGTTTTCAGAAGACTTCTTACTGCTGTGGCATGCCCGGGGACAATCGTGGATATTGGAATAGATTTAATCTGCCCTGAACCGCTCCACCCGGCAGCCGGGGCTGTTCTTCTGACCCTTCTGGATTTTGAAACCCCGTTCTGGTCTGATATTGAGAATGCATCGGTCAGCTTGCAATGGCTCAGGTTTCATACCGGTGCTCCCTATACCCGCTTAAAGCAGCATTCCCTGTTTGCCTTGTGTACAGATATTGAAAACCTCGGCGACCCATCTCTTTTCAACCCCGGTACCGTTGAGTCGCCAGATATATCAACCACCCTGATTGTACAGACAAAGGGATTGGATGATACAGGAAGAATAAGGCTGACAGGTCCGGGGATCAAAAAACAGAATTTCCTGAAATTAGAGGGTATAGATGACAATTTTATTAAAATTCGTTCGGAACTTTACCTTTCATATCCCCTGGGTGTGGATATGATCTTTATTTATGATCGGACCCTCGTGGCCCTTCCCCGGACAACAAAAGCAGAGGTCCTGTAATGTATGTAGCCGTCAAAGGGGGAGAGACTGCGGTTAAAAATTCCCGAAAGCTTGTGGCCAAAGCCCGGCGCGGGCCAAAAGAAATTCCTGAAATCCGGCCGGAACAGATTGAACATCAGCTCGGTCTTGCCGTGGACAGGGTCATGGCGGAAGGCGCGCTCTATGATAAAAAAGCAGCGGTAAAGGCCATACAACAGTCCCAGGGAGACCTTGTGGAAGCCGGATTTCTTGTCAGGGCCTTCAGAACCACCCTGAAACGGTTTGGAAATTCCAGACCCGTGGACACGGAAAAAATGCAGGTTCTTCGACGGGTATCCGGTGCGTTTAAAGATATTCCCGGTGGCCAGATCCTGGGCCCTACGTATGATTATACCCACCGTCTCATCGAATTTGGAGATGAACCGGATACCGCACAACAAGTCCTTCGGGAGCCGGAAGGCAGCAATGACCGGACAATTTCAGAAAACAGAGTTCCCATGACCCGGGTAGTGGATATTTTGATTCGGCAGGGGGTGATGCAGCAGGGGCAAGGAGAGCTCATCGGTGAAAAAACAGAAGACCTGACCCGGCAGCCTTTGAAGCTTCCGGCCAAAAGGAGCATCCGGCTCCAGGCCATGGCCCGCGGGGATGAAGGATTTCTCCTCGGGTCCGCCTATTCCCTGCAACGAGGATTTGGTCTGGATCGACACCCTTTTCTTGGAGAGCTGCGGGTGGGGTTTGTGGAAGTAATGGTCACACCACCGGAACTAGGATTTGAAATAAAGGTGGGAGAAATAAAGGTCACCGAGTGCTTCATGATCAACCGGAACAACGGGACAAAACAGGATGCCCCTGGGTTTGAGAGCGGATATGGCCTTGTGTTTGGCCAGAATGAAAGAAAAGCCATGTCCGTCTCCCTTCTGGATCGATCCCTTCAGAACAGTGAGAAAGATACGGATGAAAAATATCCGGCCAGGAGTCAGGAATTTATCCTCTCCCACTGTGATAATGTCGAGTCTTCCGGATTTGTGCAGCACCTTAAACTGCCCCATTATGTGGATTTCCAATCCGAACTGATTTCTATTCGAAGCCTTCAGAAAAAATATCGGAAAAACAGGAAAAAAAATAATGCCGCTGACTTATAATTTTGCATACCTGGATGAACAGTCCAAGAAAATGATTCGCCGTTCCATTTTGAAGGCCATGGCCATACCGGGTTTCCAGGTACCGTTTGGCGGAAGGGAAATGCCCCTGCCCTACGGTTGGGGGACCGGGGGGATTCAGTTGACGGCCGCTCTTCTGGGAAAAGAGGATGTTCTCAAGGTCATTGACCAGGGATCGGATGATACGGTCAATGCCGTCAGCATAAAAGACTTTTTCCGGAAAACCGCCGGGGTCCGGATTACGGAAAACACCCCGGAGGCCACCCTTATCCAGACCCGGCACAGGATACCGGAAACCCCCCTGAAAGAAGGGCAGGTCATGGTTTACCAGGTCCCGATCCCGGAACCGCTCCAGTTTATTGAACCCCGGCGGCCGGAAACCTTGAAAATGCATGCCTTTGAGGAATATGGGGCCATGTATGTCAAACTTTATGAAGATATTTCAAAGCATGGCCGGATTGTAACGGCCTTTGACTATCCTGCCCTTGTCCATCATCGGTATATCATGAGCCCTTCCCCCATCCCTAAGTTTGATAACCCGAAACTGCATCAGTCCCCGGCCATCCATATCTTTGGAGCGGGTCGGGAAAAACGGATTTATGCTGTTCCCCCCTATACGGATGTGATGAGCCTGGATTTTGAGGACTATCCCTTTGATCTGGAAACCTGGGAGGAATCCTGCGCCATCTGTGGATCAAACACTTCTTTTCTGGATGAAATTATCACAGACGATAAAGGATCAAGACTTTTTGTCTGCTCGGATACGGAATATTGCCGGAATAACGGGCAGAAGGAGAATCAATGACTCTGCTGCAGGAAGATAAAACCCTTCCGCTTTTGAGAGTGATGAACCTTTCAAAGTTCTATGGCAAAACCATGGGGTGCCACGGAATCAATTTTGAACTGGGCAAGGGGGAGGTCATCGGCATTGTGGGAGAATCCGGTTCAGGCAAGTCCACCCTGCTCAAATGCATTGCCGGAAGATTAAGCACGACAAACGGATCGGTTTTTTTCAACTCCTCTTATGGATTCATTGATCTTTGCCGGACGGATGAAGTGCTGTTAAGAAAAATCATCCGCTCCGAGACCGGTTTTGTGACCCAGAACTCCGTCGAAGGTCTCAGGATGACCATCAGTGCTGGCGGTAATATCGGGGAACGCCTCATGGCCAACGGGATGCGACATTATGGTCAGATCCGGAAAATTGCCCGGCACTGGCTTGAAACCGTTGAAATCGACACAAAACGGATAGATGACCTGCCCTCGACTTTTTCCGGAGGAATGCAGCAGCGTCTCCAGATTGCAGCCAATCTGGTGACTGATCCGAGAATCATCCTCATGGACGAGCCCACGTCAGGTCTGGATGTTTCCGTGCAGGCCAGGCTGATTGATGTCTTAAGAAAACTGGTGGCAAGTCTCAGTCTTTCCATGATTCTTGTGACCCATGATCTGGCTGTGGCAAGGCTTCTGAGCCACAGACTCTATGTCATGAAGGATGGCCGGATTGTCGAGTCCGGCTTAAGCGATCAAATCCTGGATGACCCGAGGGAACCCTATACCCAGCTTCTGGTGTCCTCGATTTTAAAACCCTGATGATGTAAAAGGATGACCCGTGGACGACCCCATTCTCAATATAATCAGTATCAGCAAGGATTTTGTCTTCCATCACCAGGAAGGAACACGAATCGAAGTGCTGGATGATTTTTCAATGAAATTTTTTCCGGGTCAGGCAACGATTCTGACCGGGCCGTCCGGTTCTGGAAAAAGCACACTTTTACGGATGATTTATGCAGGCTACAGAATCCCAAAAGGTAAAATCCTTGTCCGGCATCAAAAGACACTGGTGGACATGGCCACAGCCCTGCCGTCCCTTATCTATGACATCCGGCAGCATACCATTGGATATGTAAGCCAGTTTTTAAGGGTCCTGCCCAGGGTTTCTGCCCTTGACACCGTTATTGAGCCCCTCATTGCCCGCCGGATGGAGCCCCGGAAAGCAAAACAAAGAGGCCGGCAAATTCTGGAGTGCCTGAGAATTCCCGAGAATCTCTGGCATCTGTCCGCCACTACTTTTTCAGGGGGCGAGCAGCAAAGGATCAACTTAGCCAGGGGGTTTGCCGCTCCCTATCCCATCCTGCTCCTGGATGAACCCACAGCCTCTCTTGACCCTGAAAACCGGAGAATCGTCATGCAGCTCATTCAAGACGCAATTCAGGCAGGAAGCTGCATCATCGGTATATTTCATAATAAATCGGATCAAAAAGAAATTGCGGGCCGGGTCATCGATATGTCCCAAATTCTATGCCGAACTGCGGAGGTATGAATAGCGCATGAAAACACTCATCACCGGAGGCCCCCTGTTTGATGGGATCAAACTCCATGAAAAAGGCTCGGTCCTTTTTGAAAATGGAAAAATTGAAGCCGTGTTTCAGAATGCCGATATTCCCGATGCTGAAACTATCCTTCACACCGGCGGCAACCTGATCATGCCGGGTCTTGTGGACTTGCATTCCGACAGCCTTGAAAGAAGCATTGAAAAAAGAAAAGGCGTTTTTTTCGACATTGAATTTGCCATTTTAAACCTTGATCGCCAACTGGCTGCCTGCGGCATCACCACTTTCTGCCACGCCATCAGTTTTGCAGACAATGAGCTCGGCTTACGATCCCCCAGAGAGGCGGAAAACTGCCTCCGAAAAATCAAGGCCTTTGAGAAATCCGGCCAGGCCCTGATCCGTCACCATACCCATATCCGGTACGAAGTCGGGTCGGAACAAAGTTTTAATATTATCTTAACGCTTCTGGATGAAGATCTCGTGGACATGTTGTCCATCATGGATCACACGCCAGGCCAGGGCCAGTTCAGATCCATGGAAGCCTATATGAAATTTCATTCAGAAGAATATGACTTGGGTTCCCACGAAATTCTGAAAAAGGCAAAAGAAAAACAGGAAAACAATCACCATGCATGGGAGATGGTTAAGATTCTTTCCAGAACCGTGGCCGCAAAAACTATCCCCATGCTCAGTCACGACGATGACACAAAAGACCGAATCGACCTGATAAAATCCATGGGAATCGGGGCCTGTGAATTTCCCGTGACCCTGGAAGCGGCCCGTTCAGCCTTTGAAAAAGGTCTGATGCTCTTCATGGGGGCACCGAACCTGATTCGTGACACCTCCACCAGCGGCAACCTCAAAGCCTCGGATGTGTTAAGGGAAGGACTTTGCACCGGGCTTGTGTCTGACTATTATCCAGAATCTCTGTTCCAGGCTGCTTTTATTGCAGGAAAGAGGATGTCCAGCCTTGAACAGGCACTTCATAAGGTCACTTCAGGCCCGGGGTCATTCCTGAATACAGGAACCCGTCCAGGCTTTCTGGTTCCGGGTGCCGGAGCAGATATTCTGATCGTGAACCGGGACTACAAATGGGCCCACATCACGAGTGCCTTTGTGAAGGGTAAAAACATATTTCATATTCAATCTTAGAAAAACTGGTCAATAAAGGAATTTCCAATGGAAAAAGAAAATCAAATCGTCCTTGAGATTAAAGGCCTGACCAAAACCTATTCAGGCGATGTCGTGGCAGTGGACAATGTTTCTTTTACCGCGAAAAAAGGAGAAATGATTGCAGTCCTGGGTCCTTCCGGTGCTGGAAAATCCACCCTGCTCCGCTGCCTGAACCGCTTGATTTATGCATCGGATGGAGAAGTCCTGGTCAATGGAAAAGACATCAATCAGTGCCGGGGTCGCTCTCTTCGAAAATTACGCAGCAATGTGGGCATGATTTTCCAGCAGTTCAACCTCATACCGAGGCTCACGGTTTTTGAAAATGTCCTGGCCGGACGGCTGGGTCATACCCGAAATGCATTCTGGTATACGGCTTCGGTGCTCCGCCTGTTTAATGAAGAAAATAAACAGAAAGCCTTTGATGCTCTGAAACGGGTGCGCATCGAACACCTTGCCGCCAAACGGGCGGACAGTCTTTCCGGCGGCCAGCAACAGCGGGTGGCCATTGCCAGAACCCTGGCCCAGGAACCGGAAGTCATCCTGGCGGATGAACCCGTGGCAAGTCTTGATCCAGCCAGTTCCCAGAGGGTACTTAAAATTTTAAAGCAGATCTGCAAAACCAAAAATATACCGGTCATTGTCAATCTTCACCAGGTGGACCTGGCCTGCCAGTATGCCGAACGGATTATCGGCATCCAGCAGGGTAAACTTGTTTTTGACGGCCATGTCACTGATTTCACCATGGACATTGCCAGAACCATAT
>JAIFMF010000171.1 GCA_020048635.1 Desulfobacula sp. | reverse complement strand
TTTGCCTGCATCAGCGTGGCCCTCATCCTTGGTGCGGTGGTGGATCGGATGAAATTTTCTTCCTGGATCGTGTTCACCATTCTCTGGGTTACCTTTGTCTATGCCCCGGTCTGCAACTGGGCCTGGGGTGGTGGCTGGATGTCAAAAATCGGTGCCCTTGACTTTGCAGGTGGGAACGTAGTTCATATCAATGCAGGTATCAGCGGCCTTGTCCTGACCCTGATCCTTGGGAAACGGCAGGGATATGGCAAAGAGCCCATGATCCCGTCCAGCGTTGCATTTACAGCGCTTGGCGCAGGACTGTTATGGTTCGGATGGTTCGGGTTTAATGCCGGAAGCGCGCTGGCTGCAAACGGAATTGCTGCATCGGCCTTTATGGTTACCAATACGGCGGCAGCCATCAGTGGCCTTGCCTGGCTTTTCATCGAATGGAAATACAGCAAAAAACCAACTCTTCTCGGACTTGCATCCGGTGTCATTGCAGGGCTTGTGGGCATTACTCCGGCCGCAGGATTTGTCACATTAACCGGGGCCCTGGCAATTGGGGCCATGTCCGGTATTATCGGCTTTTTCGGAGTTGCTGTGATCAAACGCAAAATCGGATATGATGATTCTCTTGATGCCTTTGGTATCCATGGCCTGTGCGGTATGTGGGGAGCAATTGCCACCGGTCTTTTTGCTGCACCTTCGGTGACCGAAGGTGCAGCAGGCCTGTTTTACGGAAACCCCGGACAGGTCTGGATTCAGTTTTTGTCCATCATCGGCACCATTGCCTTCAGCGCAATCGGAACCCTCATTCTCGTTTTTGTTACAAAACTCATTACCAACGGCATCCGTGTCGAAAAAGACGATGAGCTTGCCGGCCTGGACAATGCGCTCCACGGTGAACGCGCCTTTGAAATAGAATAAAAAATTCCAAAAATAGGAATCCCCGGATTGATTTTCCCAGAAATATCTCCTATAGATAACTGGGAAATATCAATTTCAGGGGACCCCAAAGAAAAGGAGAAGTTACATCATGAAACAGATGATCTCCTATAGCGGGCTTGCGTGCTCAAGCTGTCCGATATTTCTGTCCACCCAGAATCATGATGATATTGCCAGCGAAAAAACCGTCGCATTTTACTCAGAAGAATCCAGGGTGATATGATACGTGAACTTACAATGAATGACTATGATGGTATCATCCAACTGTTTATATCCACGCCCGCTGACACTTTCCGGCAGGTGGATTCACGGGAAGCAACGGAAAGATACCTGAATCGCAATTTGCCCTTAAGCTTTATTGCAATAGAAACAAAGCAGATGGTAATGAGTCAAGATTAATTTATGGATAAGGATATCAAAATGGAGACAAATCAAAAAAAGTCTGTTAATTTTCTTCGAGGGGTTCCGGCACAGGAAGCTTTGGAAAAAGTTATGCCTGCTGTTTTAAAAGGGTATGAAACTGCTGTGCTCAAATATGGGACAGATGTCCTTCAATATGGGCACTTTACCGGTTTTAAACCTTTGCGGGACATCATCGGCAGCCTCCACGGTGTGGATTCAAACCGGGTGGTGGCCGGAAACGGAGGGCTTGAAGTCATTTCCCTGTTTTTTAAATCCCTTCCGAAACAAAGCCTGATTCTGGTGGAAGAGACTTCCTATGATCGAGTCCTCATTGATGCTATGCGATATGGGCACAGGCTTGCCGGTGTTCCGTTGACGCCTGACGGTGTTGACGTGGACCGGTTTGCAAAGATCGTCAATACGATGAAGCCAAACGCTTTTTACGGAATCCCGTTTCACCAGAACCCCACAGGCATCACCTACACAAAGGACAATCGAAAAACGGTTGAGCGCATCTGCCGGGAAAATAACATGTTTTGCATCTGGGATATTTGCTACCAGATCCTTCGATATGATGGAAAAGCCAATGACTCGGTGGAGATTTCAGATTGGGGACCGGTGATTGCAAGCTCATTTACAAAGACCATCACTCCCGGAACCAAATGCGGCTATATCATTGTTCCCCAAAGCTATGTGAATCATTTCACACAGGTAATCGCCAATACAAGGATCAACCCCAACCTGCCCACCCAGGGCTTTATTGCAGATTTTATTCAGTCCGGGCAGTATGATCAATATCTCAATTATCTTACCGGGCTTTATCGTCCTAGAATGGACGCATTAAATCATGCGCTCAAGACCCATTTTCCTGGTGCTTTTCCCTGTGATATCGCCGGCGGATTTTTTGCCGTACTGGCCTTTCCCAATATTTTAAAGGAAAATGAAACTGCCTTTATTGAATCTTCTAAAAACAACGGGGTCAGCGTTGCCTCGGCATGGGATGCCGTGGCCCCGGACTTTCTGGATGACATGCAAAAAAAAGGACTTTTCATCCGCCTGACCTTCCCAGCCCTTGATCCTGAAAGTATTGAATGGGGAATTTTAAAGCTGAAGGAAACGGCTGAAGTGTTTAAATTATAATTAACAGAGAGTAACATGAAAAAATTATCAACATCTGGCGAAAGACAATGTCTGGGGAAAAAAAGCAAAAAACCGAAGGGTTGAAATGTTTTAAAAGAAATTTGAAAAAAGGCGTTTCATTGGCCTGGCTTCTCTGATCCGTAACCGCCCTGGCTGATCTCTTTGATAAGACCAGCCAGGCTTGGAACCGGATAATCAAACTCATTCTTTGGTTTTGTTTTGTTTCAACTCAATATACCAGTCATCTTTTCCATAGATTTCATCCATGCAATGAGGACACAGACTATGGCTGAACAAGGCTGTGGAATGCCGCTCAAAATAACTTTCCAACTGGTTCCAATATCCTTTGTCATCCCTGATTTTTTTACAGCTTGAACAGATGGGGATCAGTCCGCCAAGGGTTTTTACGTCCTTGAGGGCCTTGTTGAGCTTTTTTATCAGCCGTTCTCTTTCAAATTCAGCTTCTTTTCGCTCGGTAATGTCTTTGTGTGTCCCGGTACGACGGATCGGATTTCCGTTTTCATCCCATTCGGAAACCTTACCCCGGCTGTGAATCCATCTGTATTTTCCGTCCTTTGTTTGTAACCGGAATTCAATGGACCAGCTTTTTTTCTTACGGATGTGATCATCCACGAAAGTTACGGCTTTTTCCCTGTCATCGGGGTGTAAGAGGTTTTTCCAGGTTTCCCGGCTGGGCGGCATTTCATAGGGATCATACCCCAGCATGGTATAATACCGAGGGCTGAAATAGACTTCATTTCTTTTTAGATCAAAATCAAAAATACCGTCATTGACTGCTTCAATGGTTAGCCGCAGTCTTTCTTCCGAAGCTTTCATCCTTAAAAGCTCATTTTTCAATTCCTGAATATGAAATTCAAGTTCTTCTTGTGTGGGTTTTGGATCCATACTCTTTTCCCAGAAAAACCGGTCTGCCAGAAAAACCGAATTGATGGTTTATTTATAATTATGCAGTATCGCTCCTGAAACTGCATCAACAGACGCTACGCCCGTTAATACCATGGCCTGTTCAAGTTCTGTCCTGATCTTATCGATATAAAATTCCACGCCGTTCTGAAGACCACCCATTGCAGCTACACTGAAAGGACGTCCGATCATAACAGCATCTGCACCCAGTGCCAAGAGTTTTAATACATCTCCGCCGGTCCTGACTCCTCCGTCAGTGAGGATGGTGATCTTTCCTTTAACCGCAGCGCTGATTGCTGGCAGCACGGTCGCCGCACCCGGTGTGTCGTCCAGAACCCGGCCGCCATGATTGGATACCACAATAGCATCTGCACCGGCATCAACGGCCAGCTTTGCATCATCAACCGTCATCACGCCTTTTAATATGAATTTAACAGGTGCCTGTTTTATGATCTGCACCAGTTTTTCAACGGTTTTGGGCGTAACCGGCCGTCCCATTTTCTTTAAGGTGATAAGCCCTGCCGCATCAATATCCATTCCCATGATACCGGCATTGCTTTGCCCGACTTTTTCAAGTTTTTCAAACAGTTCTTTATCTGCCCAGGGTTTGATAAACGGGATGCCGTGACCTTCCGCCTCTTTGATAACATTTAGACCCGTCTCATGGATAAAATCCGGAACCCCGTCTCCTGTGCATCCGATGATCCCTTTTGCCCTGCATCCGAAGATGACGGACCGGATATAATCTTCCTCGGAAACCAAGCCGCCCATGTTAAAGGACACCCCGCCGATCGGGGCGGCGATCACCGGCATGGAAAGTGTTTTTCCAAGGATGGAAACCGATGTGACAGGCTCTGTTACATCATGAATCAATCGCATATTAAACCGGATTTCTTTTAAGGCAGCGACATTGGCCTTGAACGAAGATGCAGTCCCAAGACCTCCCATGCCGGGGACTTCACCGGCACAGGCAATGCCGTCACAAACTTTACAGACCCGGCAATAGTCTTTCATTAATTTTTTTGCATTCTCATATATTTCTTTCATACAATTATTTTCCTTTTTTTATCAGACCTGGATATTATATGGAATCGGCGATTTCTTCGGCTTCGCTGATGCAATACATCAGATGTCTTGGAGATTTTGCATCGCCGATAAGATGGAATTTGACGCTGGTCATTTTTTCAAGGTCTTTTGCATCCCGGATGGAACTTTGCTTTTCAGAAATCACCACCGCATCAAACCCGGTAAAGGTGATCTCTTCTCCATTGGCCTTGAACACGACGCCGTCATCGGTGAATTGCCGGATGGATACATTTTTGTACAGAACGACCTTTCCTTTTTTAAGGCGTTCTCGTAAATAGTACCGGTCATTGCTGGACATTTCCTCGGCAAAACTTTTTTTCCGGTTCAGCACCACCACTTTTTTGCCCTGATCTGCCAGAAAATCCGCCGTGATAAGCCCTGTCATGCCCCCGCCAAGGACAATAACATTTTTGCCGACCGCTTCTTTACCGCTCATCACATCCACATTGGTGACCAGATTCATTTTTGTCTGGAATAGTCCCTTGATCACGGGCATATCCGGCATGGACCCGGTTGCAAGGATCACCTGGTCGGCTTGAATTTCATGGATTAAATCAAGAGAAAGTTCCGTGTTATGGCGGATTTCAACACCAAGCGCATCCAGTTCTTTTCTGAAGAAGTTCAGGATATCGTCCAGCTCTCCGCGGCCGGGCGCTTTGGCGGCAAGGGATAGAAGCCCGCCGGAATCCTGTTTTTTTTCACAAACCACCACTTTATGGCCTTTGAGGGCAAACTGTCTTGCCGCTGCCAGCCCTGCCGGTCCTGCACCTGCGATCAGAATCGTCTGAAGCCGGGATGGAAGCTTTTCATCCTTCAGTTTATATTCTCTTCCCACACCCGGGTTCACCACACAGGAGCCCGGCTCCTTTGCCAGTACGGCATGGATGCACCCAAGGCAGCACCCGATGCAGGGGCGGATCTTGGCAAATTCGCCTTTTCTTGCCTTTTCAGGATAATAGGGATCAGCCAGGAAAGACCGTCCAAAGGCCACCATATCAGCCTTGCCTTCAGAAATGATGGATTCTGCATGTTCCGGATATTTGATCCGGCCCACCGTAACCACTGGAATTTGCACATGCTTTTTGACTTCTTCGGCCAGGTGAACAAAGCACCCGTGGGGGGTATACATGGAGGGGATGGTCAGTTCGGTGGACCCGTAAACTCCGCCGGACACGTGCAGATAGGCAATGCCTGCTTTTTCCAGCAGAGGCGCAAGCCTTACCGTGTCTTTGAGCTCCCAGCCGTTTTCAATATAATCGTTTCCATTGATGCGGATGCCGATGGGAAAATCCTTTCCGGTTTTCGTCTGGATATCTTCAATGATTTCAAATAAAAACCGGGACCGGTTTTCAAAAGACCCGCCGTATTCATCGGTACGGATATTGGAATTGGGCGCCAGAAACTGGTTGATCAAGTATCCGTGAGCGCCGTGCAATTCAACAAAATCAAACCCGGAGTCCCTGCATCGCCTTGCTGAATCGCCAAAACAGGAGGCCAGTTCCTTTATTTCCGCGATCTCAAGCGCCCTGACCTCCCCCTTCACCACAGCCGGTGCCGGGATAGCGGAAGGGGCGACCTTTTGGGGCAGATAGGACTGGCGGCCGCCATGCATGAGCTGAACCCCGAACAGGACATCATACGCTTTAACCCTCTGAACCATATCTTTCAAGGCCGGGATGCAGGAATCATTGTACATCTGGGGCAAATCCGGCAGTTCCTGGCCACCGGGATGGACGCTTCCGCCGCCCACCAGCATCATGCCGACGCCCCCTTTTGCCCGCTCCACAAAATATTCCACAAGCTGGTCTGTGACGCAGCAGTTTTCGTCCACACCGAAATTGATGCTCATGGCAGACATGAGAAGCCGGTTTTTCGAAGTCAGATTGCCGATCCGTATCGGGCTGAAAAGACGTGTAAGCATACGATTGCATTCCTTTTGAAGATTCAGTTGATTCTCGAATAAATTTAAAGCGTCAGTATAAACGAATTTTTCATCTTGGCACAAGTTTTTTATAAAAAATTATAAAGCTGCAACCCTTTATTTCCCGGAGAGGTCATCCAGAACTGCTTTTATGAATTCTTCAAAATCCGACACTGCTTTTTTATCCCTGATAAAGGAACGACCCGTGACTGTCTTGAAATATTTTGAGCAGATAGTCCTCTGGCCGGACGTGAACTCTGTGGAAAATCCTTTTTTCGGGCCGGGCTTCTTTTCCTGCCCATCCATCATATCTCTTCGACCATGGGGTCGGTTAATGATATGGGAATAATATATCAGGGCCCGGTCCATCAGGATATAAAGGAACTGAAGATTCCTTGTGGGACCAAGCTGGAGATTGTCACCGCCCAGTCGGATGCCGCCAGGTCTGTTTTTGGCCATCTTTTTCCCGCTGAGCAGGGCTGAACCGGCCCCCAATACCCCTCCGATAGCAGTAAAAATTCCAAACGTGTGGCCGGCTGCAGCCGTATCAATCATGGCGCCGACAGTTCCACCGACAATGGCCCCTGCTGCGACAAGCTGCTCCGTTGTAAGACCCAGAAGCTCCCAGGTCTGTTTTGAAAACAGGTCATGGTTAAGAATGGAATATTCAGGCAAAAGATATTCAAACAGATGGTGCTTAAACAGGGATCTGATTTTTTTGAACATCTGTGCTTCAAACGCCTTAATTTGAGCCTGGTATTTCTGATTGAGCTTTTCTTTGATGGCGTTTGGATCGGATTCCGCCGTGACAGACTCGGAAAGTGAAAAAAGCAGGCTCTGTTCGATGGCCCGGCAAATGGCAACACAGGCCAGGTCATTTCTTCTCTGCCGATCCTTTTGAAAGGCTGTGATGACATCCGACAGGCTTTGTTCCCATTCCTGATCAATGGCTTTAAGGCTTTCCAGCATTTTGATACGTTCCATAAAATTGGCGGTATTGGAATTGAAGATGCGAATGGAATTGAAATGCTTTCGAAACTGATTTCTCCAATCCGTGGTATAATCTTTTTCATCGGTTTTGGAATTGACGACGGCCATCCGGGGGCGACCGGTCAGTCTCAAAATTTCCATTTCTGCCAGATCATCATCGCGGACCGGACGGGACCCATCCACCACATAAATAATGCCTGCGCCTTTGGCCACTGGTTTTAAGAGCTCACATTCATCGGCATAAAAGGGGTCATTTTTAAAAACTTCAATAAAGGCTTCGACAACATGCTCCGGGTTTCCCTCAAATTTCCTGAACCAGGCGAGGGCTTGTTTTGGAACCTGGAATCCCGGTGTATCCACAAACCGGATGATATCTTTCCCGTCAATGGTTATGGTATATGGAGTTGATTCGGTTGTTTCCCCGGGTATCCGGCTGACCCTGATCTGGTCATCCTCAGTCAGGGTTGAAACCACGGACGATTTGCCTTCATTGGGATGGCCCAGTACGGCAAATACAGGCACTGTCAAGGGCTTGGGGAAATCATCCATTGATTTATAACCTCCTGACTTTTATGCCTGGATCTCCAAGCGTGAATACTGCTTTTTTCCAAATTTCAAAATCAGCATCATTTTCATCCACACAAAGGTTTTCCTGCCCGGCATCCTGGGTCAGCAATATCCATAAAAGCCCTTTTTCCGGCATCGCGGATTTCAATTGCCGGATATAATAGAGCAAGCCTCTGATGGGTGGCTGCCAGACTTCATGGACAAGGACAACCTGATCTATACCGCTTTTCCCCAGCCTGTTGAAAACCTCACTATCCTGTTCCGGATCAACACTGATTCTGAAGATTTCTTTGACATCAAAAAAAAGCCTGATTTTAATAGTCTGTGCGATCTTATCCATGGCGCCATCTGAATAGACTTTTCCCGGAACCAGGATGAAGGTCTCCTGGGCTGCCGTCTGTGAATCGTGGGGCATCTGGATCATCAACGCCCGGAAAACTGGCCGATCAAGGTTAAAATGACGAAGAACCCGGGTTTGAGACACAATTCCGGCAACCATCATAACAGTTCTTGGGAGAACAGCATAAAAAAAAATACCTAAACACAGAAACGGCCACCATGACACCAGATCCTGTGTGGCCAGAACCGAAATCCCGTCCTTTAAGATGATCCTGGACCCCTCGATCTGCTCAAGGGTGGGATAGGCCAGGCTTTCAGGCATAAACCAGGACCAGGGCAGAGCAATCAAGGATACAAGCTGATGGATCTTTATGCTGGTGGTCATGAGGGTGGATTGCCATCCGAATGCCATGTCACTGATGATGACCCTGAAAAAAGTGCCGATAAGGGTACTGGTTGCAAAAGAAAAGGAAAATACCGAGGTCAGGATAAAAAACGGCCAGAAAAAAAGTTCACTGTATTCCCGGTTTTTCATCCGGATCAGGGTGGATGTGTATTCCAGGGTATCAGCGCCTTTTTTTACTATCCGCCAATCTGTTTTTTTCAAAAATTCCGGCAGCACGTTAAAAAACAGGAAGGATAAGAGCGTATGGATTATGGAATCTTTAAAAAAGCCTTTTTCCGATCTTATCATCAGATGCCTTTTAATCAGAAGAAAAACCGTGATCGTGATCAGGACGACCTGAAGGAGAATAAAGAGAAAAATAAAAAGCGCCACATTGACAGGCCTTGTACCGTGATAGGCAAGAAATGACCAGGCAAGCGACAGGCCGGTGATGCCGCCGAAAAAAACCATGGCATACACCATGAATGAATAAAGCGAGGAAAAAACCCTCCCCGGCAGAAGGCTCACTCCTTTTACTTCTTTTTCCCTGAAAAACTCCTGCCTTCTTGCTTCAAGCCATGACAATAACAGCGCCTTATCTGTCCTGCAGGTTTCCCTGCTTTGGTCAAATATCTTTTTATCCTTTTCTTCCCGCACTCTGATATCGCCTTCCGATGACAGGGCTTCATCTTTGCCGATCAGATAGTCCAAGTCAATAATGTCTTCCAATTTGATGATCATGACTTGATATCAGGGAGACGAATCTTCTTATAATATGAATCTGCCTGGTAAACGGCAGCCAGTGGATTATGGCCGGTTACTCGATCTTTCACCGCAAGAACCGTTGTCGGGATATCTGTAAATTTTAAAAAAAGCGTGTCATGTCCGACACATAAACCTAAAAGAACATTAAAATCCGCCTTTTCATAGTTCAGCGTTTTGGCCTGAAAAATCGGGTTACACATGGCTTCATCGGTTCCCCTGTATATCTTTTCATCATCCGTAATGCCGATGAGATCTTTGGATGTATTCCCTGCTTTGCAGCAGACAGAGACCACCTCAAACCCATATGCTTTAAAGATTTCTTCAACCGTCTTTACTTCCTTTGAAAGTCCCAGGCAAAAAGCAATGCCAATACGCTTGTATCCCATTTTCAGAGCAAATTCGCAGGTTTCAACGATTCGTGTTTTGCAGGGCTGCATGATATAGGGCTGCTGGTCCCGATTGGCATAGCATTCTGCTTCCTGCAAGGATGCATTGTGAGCGAATGTTTTGACATCTTCAAGTTCATAGGCCCTGTTAGCCTCTTCCAGCAACTCTTTTCGTGTCACTGTGGGACATCCCTTGTGTCCCTTCCCCTTATCTGAAAAACAAAGTTTCTCCGGAACATCAAATCCGCATGATGCACAGGCAGGGGCTGTTTTCTTTTTTTTATCCGTCATTTTTTTCTCCAGAATTATGGTTGGATAACACTCTATCAATTTGTATGCGAACTTGGCTTAATCGTCAAGAAAGGATTTATTAAGCCCGGTCTATTTCCCTTTCTTTTCGAAACCTTATTGATAAAACCCATACATGAAACGCTCCTATTTTATATATTTTTCAATCATTTTTTTCAGGGTTTCATAGGGCTGCGCCCCCACTATTTTGTCAAGACCCATTCTAAAGGTCGGAACGGCTGTAATGCCGGACTTTCTTGAAAGCTCCCAGTCCAAATCCACAGCCTCGGAAAACAACCGCTTATCAATAACCGCCTCACCTTCTTTCGGATCAAGTCCGGATCGCTTGATCATATCCAGCAGAACTTCTTTTTCTGCAATATTTTCGCCATGGACAAAATAGGTTCTAAAGGCTTCCATATGAAATTCATGTCCCTTACCTTTTGTCTCGGCCCACAAACCGGCTTCCTGGGCAAGACGGCTGTTATATGTCATTTTTCTGTCACCCAGTTCCAGGCCAAGCCCGGCTGCCCTGGATTTTAACTGTGCCATCATTTTATCCACCTGAACCGGTATCCCTTTTAATTTAAACAGCTCATCAAGGGAAATTCCCTGTTCCGGAGTATCCGGATGCAGGGGAAACGCCCGCCATTTTATCGCTACATCATATTCTTTTTCCAGTTTTTCAATACTCCCGGTAATGAAATAGCACCAGGGTCAGACATAGTCTGAAAATATTTCAAGCTGCGGTGATAAAGCCATTTTTTTCTCCTCGTGTGATCATATTGTCATGAACAAATTGTCAATCATTCCATTTCGTAACTATTTTATGCGTTTATTTTAAAACTTACCACAATCATTAGCATTGATAATATCGGATTAAAATAATTAATTTTACTTGGCGGGAAATTGCTTTCCCCGCTGGTTGCAAAAAACTCCTCCTGGAAAGGCCTGAATACCCTTGTGGGAATAACCATGTGGATCATTGCGGTCTCGCTATTAAGAGGCTTACTGCCTCCGAGAAAATAGGTAGGGGGGATACCAACTATTTTACCGTCAGGGACACGTCTTTAAAGTTGTGTTTTGTTACGAGATCAGATAAACAGTGTTCTGATTGATAATTTCAATAATTCGACACGAAAAATTAAAGTTTGCGGGTAACTTTAGGAAAATGATAAATAAGCTTCTGATTGTTGATGATGAGCCGCATCTGATAAAATCCTTCAAGATTCTTTTTGAAGCAAGGGGCGCTTTGGTTGAAACAGCTTCCAATGGACCTGACGCCCTTGAGCGCTTCATGAAAAGTCCTTTTAAAACCGTCCTTTCCGATATCCAGATGGATGAAATGGATGGCATTCAGCTCATGCATGCCTTAAAAAAAATCGATCCCTTTGTTCAGGTCGTCTTTCTTACAGGATATGCTTCGGTTGAAAACGCAGCAGAGGCCCTAAAACAGAGCAATGCCTTTGACTATCTGCAAAAACCGATCAAAAATTTTAATACCCTGTATGAAACCCTTGAGAAGGCTCAGAACCGGTATGATGAGTTAAAAAATCAAACCGACCGGGAAAAGAAAAATGAAAAAAGTTTTGCTGTTTTCAAGGGTATTTTTGACAGCATGGAAGCCATTGTCTATGTCTCCGATATTAAAACCTATGAGCTTATTTATACCAACAAAAAATTCTTGAAAGATTTGGAATATTACGACAGGCAATCCCTGGAAGGAAAAAAATGCTGGCAGATGATTCAAAAAGACCAGACAGGCCCCTGCCCCTTCTGCACGAATAAAAGACTTGTACTGGATGATGGAAGCCCTGACAAACCCTATGAATGGGAATTTTGCAATACCCGGAACAACCGATGGTACAGCATCGTTGATAAGGCCGTGGAATGGTACGACAAGCGAATTGTCAGGCTTGAGACAGCCTTTGACATCACTGAAAAAAAAGAACATGAAAAACTTTATCGGCAATTCGAAAAAGCCATTGAAACATCCCGAAAACTTGAAAGCATCGGGACCCTTGCCGGAGGCGTGGCCCATGATTTCAACAATACCCTTTCCACCATCATTGGAAACATTAATCTTGCCCAACTCGGAAGTCTTGACAACGAAACACAGAAATTTCTGAAGAATGCAGAAGCAGGCGTCATGCAGGCCAAAAAAATTTCTTCGAAACTGATAACCTTTGCAAAAGGCGGGGGACCCCACAAAACCCGGACCGATATTGTCGAGCTGATCAAACAAATCCTTGAAATGAAGCTGGGTCCAAAAAATATTTTTTACACATTTGATTGTGACAGAATTCCAGGCCATTATTATGCCGACAAGGAGCAACTTAAAACCGCCATCAGCAATATTCTTCAAAATTCCATGGAGTCCATGGCAAAAACCGGCAGGATTGATGTTTCCATCAGATACTTGGAGGAGACGCTGAAGACCCCACGCATCTCCATCTCCATTTCCGATAGCGGTACCGGCATTTCCCGGGAACACCTGGACATGATTTTCAACCCCTATTTTACCACCAAACCCATGGGAAACATAAAAAGCACCGGACTTGGCCTGAGTATCGCATGGTCCATTATTGCAAGACACGGCGGGAATATTCATGTTGAATCCCTCAAAGATCAGGGGACAACAGTCCACATCTTTCTGCCTGTTTTTAATAACGATACCGTTGAAACAAGGCCTGAGAAAACAAAAAGCAAAAAGGTTGAAGCGACTCCTTTTTCCGGAACCCCGAAACAGGTTATGGTTGTTGATGATGACGAACTGACCCTGGATGTTGTTTCCCGGCTATTAAAACGTCTGGGATATGAAGTGATAACGGCCTCAAGCGGTTCACAGGCCATTGAAATATTTAGAGCGACAAGGGGTAATGATAAAAAAATGGACATTGCTCTCCTTGATTATGATATGACAGGGGGGATTAACGGCTTTCAAACCCTTGAACAACTTAAAAAAACCGACCCCGGAATCATCGGAATTCTTATAAGCGGGCATTCAGATCACAGTGAAATTCAAACATATCGAGAGCACGGATTTTCCGGGCTGCTTGAAAAACCTTTTTCCATGAACCAGCTAAAGGATAAACTAGACAGCCTGTATATATAATTTTTCATGTGAAGCACTCCCCGTCCTGAACTCTGATGGTTCTTCCTGCATAAGCTTCCATATCCGGATTGTGGGTCACAACAATCACGGTGTGACCGTCCCTGTTTAATGACTGCAAAAGATTCATGATATCCCCGGCTGTTTTTGAATCCAGATTCCCCGTGGGTTCATCGGCCAGGATAATGGGCGGCTTATTCACGATGGCCCTGGCAATGGCCACCCGTTCCTGTTCTCCACCGGATAATTGATCCGGCAGGCGGTGGGCCTTGGCCGTTAGGCCCACCCGTTCAATGACATCTTCAGCCATTTGATCCTGGATCTTTTTTTTCCGGCCTGTCACCGCCATGGGCAGTTTGACATTTTCGAGAACGGTAAGATAGGGAATAAGCTGAAACGACTGAAAAATAAACCCTATATAGTCGCTTCGAAAATCCGCCCGCTGTTCCGCATTCAAAGCATAAATATCCAGGGAATCCACAAGAACCTTTCCCATAGTCGGATGGTTAAGGGCACCCATAATGGATAAAAGCGTACTCTTTCCTGAACCGGATGGGCCCATGATGGTGACGAACTCGGCATCGTCAATAAAAAAATCCATATTCCGGATGGCATCAACGCTCGTATCGCCGCTCTGGTAAGTCTTTTTTAACCCGCTAACTTCAATTAAATGGTCAACATCCTCTGTCATTTTCATCTCTCTTTTCATAATGCTCTCAATGCTTCACTCGGGTCCATGTTGCCGGCCTTAAAAGCCGGATAAAGGCTTGCCAGAAGGCTCAAGGCCACAGCCATGAGGATGGAGACAACCCCAAGAGGTAAATTGATCCCGGCAAAGGTGCTGTCTTTTATCACAATCGGAATAAGGCCCCAGGCGATCAGATTCCCAAGAACAAACCCCAGGAGACCCCCAATGATCCCGAGGAGCAGGGCTTCAAGGAGAATGATCTGCATCACATGGCTCTGTCTGAACCCGATGGCCCTGAAAATTCCGATTTCCCTTGTCCGTTCATTGACTGATCCCATCATGGTGACAAACACCAGCAAAGAACCGATCAGAATCACAATAATGGAAACCCCGAAGCTGAAGGATTGAAACATCTCAATAGACTGCATTTTTGACATGACGGCCTGTTTCATAGCCGTCACCTTTGCCTCTGGAAACTTTTCCGCAATCTGGAGGGTGAGTTCTGAAATAGGGCATCCCTGGCAAAAGGCCGATATTTCCACCATGGAAATTTTTCCTTCTTTCCCCAATAGTTTCTGGGCAGCCCCAAGTTCTGCAATAACGGCATTATCTTCTGAAGCGCCCGTGGGATTCAGGATGGCTGCAACAGTAAAGACTTCTCCGGAAATAAAAATGGCCTCTTTGGCTTTAAGCCCGAATTGCGATGCCACTTCAGCCCCCAGCATCACTTCATTTTCTTTCTGAGGAAAAACCCCTTCACTTTTATGCCACCAGGTCTTCAGTGCAATTTCTTCTTCAAACAGAACTCCCATAAGCAGCACCTTTTTTTCATTTACAGTGACAGACCCAAGGATTTTCGGTGCAACGATGGAAAGATTCTTACTGTTTTTGATGGTCTTGATATCGGCCAGCTTTGCTTCATCCAGTTCCCGAGCACTGTAGTTTACTCCGCCGACATCAATGCCGCCGTAGCTGAGTGCCAGGTTTTCCGTCTTTGGAACCATGACAATATTGGCGCCGAACTGGTTGAGTTTCTGCTCAATATCGCGTGTCATGCTGTCCGTCATGGACAAAAGGGTCACAACCGTTGAAATACCGATGACAAGCCCCAGAACAAGAAACAGCATCCGTCCTTTCCGACGGCTGATATTTCCAAAAGAGATATTATGGAGTTTCAATGTCTTCCTCCTCTTTTTTCAGAGTGCCCTGGTGCTGACGGTGATTGACCTCGTTCAGCAGCGTCACCTTCAGATCCTGACGGGCAAACACGTCCGTGAGTGTGGAAAGTTTCACCTTGCCCCGATCATAGGTGACCACGAGGCGGGTATTGTTTTTGTCCTTGATGATTTTTTTCACGCCTTCAATGGAAGTGATTCCTGAAATTTCATTTTCCGGCAAGGATGAGTCGGCTTCCAGTTTGAAAATCGCATCATCCAGGTTACGCGTGGTCATGTAAGAGACTAACCGCGGAATCGTTACTGCGCCTAACCCTGCGATGACCAGAAAAGATACGACCATGGCCAGGGTCCCGAATCCGATCCCCTTTTTTTTGATGCCAAGAACCTTTTCTCTTTTTTCCCGGTATTTTTCCGGATCATAAACCATAACTGCTTCCTTATTTTTTATATTTGCAATACCAGGCATTGGTATTGATTTCCTGCATGGAGATCACAAGATTTTCCCCATTGATGGCCCGCGTAAGGGGAGCAGGGTTGCATCCCCCCTTGACGTCATTGATCCTGCCCGTGGCAAACCGCATACCGCAATTTCCGCATACCATGGAATCGCCTTCCTGGGCATATCCCTTGCCAGCTTTGTAGCACACATCACAGGCATCAACAGCCGCCCGGATAACCCCATCTGCACTTTGGACCAGAAAAAAATCCACCATGACCCCGTCATCGGCCTTGACCTTGAAATAATGCGCCTTTCCATCACTGACACTTTTTACGGGAATCATCACATTCCCGTCCTTTGGGGTCAGGGTTGTAAATTTACCGCCAAAAAATGCAAACGCATTTGAACCTGTAAAAAACAAAATTAAAACAGCAACTATTCCGGTAATGATGTTATATGATGATTTCATTTTATCCTCTTTAAATTATTATTCTTCTGTCGGCTGTGACGTTTTGGGACGCATGCAGCAGGAGCCGCCGGCGCCTGTTATCTTTTGATCAAGATAGGCAAAGGATTCTTCATCTGAAACAGGCTCAACCGTTTCCACCGTACCCGGATATCCGACTTCAGATAGTTTTTGGGATATCTCCTCAACGGTTAAAGGCTCTGTAAAATCAACGGCAATGAGTTTTCTGAACAGATTCATCCCCATGCCTGAATATCCTTTCAGCGGAGAAAGACCTTCACTGATCGTATTAAAGCATCCGCCGCAGGAAAGGGTATCTATTTTAATGATGGCCCTCTGGAGAGCCCCGGGACCTGTTTTCTCAGCCGTCACCCGCTCTGCTGCAAATATTAGAGAAAGCCCGATGGCCCCTATGATGATATATTTTAATGGTTTCACAATTTCCTCCTGTTGAATGATTAAATTGAACAATTTTTTCTTTTCCATTCAGAAGTATAATCAAGACCCGTGCCAGGGCTTTGAAACAGGGTCAATGGAATTTCAACTGATTGAATTCATAGAAATAATAGGAGATATGGGAAAGGGGCCCGGTTTATCGAAAACAACCGGTTTTGCAGACTATTCCACACCCTTTTGAAGAATAGTCTCTAATCCTGCATACCGTATTTTTCCAGACGGTATAAAAGAACATGCCTGGGGATTTTCAATAATCTTGCAGCTTCCGACCGGTTCTGGTTTGCCTTTTCAAGGGCCTTGAGAATATAAGCTTTTTCAATATCCTCAAGGGCAATCCCCTCATTCGGGATTTCAGGAGAAAGAATGGAAACGGCCGGCTTGTCCACCAGGAGATGAAGGTCTCCCGGCTCAATCTTGTTCTTCTTTCTTAAAATGATACAGCGTTCAACAATATTCTGGATTTCCCGGATATTTCCCGGCCACGGGTAGGCTTTTAATACTTCCAGGGCCTGCTTTGAAAAATGGACATCTGCCGGGGCATCAAATTTTTTTAAAAAATGGGCGACTAGGGACGGAATATCTTCTTTTCGCTCCCTTAAAGGCGGGATAAACAGGGGGATGACACTCAGCCGGTAAAACAGATCTTCCCTGAATTCGCCTGCGGCAATTTTCTTTTTCAGATCCAGGTTGGTGGCTGCAATAATCCTGATATCAACCCTTTTTGACTTATCAGACCCCACCGGCTGCACTTCTTTTTCCTGAATGGCCCGCAACAGCTTGACCTGGACATCGGTAGAGAGTTCTCCAATTTCATCCAGAAACAGGGTGCCGCCGGAAGCCGTCGAAAAATGCCCTTTCCTGTCCTTGATGGCACCGGTAAATGATCCTTTTACATGTCCGAAAAGCTCGCTTTCGATGAGGCCCCTGGGAATGGCCGCACAATTAACCGCTACCATGGGGCCATTGCTCCTGGGGCTGTTCTGATGAATCAGCCGTGCCAATACTTCCTTGCCTGTACCGGATTCTCCGGATATCAGGACTGTCGCTTCACTGTTGGCCGCCCTCGATGCCGTATCCAGCAGCTCTTTCATGGCCGTGCTGGCAGACACAATCCCTTCAGTGCCGGTCAGATGATTGATTTCATTGACCAGAAGCTTTGTTTTGGTGTGCAACCCTTTCAGCTCCAATGCCTTTTTACAGGACAAAATCAGGGTGTCCCGGTCAAAAGGTTTGGTGATAAAATTAAAGGCGCCCTTGTGCATGGCCTGAACTGCCATTTCAATGGAACCAAAGGCAGTCATGACGATAACCGGAGTATCCGGCGCTTCTTTTTTAACCATTGAAAGGATGTCAAGCCCGTTCATGTCTCCCAGTTTGACATCCGTCACCACAAGATCCGGAGCATGGGCCTTAAACTGCAAAAGCCCTTCCCTGCCGGAAGCAGCCGTCACGACCTGAAACCCTTTTGCGGCAAGATTGTATTCCGTGACCCGTCTCAGGCTCTGATCGTCATCAATCAATAAAATCACATCAGACATGTTTGAACTCCTCATTCTCCGTCATCAGAAAACTCCCATGAGACAGCCATTCTCCTACTGGTAAAACTCACCCCAGATCCTGCCCTCACAGGATTAGTGATGATTCACATTAGGGTATGAAAAAAAAATTGTCAACCGATGCTGCCTGTCTCTGGATGCCAGCTACGATGGATGGAAGAAGAGGCCTGCGGCAACTTTTTTTATCAGGCTTGACTTTTGCTTTCTTGCCGGGCTAAAGAATCATGCATGATTGTTATACGAATAAAACAATACGGAGTATGTAAATGCCATTTGTTGAGCCAATCACCATTAAAGAAGTGATAGAGAATGTACACAAGAAAAACTATCTGCTACCAGCCATTCAGAGAGAATTCGTTTGGGGAACGGAGCAGATAAAAAAATTATTTGATTCGCTAATGAGAGATTATCCAATAAGCTCCTTTCTGTTTTGGGAAATCGAAAAGCAGAACATCAGAAAGTATCTATTCTACGAATTTGTCCGTGACTATCATGAGAGAGATAATAGACATAATCCAAAGGCAGATTTAGGTGGTGAAAGCGGAATTACTGCAATATTAGATGGCCAGCAACGACTAACCTCTTTGTATATTGGTTTAAAGGGAACATATTCATATAAACTACCTCGAAAAAGATGGGATAACGATTCAGCGTTTCCTAAGCGAAAACTGTATTTGAATTTATTGTCTCCTTCAGATAATGAAGACGTGGAGTTCAATTTCAATTTCCTTACAAAAGACGAAGCAAATAAAAAAGACAAAGACAATTTCTGGTTTCTTGTAGGTGATATTTTGAACCTTAATGAAGAATATCAAGTAGCTGATTACCTGATTGAAAACGACATTTCCTCATTAGAAAAGGACAAGTATAAATTTGCTAACAGAACTCTTTATAAACTGCACGCAATCATTCACAAGAATAAATCAATAAATTTTTTTCTAGAAAAAGGGGAAAGCCTTGATAAGGTCCTCAATATTTTTATCCGTGTTAATAGTGGCGGTACACAACTGAGCTATTCGGATCTCCTATTATCTATTGCTACTGCACAATGGAAAGAAAAGGATGCGAGAGAAGAAATAACGTCTTTCGTTGACGAAATTAATGCAGTAGGTGACGGATTTGATGCAAACAAGGATTTTGTCTTAAAAAATTGTTTGGTGCTTGGCGGTTTTAAGGACATTGCTTTTAAAGTTGATAACTTTAACCAGGATAATATGCTTGCGATTGAAAAGAAATGGGATGAAATATCGAAAGCAGTAAAAGCATCTTTCGTGCTTTTATCCAGCCTTGGTTATCACCGCGATACACTGACATCAAACAATGCACTTATTCCTATAGCAGGATATTTACATAAAATTGGAAGTCCAGATAATTTTTCGGAGTCATCAAAGTACCAAGAAGATAGAAAAAGGATATTTAAATGGCTTGTCATGGTTCTGCTCAAAAGAACTTTTAGCGGTCAACCAGATAATGTCCTTCGACCAATCCGAGAAGTAATAGAAAGCTCTGAGGATGGGTTTCCTTTTGACGGTATAGTTAGCAAGCTGAAGGGCAGTACAAAAGCCATATCATTTGATGATGATGAAATTGACAACCTTTTGTATTATCAATATGCACAAGCGTATACATATTCTGTCCTTGCATTTATTTATCCTTCCCTCGACTTCAGAAATAAGTTTCACCAAGATCATATTTTTCCGAAAAAATTGTTCACGCGAACGAAATTAGTAAAGCGTGGAATCTCTGAAGATAAAATAGCTTTTTATATGGATAATTACAATTGCCTGGCTAATCTGAAATTGTTAGAGGGTATTCCAAATCAAGAGAAATCGGGGAAGGACTTTATTGATTGGATAAAAGAAAAATATCCAAATGACAATGACAGGAAAGCATATATGGAGAAGCACTATATCCCGGATGTTGACCTTTCGCTCGAAAACTTCAAGCAGTTCATAGAAGAAAGAAAGAAGTTGATTGTTATCGCATTTAAGAGTTTACTTTCATAGATTGCATTAGGAGAATTTCCACCCGAGTACCTGTGACCTCTGTGCTGGACAATAATAATAAAAAAGGTGAATTGAATGCCGACAGTATTTAGAACCGGGGCCTATCGATATTTTTTTTATGCGGGTGATCGGGATGAACCTTATCATGTGCATGTGGAACGAGATGATAAAGTAGCAAAGTTCTGGCTCGACCCGATCCGCCTTCACAATAGCGGTGGTTTCAATCGTCTTGAATTAAAACAGATTCGGAGTATAATTGAAAAAAAACGAGAATCCATAATGGAGGCCTGGAATGAATATTTTAGCCGTTGAAATTGAAATCCCCAATGCCATGGATGTCCACACGACTGAGGACACCCTGACTGTTGACCTTAGTGATGGCCGCACCCTGTCTGTCCCCTTGGGTTGGTATCCACGCCTTGAGACTGCCGGTTCCAAAGAAAGGGCAAACTGGCGACTTATTGGTAAAGGGAGCGGCATCCACTGGCCGGATATCGACGAAGACATAAGCATAGATGGGCTTCTTGCAGGAAAGCCTTCCGGAGAGAGTCAGGCATCTTTTAAAAAGTGGCTTCAAAATCGTGCTTCCAGCCAAATCAATAAATCCAGCGGAAGCAAATAAGCTCTGCTGATTAATCGTTCGAATGATACAGGTAGGCCTGCAACAAGAAATTAAAATAATATTGGAGGCCATTATGAATACCAAGCCAGGGATCACCCTGGGATGTTGTTCGAAACCGAATCGGAAGCCGGAAGCATTGGCAGCACCGATCAACATAATCCCATCATCATGCAGGGCTTATCCCCTGATCATCAGAATCGATACTTTCAGGCAAACAAATTGAAAAAAGCGCTCCGCCAAGGGGTGATGTCCCAATCTCTATTTTTCCACCCAGGCTTTCAATGATCCGTTTTGAAATGGAAAGGCCGAGACCGGTTCCGCCTTCCTTAAAGGTGACAAAGGACTGGAACACATCTTCTGCTCCGGCAACATCGATTCCGGGGCCGTCATCTGAAATTTTTATAAAGCGGGCAGTTTCGATTTGCTCGACCTCGACCCTGATCCTGCCGTTTTTTTCAACCGCATCTATGGCATTCAGGATGATATTCATCAGAACCTGAATCATGGCAGCCTCATCAACAAAAAAGTCGTCACCGGGTTCGGCCCGAACAATAAGGTCTATGGATTTTTCTTCAAACCGTGCTTCCAGAAGAGAAACCACATGATGGATAATTTTTTGAACTGATTCCTGTTTGTTTCTGTTTTCCTGCTGCTGCCCCCTGCAATAGCTCAGGACGTCTTCCACAGAATGATTCAGCCTTGAAATTTCCGAGCGCATGATGTCGATAAATTCATGTTTTGGATGGCCTTGTGGCAACTCATCAGCCAGGATTTCTGCCGCGCCCTTGATGGAGGCCAGGGGATTTTTCAATTCATGGGCCAGTGA